>JAFTEL010000091.1 GCA_017453685.1 Clostridia bacterium
AATCGTTACACAAGATGGGGGTAAAAAGTTTCACGAGATGGAGTAAAAAGTTTCACGAGATGGGTAAATTGTTACCGAGATGTTGTAAAAAGTTTCACAAGATGGGTAAATTGTTACCGAGATGGTATAATCGTTACCGAAATGGGTAATTGTTACCGAGAAGGTTTTACGTAAAATGTACCCCAGAAACTGGACACTTTAATTGTTGGAATCCCGGTTTGTGGACATTGACACCGAAATCGTGAAGCTGAACGGACTGAAAAGCAACATCTTGAAATCGGGTCAGGTGCTGCGGATCCCCGAAAAGTAAATACAGACAGAACAACGCCCTGACGAGTCACACGCAAGTGCGGCCCGCCAGGGCGTTTTTTCGTTTTATCTTACTTTGGTAAAACTACAATTGAGAACATCATAGTGATGAAATTCACCAGCCGCTTGAACAGGTCAAGGATGATCTGCCAGACGGTTGCGGCACTCTCCTGCTCTTCCGCGGGCTCTTCGGTCACGGCCGGCTGATCGGGTTCGGCGATTTCGATTGATTGGTCGATCAGGCTGCAGTATTCCAGATAGACACTGTTGGTTTGCAGTTCCTCACTCGGCAGGGTCTGGTCGACGCTGCTCAGCAGCAGACCGGCCTGCTCCAGCAGCGCCACGTCGGCAGAGTCGATCACGCCGTCGTGGTTACAGTCGGCGGCCATACGCTGCGCGTCGGTCAGGGCACTTTCGCTGATCATGCCGTTCGCCACGAGCCGCACGAAATAGGCGTCCGTGCCGTCGTACCACGCGTTGCCGTCGATATCACCAAAGACGACCGCTTCAAATTCATTCACGACCGTGTCGCCCTGTTTGACGGTGATCTTCGTGCCGGTGCCGATCACGTCGGAGCTGGTCTCAAGAATCATCGTATCGTCGTTGAGCGTCAGGTATTCGTCCAGACTGCTCATGTTCACACTCAGGCCGTAGATCGTTCCGTTGTCGATCACAAGCCCGTTCTGTGCCGAGACGGCGTTGACCTGCACCACACAGAAGTCTTTATAACCGCAGTCGGCCGTCTGGGCGATGATGACCGTGATGCCGGGGGCGACGGGCGTCACCACGCCGTTTTCGACCGTGGCCACCATGGGCTTGGAGGACGTCCACAGCACGGTTTTATTGGCCGCCGTGGCGGGGGTCACTTCGGCGGTCAGCGTCAGCGTCTCGCCCATATTGAGGTATGCTTCGGAAGAGGATAACGTGACGCCTGTCACGTGCGTGCCGCTGAGCATCGGCACGGTCATTTCGTCGAGCTGAATATGGCATTCGGTACAGTATTGGCACATTCTGCCGGTGCTGGTCGGGGTCGGATCTTCCACCATCTGCCAGCCGGAAGCGGTGTGGCCGTGAGCCGGGATCACCACGTCTTCGCCAAGCCTCGCGCCGCAGACCTCACATTCCTCATGCTGCAGCCCGGTTTCGGTGCAGGTTTCGGGAACGGTCACCATGGTAACGGGTATGTGCGCGAGCATGGGGATGGCTTCGGTGTAGCTTTCGCCGCATTCGCACGTGTAGGTCGTCACGCCTTCCTCCGTGCAGGTCGGTTCTTTGGTCACGGCGGAAGTATAGACGTGGGTATGACCAAGGAAGTGAAGGCTCGCGTTCGTCAGATCCTCGTTATCTTCTCCGATCGTGATCGCACGCCACTGCTGCTGCGTTCCCCCGTAATAAACGTCCGCAACAGCGGGACAGTCTAAAAATGCGTCCTCTCCGATGGTTGTGACGCCGATGGGAATGGTCACGCTCGTCAGCGCGGTGCAGCCGGTAAACGCGGCGCTGCCGATACCTGTTACGCTGCTGCCGATCACGACTGAACTAATCGATCGGTGATAGGCTTTCCATGGCGCGTCGGTTAAATCGGCAAGCTTATAATAATTCATACCATAATTAATAAGCGAGTGGGTGTAATCGGTCATGGCGCCCGTACCGCTGATCGTCAGCTCGGCCGTATCCGCGTCGTAATGCCAGGTCAGGTTATTGCCGCAGGAGCCGGAAGTTAGGAGATCGGCGGAGAAAAAGAGGATGGCGTTGAGCAGTTCGTCGTTGCCGTTGTTAAAGCGATCCGGATCGCTCGTGAGCGCATCCCACTGTTCCTGTGTGCCGCGGTAGTAAACGTCCGTCAACTCACCACAGTAGTAGAAGGCGTAAATGCCAACGTACGCGAGACTCGCCGGAACGGACAGGCAGGCCAGCGCTTCGCAGCCGGAAAACGCGTAATCGCCGATGTGTGTGACGCCGTCCGGAACGGTTATGCACGTCAGCCCGGTGCAGCCGGAGAACGCAAAATCGCCGATGTACTTAACGTTGGCGGGGATGGTGATTTCGGTCAGTCCAATACAGCCATCGAACATACACTCGCCGATGCGCGTGATGCTTTCTGGAAGGACAAGACCGGTCAGCGCGGCGCAGTTCTGGAACGCAAAGCCGCCGATGTACGAAACGCTGTCGGGAATGATCACGCCGGTCAGGTCGATGCAGTCCCTGAACGCGCCGTCGGCAATACATATGGTTCCGGGCTCGATCTCGTAGACGCCCTGAAGCGTCGCGCGCGCTTCTAACAGGTGACTGCCAACGTACAAAACGCCGTTCTGCCAGTTGCCTTCATAATCGCGGAACTGCGTGTTGTAGACGATGTTCGCGCCTACGCTTGAGACACTGTCCGGAATGGTGATGTTCGCCAGACGGATGCAATCGTAAAACACCCCGTTGCCAAGGCAGGTGACTCTCTCTGGGATTGAAACGTTCGTGAGATCCGAGCACCCGTAAAATGCGCCGCTGCCAAGGGTGGTGACGCTGTTCGGGAGTGCGACGTCTGCAAGCCCTGTGCAGCCGTGGAACGCAAACTCGCCAATGCTCGTGACGTTGCTGCCGATGCTCAGATTGGTCAGAGCGCGGCAGTTGCTGAACGCAAAGCTGCCGATGCTCGTCACGCTGTTTCCGATCACAACGGTGGACATGACGTTATAATACACGCCCCACGGCGCTGAGGTGACCAGAATGTCATCGATGGAAGTGTGCGCATAATCCGTCATCGCGCCCGTGCCGCTGATGGTCAGCGTGAATGTGTTCGGATTATATTCCCACGTCAGGTTCGTGCCGCACGTGCCGGAATCGACCGGGAGATAGTTGACATGCAGCGCCGCGTTCAGCAGCGGGTCATTGTTCGCGCCGATGATGATCGCATCCCATTCCTGCTGCGTGCCCGGGTAATAAACGTCGGTCAGGTTTGAACAACCTTGGAATGCGGATTTGTCGATTTTCGTAACGCCGGACGGAATGGTAATGCTCGTCAATGCGGAGCAGCCGTAGAACGTGGACTGGCCGATGTAGGTAACGTCGTCGCCAAGGGTGACGTTCGTCAATCCGGTACAACTCATAAACACTGCGGCGGTAATGCTTGTTGCGCCGACGCCGACAACGGCGCTTGTCAGAGCGGTGCAGCCGTTGAAAGCGCCCTGCCCGAGGTTTGTGACGCTGTCGGGAATGACAACGCCCGTGAGCGACGTGCAGTGTTCAAACGCGTACGCGGCAATGGTTTTGGTGCCCGGCTTGATTTGACAAACGCCCGTGAGCTCCGTTCTGGCTTTGATGAGGTTATTGCCAATGTAAAACACGTTGTTTTGCCAGTTGCTTTCGTCCAGATATAAGGCCGTGTTGTCGAATGCGGTTCGGTCAAGGTAGATGACATTGTCGGGAATGCTGACGCCGGCCAGCGCGGTGCAGCCGGCAAACGCGCGGTAGCTGATGTATTTAACACTGGCGGGAACGGTCACGCTTGTCAGTCCGGTGCAGCCGGCAAACGTATGCATATTGATCGTGCTCAGGTTATCGGGCAGGGTCACGCCCGTCAAACCGGAGCAGCCTTCGAACGCGGAACTGCCGATTTTTGTGACGCTGTTCGGCAGGCTGACGGAAGTCAGAGCGCTGCAGCCCGCAAACGCATCATCGCCGACGCTCGTCACGCCGCTGCCGATCGCAGCGGTTTGCATCGTGCCGGAATACGCGCCCCAGGGCGCTGTTGTAACCGAGGAGCTCGTGGAGTAGTTATCCATGTCGCCCGTGCCGCTGATGCTCAGGGCGTGCGTGCTCGGGTCGTAAGTCCAGTATAAATCGTCGCCGCAGGTGCCGGAAACGGCGGACGGAGCGATGAAATGAAGATTCACCAGCCTGAGTATTTCATTGCCGGAGGCGATCGTGGCAGCAGCCATTTGCTGCTGCGTGCCCTCATAGTAAAGATCTGTAAAGGAAGCGCAGCCTCCCACCGCGTAATTGCCAAGGCTCATCATACTGGCAGGAACGGTAACGGCCGTCAGCGCGGAGCAGCCGTAAAACGCATAGCTGCCGACGCTCGTGACGCCATGACCGATCACAATGGAGGTGATCTCGTCACTGTATGTTCCCCACGGGGCGGAGGTCACATTGCCGATCGCCGTGTAGTCGTTCATCGCGCCCGTGCCGCTGATGGTCAGCGTGAAGGTGTTGGGATCGTATTCCCACGTCATGTTTTCGCCGCAGACGCCGAAAAGCGGCGAAGTGCAGGTGAAATGGATGTTGGCGCCCAGCAGGTAGGCGTTGTTGCTGCCAACGGAGAGAGAATTCCATTGTGAACGGGAACCGGCAAAATAAACGTCGGTGATCGTCGAGCAGCCGCTGAACGCGTATGCGCCGATGACCGTGACGCTGCCGCCGAGGTAAACGGTCGTGATGTTCGGGGTCGCGCCGATTGGAGAAACACCCTTCATTGTTTCATAACGGAACAGGTTGGCGGGGATGCGTTCCACCGAAGCGCCGAAGGTGACGGTAATGCCCGCTGCGTCCTTGCCTGCCTGTAAGAACGCGTTGGTCGAGGCGGGCAGATCGGCGACGTTGGCCGCGTTGTAATGGATCTCGGTCAGCTTGGTCAGGCGGCTGAACGCTCTGACGCTGATATGGGTCACGCTTTCGGGGATGGTAAGGCTCGTGATCTTTTGATATGCATCATCAACAGCACTCTCCGCGATCACCGTCGTGCCCGGTCTGATCACGCAGGTTTCCACATTGCTCGGGAAAAAGCTGGAAAGGGCAAATTTGCCGCAATAGTAAACGTGATCCTGCCAATTGTCGGCGTCATTGTAATAGGCGGTCTGGTTGAACGCATAGGCGCCGACGCTTGTGACGCTGTCCGGAATGGATAAGTTGTCCAGATGGGTACAGTCTTGGAAAGCGCCGTCGCCGATGCTCACAAGACTGTTGGGGAACTGAATGCCGGTCAGCGCGCTGCAGTGCATAAAAGCGTTATAGCCGATGCTCGTCAGACTGTCTGGCAGCGTGACGCCGGTCAGCGCGGTGCACTTCTGGAACGCATAGTTGCCGATATGGGTCACGCCGCTGTTGATCACGACCGTTTCCATCGTGTTGTAATAAGGCTTCCACGGCGCGGTGGTCACAAGCGAATTGTCAAGAGAAACATAAGAATAGTCATCCATCGCGCCCGTGCCGCTGATGGTCAGCGTGAACGTGTTCGGGTCGTAGACCCACGTCAGATTCTCGCCGCAGGTTCCCGACGTTTGGTCAGCCGCGTGGGCAATCCACGCGAACAGGGACGAAAGCGACGGCAGCTCCAGCCCCACAAAGCCGTTCAGCGGCGCCGCGCCGAACAGCAGCGCCGCGCAGAGCAGAATGGACAACGCTTTTTTGATGGTTTTTGACATAACATTCCCTCCATGGCTTCATTTCCGTTTTGTTGTATTTTACTACAAAATGATCCGGGAAGCAATAGCTCCGCCGTGGCATCGGGGTTCCTCTATATTATTCCAACTTTAAAATACCTATTTGATTATAATACCAAATTAGTTTTATTCTTGTTATTCTGTTATTTCTGTTCCGTCATAGAACCGAAACCGCATTTCGCCGCTGCTCATGATCGTGGCGCTTTCAACCATCGCGCTCCAAAGGAACGGGTCGAACTCGTTCAAAAAGCCGTCTCTTGCCGCGAGCATTCGCGCAAACCTGTCGATCGCTTTCGCCTTGTCCAGACGAGCCTTCTTTTTCGCCTGCAGCCTGTCGATCGCCGCCTGTACCGCATCGTGCCGTTCGACGTAACCGATATAGCGGTCGTTGAATTCTTTCGGATCGATTGCCACGACCGGGTTTTCCTCAACACACTTTTTGATCAGCGCCAGAACGGTTTCCTTCTCGCGCCATTGCTTTTTTATCTGAGCGTCCAGCGAAGCCGTGTCCGCAAGCGTTTCTTTCGCATAGGAACAGTTCGCGAGAAAAGCCTCTTTTGAAACGATGATACGGTTAAACGCCTCGACGAATCTGTCTTTGATCTCGCCTTCCGTCAGCGCCGGCGTTTGGCATTTTTCATGTTCGCCGTCATATTTCTGATTGCACTGCCAGACGGTGGTCTTGTACCTGTCGGTCGAGTGCCAGACCTTCGCCCCGTACCTGCTGCCGCAATCCCCGCATATGAGCTTCGTGCTGAACACACACTTGCCGCTGTAGGATCGGCCGATTTGTTTTCTCCGCCTGATTTCCTCCTGCACGGTGTCCCACTCATCCGGGTCGATAATCGCTTCGTGACTGTGCTCCACATAGTATTGCGGTATCTCTCCTTCGTTGACCTTTTGCTTTTTGGTCAGGAAATCGACCGTGTAGTGCTTTTGAAGAAGAGCGGAACCGCGGTATTTCTCATTCTGAAGGATACTGCTTACCGTTGACGCCTGCCAGTTCGTTTTGCCCGCCGGGGTCGGAATGCCCTCTGCCGTCAGTTCTCTTGCGATGGCTCCGGCCGTTTTTCCCTCCATGAACGTTCGGTAGATCCGCCTGACAACAGCGGCCTG
>JAFTEL010000008.1 GCA_017453685.1 Clostridia bacterium
CGACAAAAGGGCTTTTTTCAATGAAATCCGTCCTTGCGGACGGGTGAAATCGCTCTGTCGGGCGGTGAAATCCCTTCGGGGTGAAATTCGCACTTCGTGCGGGTGAAGGAAACGGATTTCACTGAAAATACTTTTTTACATAAAATACGGGAAAGTGAGAGAAAACCGAATCGTCTTGACTCTTTCCTGTTTTTGCGTTAAAATACCAAGTAGCTTTTGAACGAAAAGAAAGGGAACGGCCATGCGTATTGCGGCTGCAACAAAACGCAAACGGATCGCAGCGGGCGTCATCGCTCTGGTGATGGCTGCCGCCGTGCTGTTTGCTGCGTTTTTCATCGCCGTTGAGGCGGATCATGACTGCGTGGGCGAGGGCTGCGCCGTGTGCGCGTGCATTCAGGCCTGCGTGCAGTCGTTTCGTCAGTTCGGCGCCGGGCGGGCGTCATCAGCCGCCGCTGCGGTTTGCTTTTGGCTGCTTGTTTTGTCGGCGTTCTTTTTTCTGCCAACCTTTCTGCCGCAAACGCCCGTTGCCAAAAAGGTCAGGCTGAACAACTGAATCAAACCTCCGGCAGGGGTGGATCGCGCCCGTTTTTCGGCGCGCGGTTTACCCTTGCCTTTTTCTATCCAAATTGAAAGAAAAACGGAGGTAATTCTGATGAAAAAAGTGTTTTCTCTGCTCCTGGCCGCCATCCTTGTGGTCGGCTGCTTCACCGCGTGCGGCCGTGACCCCGGGCAGCCTGCCCAAAGCGGCGGCCCGAGGCGGATCGTCACGACCATTTTTCCCATCTATGACTGGGTCAGGAACATCCTCGGCGAAAACCCCGCCGGGTTCAAGGTCACCATGTTGCTTGACAGCGGCGTTGACCTGCACAGCTATCAGCCGACGGCGGACGATATGATGAAGATCGCCTCGTGCGATCTGTTCGTGTACGTCGGCGGCGAATCCGACGAATGGGTCGACGACGCGCTGCAGGAAGCGGTCAACCAAAACATGACCGTGGTCAGTCTGCTCGACGCGCTCGGCGATACCGTCAAGGAAGAAGAGATCGTGGAAGGAATGCAGGCGGAAGAGGACGAAGCTGAGGATGAGGAAGAGGTCGAGTACGACGAGCACGTCTGGCTCTCGCTGCGCAGCGCGGCCGCGCTGGTGCAGACCATTTCCGCCGCGCTGCAGAAAATCGACGCGGACAACGCTGCGGTTTATGAGAATAACGCCGCGGCCTACGTTGAAAAACTCAACGCGCTTGACGCGGCTTATCAGGCGGTCGTATCCGACGCCGCAGTCAAAACGCTGCTGTTCGGCGACCGCTTCCCGTTCCGCTATCTGACCGACGATTACGGTCTGTCGTATTACGCGGCGTTCGTCGGCTGTTCCGCCGAAACGGAGGCCAGCTTTGAGACCATCACGTTCCTTTCCGAAAAGATGGACGAGCTTTCCCTGCCCGCGGTGATGACCATTGAGGGGACCGATCACCGCATCGCGGAAACGATCGTGCAGAACACGCAGACGAAAAATCAGAAAATTTTAACGCTGGATTCCATGCAGTCCGTGACGGCGAAGGACGTTCAGAACGGCGCCGCCTATCTGACCGTTATGGAAAGCAATCTGTCCGTGCTGAAAGATGCATTGAAATAGGGGGACTGCTTATGGCGCTGCTCACGGTCAAAAACCTGTCGCTCGGCTATGATTCCCGCGTGATCGCGGAAAACCTGAACTTTTCCGTCTACGCGGGGGATTATCTTTGCATTGTGGGCGAAAACGGGTCGGGCAAAACCACGCTGATGAAAACGCTGCTGCATCTGCAGGAGCCGCTCGGCGGCGAGATCCTGACCGGCGACGGGCTGAAGAAAAACGAGATCGGCTATCTGCCGCAGCAGACGGTCGTGCAAAAGGATTTTCCCGCGTCCGTGCGGGAGATCGTCCTTTCCGGCTGTCAGGGGCGCTGCGGGCTTCGTCCGTTTTACAACGGCGAAGAAAAGCAGCTGGCGCAAAATAACATGGAACGCATGGGGATCGCGGATCTGGCGCGGCGCTGTTACCGCGAGCTTTCCGGCGGGCAGCAGCAGCGCGTGCTGCTGGCCAGAGCGCTGTGCGCCACGCGCAAGGTTTTGCTGCTCGACGAGCCGGTTTCGGGGCTTGACCCGAAGGTGACGGCGGAAATGTACGACCTGATCGACAGGCTCAACCGCGAGGGCGTGACGATCATCATGATCTCCCATGATATGGCCGCCGCCGTGCGCTATGCCGACCATATCCTGCATATCGGTTCCACCCTGTTTTTCGGCACGAGAGCAGAATACCTGGAGAGCGACGCCGGAAAATTCTTTTTGGCGCAGCAGGAAGGCGGTGAGGCGGGATGACGGAAAAATTGCTCGCGTATCTCGATTATCCCTTCGTGCGCTACGCGCTGGTCGTGGGGGTTCTGATCGCGCTTTGTTCTTCCCTGCTGGGCGTCACGCTCGTGCTCAAACGGTTTTCTTTTATCGGTGACGGGCTGTCCCATGTGGCGTTCGGCGCTATGGCTGTTGCCGCGGTGGCAAACCTGACGAACGAAATGCTGCTGGTACTGCCGGTCACGATCCTCAGCGCCGTGCTGCTTTTGCGCACAGGGCAGAACGCCAAAATCAAGGGCGATGCCGCCATTGCCATGATCTCCGTCGGCGCGCTGGCGTTCGGATACCTGCTGATGAATATTTTTTCCACCTCGTCCAACCTGTCCGGCGACGTTTGCAGCACGCTCTTCGGCTCGACCTCCATCCTGACACTGACGCAAAAAGAGGTCGGTTTATGCGTGGGGCTGTCGGTGGCTGTGGTCATTATTTTCGCGCTCTTCTACAACAAAATTTTTGCCGTGACATTTGATGAAGATTTTTCAAAAGCAGTCGGCACCGGAACGGAGCGCTACAATCTTTTGATCGCGGTCGTGATCGCGGTCATCATCGTGCTGGCCATGAACCTCGTCGGCTCGCTCCTCATTTCCGCGCTGGTCATCTTTCCGGCTCTGTCAGCCATGCGGCTGTTCCGCAGCTTCAAATCGGTCACAATCTGTTCGGCGGTGCTGTCGGTGGTGTGCGCGTTTTCGGGGATCATCATTTCCATTCTGGCGGGCACGCCGGTGGGCTCGACCATCGTCGCCGTCGACGTTGCCGCTTTTGCGGTCTGTTATCTGATCGGTAAAATTACGGGAGGGATCCGTTCATGAAAAAATCAATCGCTTTGCTGCTTTGCGCGGCAGTTTTATTCGCGCTGGCGGGCTGCGGCGGCAGCGCCGGTTCCGCGGGAAGGGCGGGCAACCAGCCCACCGGGGTGAAGGACGTTCTCAACGCCGAAACCACGGAACAAAACAGTCAAAAAGAAAGCGCCACCCGACAAGAACAGAACGGCACGAAAAAAGCCAACGCGGCCGGAGCGATCGACGTTGACCTGACCGCGCTGTCCAGCACGCTGGTTTATTCGGAGGTTTACCACATGATGTCCGAGCCGAAGGATTACCTCGGCAAGACCGTGAAGATGAACGGAAAAATGGCCGTTTATCACGATAACGACACCGGCAAGGATTATTACGCCTGCATCGTTTCGGACGCGACCGCCTGCTGCTCGCAGGGGATCGAGTTCGTGCTCCGAAACGGGTACAGTTACCCGAACAAGGGCGACGACATCTGCGTGGTCGGCGTGTTCACCACTTACCAGGAAGGGGAAAACACTTACTGCACGCTGAAAAACGCCAGCCTCGCATAATCCAAAATACAAGGAAAAAACGACCGCTTTTCATCCCATGATTTTGGGCGAAAAACGGTCGCTTTTTTGTTAAATTTTTCGTGAAAATACGATCAGCTTTCGATGGGCTTCTGCACCTTGAGCAGAGCGATGTTGTGCAGGCACAGGAACAGCGTATCAAAGAACGTGGTCAGTACGCGCTTGATCTCTTTGAAGAGATTGAACTTTTCAACGGTGAAATCGGAAGCGGATTCGGGTTGGAACGTGTCGTCCGTCGTGTACTCGAAAACGACCTTTGCGCCCCGATGGTCGGAGCAGGATTTTCCGTCTTCGTCCTTGTAATCGACGTACTCAAAAGAAGTCGCATCCAGATGAATACCGTTGCCGTCTTTGTAGAGGAATTTTTCCACGGAATCCCAGTTGCCCCAGTCATACAGTCCTGTGGCTTCCCACTTGGAAAAATCGCTGTAATCGCCGTCGTTGTGGTTTTCGATCCAGGCGTCCTTCATGCCGAGCTGATCGATGAACAGCAGCTTGATCAGCGCGCCGCTCGGGTCGGATTTTGAATGGTGGATGGAGATGTTGAAGTCGCCCGTGACGATGACGGGGCGGTCGGAATTGTGGCGGACGATCATTTCAAAAAGCTGGAAGAAATTATCCATGCGCGCCTGCTGCGATTCGGCGGTGTCGAACGCGTCGGCATGAATATCGTAAAAGTCGGCATAGACGCCGTCGGCAATTTCAATCACCGCGTACAGAATGCCTTTGGGGGTGAGCTGGTCGCCCTCGTCAAACAAACCGTAGCGCTGGCGCCATTCTTCGCGCTCCACGTTGTAGAGCGGGTGCGTGGAATAAATATTCAGTCCGCTGCCGATCGGCACGCCGCCGTGGTGCAGGGTGCGGTAGGTGTAGGCGGGCATGGCGCCGACGAGGGATTTGTTGAAGTTGAAATCCTCCTGCACGGCGATATAGTCGATGCCCGATTCGTTGAGCTGGGCGCCGATGATTCTTTCTTTGGCGGCGATGTCGATCTTTTCGGTGCCGTTGAACATGGCGACAAAGTCGGGCAGACCCGCCACGTTATAGTTGAGCATGGAAAAGCTTCCGCTTGCGGAAGTCTGCGCCGAGGCGCTCAGCGGCATCGCGGCGCACAGCAGAAGAGCGGCGAGAAACAGGGAAATGATCTTGGTCGATTTGCGCATGGCTTTTCAGATCCTTTCAAGAAGTGAGGTGAGATTTACAACAAAAATGATAGGAAAAAATATCGGGTGTGTCAAGCGGGATTTTGTGAACTTTTTATCAAATCAGCAGAGGCAAACTGCAGCACGTTTTTCAACAGATTTTTTCGCGCTTCTTCACAGCTCAATTACCAAATCTCATTCATGGAAGAGTTGTCATACGGGCCGCAGTCGGTGTGATCGACCGTGAGCTTCAGCCCGTCGGCGCTCATGGTGACGCCGTACAGCGCGTCGTCGGCAAAGAGCAATTGATCTTTGCTGTAAAACAGCCGCGCCGCAAGATAACCGCGCTGCATTTTGCCGTGCCCTTCGGACATGGGGCAGAGCACGTATGCGGCGTCGGTGGCTTGATAGAGGCGATAGAGCCTGTTGTAAAGATGATGCGCCGCCTGCAATACGTCGGTTTTCAGTTCGTCCGTGCCGTGAATGGCGATGATCGCCCTTTCCGCGATATGGTTCGCGTCGCCCGTGATGAGCAGGCGTTTGCCCGCCGCTGTGATGCGGCAGATGGTGGAACCGTCGTTGGGGTTTTCGACCGGCGTTTTGCCGCTGGCTGCCGACGCCGCGTCTTCGTGCGTGTAAAGCACGTCGATCGTTGCGTTGGCGATGGGGAAACTCATGCCGGTATGCGGGCAGAGATATTTGACGTCCGGATATAATTTAGCCAGACGGTTGCGGAACATATCGATGCGGCCGTCGTGCTCCACGAGCGACAGGGACGGGTAGTTGAACATCACGCGTTCCAGCAGCAGTTCGCCATGATAATGACCGAGGAGCTTGTAGAAAAAGGTGACGTGGTCGCTGTGGCCGTGCGTGCCGTACCACAGCGCGATGCGGATCGGCTCGCCCGCTTCCGTGCCGGTGATCTTGTGCAGAAATTTGATGCATTCGTCAATGTTTTTGTTGCTGGATTGGCGGATCGCGCCGCCGTCAATCACGATCAGACTGTTGTCTGCCAGATGAATAATATACATCATGCCGTTGTCGGCGTAGAGCGCTTCGTCGCTCTTTTCGCCTTCGTCAAAATAGGGATAGTCGAATTGATAAACGGTCGCGCCTTCGCCGCTGTTACATTCATAGCCGAAATCCTCAAAGCAGTTGGTGTTGTTGTCTTCGATGATGCGCACTTCGTTTTTGCGTTCGGCAAAGTAGGTGTAATACAGCTTTTCTCCCTTGCGGAACGCCGCGCAGGTCACGCCGCCGAGCGTGTTTTCATAAACCGGTTGATAACCGGCTTCCTGCAGCGCGCCGCAATAATTCTCATACTGACCGCGGTTGGTGAAGCGTACGAGTTCCATGAGGCTTTCGCTGCCCGTGGGACCGTCTTCATCGCTGAATAAACCGGAACCGTCCAGATAAATGTTTTCACTGATCTGACCGCCTTCGTAAATGGGCAGATCGAGCTGCCACGCATCCGCGCGGCGGTCGACTGCGCCGAAGGAAGAAAAAAGAGAAAAGATCAACGTGAAAAATACGGCGAAGAATCTTTGCAAAACGATCATCCTTTCCGCTGCTTTTTTTCTGCTATTATATCGAAACACAATGGAAAGAACAAGTACCCGAAAGAAATAAAAGCACCTTGCTTTTTGCTCTTGACTTTTTTGTTCTTCGTCAGTATAATATGATAAAACTGAATGTCCTTATTGCGAGCGGCTGAGGGAACAGGCCCGATGAAGCCCGACAACCTGCCTTGCGGCAAGGTGTCAATTCCTGCGGTGAAAACCGAAAGATAAGGATGCATGATGATGCGTCCGTGTTTCAATGGGCGTTCTTTTTTTGCGGGATCGCACACGGTGCGGAACAAACGAAAAAGAGTGAGAAAGAGAAAGGAAACGATCATGAGAAGTCTGTTTACCTCCGAATCGGTGACCGAGGGTCATCCCGATAAAATCTGCGACAATATTTCCGACGCGGTGCTTGACGCGATTATGGCGAAGGACCCGTCCGGCCGCGTGGCGTGCGAGACCACCTGCACCACCGGTCAGGTGCTGGTCATGGGCGAGATCTCCGCGTCCGTTGATATCGATATCCCCGCCCTTGTGCGCAAAACCGTCTGCGAGATCGGCTATGACGACGCGTCCAAGGGTTTTGACGGCAACACCTGCGCCGTGCTCGTTGCGCTGGATAAGCAGTCCGCCGATATCGCCATGGGCGTTGACCGCGAAGGCGCGGGCGACCAGGGCATGATGTTCGGTTTTGCCTGCAACGAAACGCCTGAACTGATGCCGCTGCCCATTTCGCTGGCGCACGCCCTCGCCAAAAAGCTGACCGAGGTGCGCAAAAACGGCACGCTGCCCTATCTCCGTCCCGACGGCAAAACGCAGGTGACGGTGGAATATGAGGACGACAAGCCCGTGCGCATCGACGCCATCGTCGTTTCCTCCCAGCACAGCGCGGACGTGGAACAGGCGCAGATCAAGGCGGATATTGAAAAGTATGTGATCGAGCCGGTCATTCCGGCCAAATATCTGGATGAGAACACAAAGGTGTTCGTCAACCCGACCGGCCGGTTCGTCACCGGCGGCCCGCAGGGCGACAGCGGTTTGACCGGCCGCAAGATCATCGTGGACACTTACGGCGGCTATTCCCGCCACGGCGGCGGCGCCTTTTCCGGCAAAGACCCCACCAAGGTCGACCGTTCCGCCGCTTACGCCGCGCGCTACGTTGCCAAGAACATCGTCGCCGCGGGTCTGGCGGATAAATGCGAAGTCCAGCTCGCCTATGCCATCGGCGTGGCGGAGCCGGTCTCCGTGCGCGTCGACACGTTCGGCACGGGCAAGGTCGCGGAGGACAAGCTCGAAAAAGCGGTCGAAAAGGTATTCCAGCTCACGCCTGCGGGCATCATCCGCACGCTCGATCTGCGCCGGCCGATCTACCGTCAGCTTGCCGCTTACGGTCACGTCGGCCGTGAGGATCTTGACCTGCCGTGGGAAAAGACCGATAAAGTCGACGAGCTGAAAGCCGCCGTTCTGTAATTCTCAAACGTTCGTTTTAAGGAGCAAACCCATGATCGATATGCATTGCCATATCCTGCACGGAATGGACGACGGTTCCGGCAGTCTGGAGGAATCAGTCGGGCTGTGCCGTCTTGCGGCGGCGAACGCGATTCAAACGGCGGTGCTGACGCCGCACTTGCCCAATCCGTCGCAGATCGAAGAATTCCTTCACCGGCGCGAGCGGCGCATGGAGGAACTGAAGCGCGCGATCGACCGGCAGAGGATCGAACTGGAACTGCTGCCCGGCGCGGAAGTGTTTGTGGATGACGATATCTTTTTCGCCCCGAACCTTGACGGCGCGACGCTCAACGGCAGCCGCTATATCCTCATCGAATTCACCTTCCGCGGGCTGAACACCATGCGGCTGGTGAAATATGTGAATGAGTTTTTTGCCCGCGGCTACGTGCCGATCATCGCCCATCCGGAGCGGTATTATTACACGCAGGAAAACTACGACATCATCAATCATCTGGGCGATCTGGGCGTGCTGTTCCAGCTCAACGGCACCAGCCTTGTCGGCACGAACGGCATGGAGGCGAAGGAACTCGGCTTCGCCATGACGCGCAGCGGTCTGGCGTCCTTCATCGGGTCGGACGCCCATTCGCTGCATCACCGCCCGAACGATCTGCTGGCGATGACGGATCATTTTCCGCGCGCCGTTCCGTTTGACGTCTATGAACGGATGCTGAACGAAAACCCGAGAAGGATCATCAACGACGAGGATTTTGAGCGGGGTCCGTTCATTCCGATCCGGCGAAAAAGATTCGGCTGACGTTTTTCTTCTTTAAAATTTTCGGTAAGTGTTTACTTTTTGTTTCGTTTACGGTATGATTAAATTCAACTGATTAAAACGATTCATCTTTTTATCCATATCATTCGTTATCGGAAAGGATGACCCCGATGCAGGAAACCCAAAGAGATTCCGTAAATGCGCTGCTTGGCAACGGCCTGTTCGGCGGCGGTGGCGGCGGCGGGCTTGATCTGTTCAAGCTGCTTCGCGCCCTGCTTCGC
Organism: Clostridia bacterium; assembly: GCA_017453685.1. GTDB lineage: Bacteria > Bacillota > Clostridia > Oscillospirales > Acutalibacteraceae > UBA8612. The sequence goes on from JAFTEL010000008.1 coordinate 8,961, forward strand.
CGTGCCTGGGCGGTTGTGATGGTGGGCGTCGTTTTCGCCGCGGCAGGCTATTTCTTTGCCAAGGCGACCTACGTGCCGACCTATATCGAAAAGGCGACCGTGGAATTCACCAGCACGAAATACATCAAAGTGGCGGACGCCACCGGCAAAGAAGAACTGGTAACGGTCGTTGTGCCTTACGAAAACAACGATATTGCCCGTTACAGTCTTCTGATGAAAAGCGACGCCATGCTTTACAGTCTGGCGCAGAATCTGAACAACGAATACAGCGTGGCTGCTCTGCGCAATTCCATGACCCTGACCGAGACCTCGGTCTCCGGCATTTTCGGGCTGGAGGTCACCGGAGGCGATCCGGTGTTCTGCTCCCGCGTCATGGATGCTTTGCTGGATGTTTTTCCCGATTATATGCGCACCAGTGCCAGCACCATCAATATCCGCCTGATCAATTATCCGGAGACCCCGGTCGTCAACAACAGCGACAATTCCGTTAAGATCGCCTTTTTGGCGTTTATGGCGGGCGCGCTTCTCATCGCGCTGATCGTGGTGCTCGTGGAGATCTTCAGCGACACGGTCAAGGATATCGACGACATCCGCAACAAGACCAACGCCGCCGTGATCGGCTCCATTCCCTACGTCGGCAAGAGCACCGGTCTGATCAACAAAAAGCCGTTGTTTACCGGCGGGCTGCTGATCACCGATGAAGACAAGGTCAGCTTCGCTTTCATCGAGTGCATCAAGTCCATCCGCACCAAGATCGAAAACCTTTCCGCCAACAAGGGCTTCAAAGCATTCATTGTCACGTCGACCTATGAGAACGAAGGTAAAACGACCGTCGCCATCAACATCGCGGCTTCGCTCGCCCAGAAGGGCAAGTCCGTTCTGCTTATGGACGCCGACTTGCGTAAGCCCGCCATTCTGCGCACCATCGGCGTGAAATATGACGATAAGTCCGGCTTGATCCCCATTATCAAGGGCGAATCCACGTATCAGGAATCCATCAAATACGTCAAGAGCCTCGGGTTGTTCATCCTGCCCAGCGGCGGTATTACGCAAAAATCCTCCGAAGTACTGGACGCCGACAAGGTTCGCCAGGTGATCGAACAGGCGCGCAAGGAATTCGACTTCATCATCATCGACACGCCGCCTTCCCGCGTGGTGTCCGACAGCATGGTCATCTCGACTCTGGCGGATTCGCTCATCTTTGTTATCCGTAAAGATCACGCCAAGATCGCCGACATCAACGAAACGCTCGAAGAAATCGCCGGCACGAACATTGATATCGCCGGCGCGGTCTTCACCATGAACGACGAAGAATCCAGAGGCCGCATCCTCAACAAGGGCGGCTCCGGCGTCTCCCGTTACTATAAGCGCTACTATCGCTACGGCGGCAAGTACGGCTACGGTTCCGGCAAATACGGCTACGGTTCCGGCAGCTACGGCTACGGTTCCGGCAGCTACGGCTACGGTTCCGGCAGCTACGGCTACGGTTCCGGCGGCTACGGCTACGGTTCCGGCGGCTACGGCTACGGTTCCGGCGGTTACGGCTACGGTTCCGGCGGCTACGGCTACGGTTCCAACGGCTATGGATACGGTTACGGTTACGGCTACGGTTTGTTCGGCCGCAAGCGCAAGAAACAACAGCAGCAGATCCAGCGCGCCAAGGCTGCCGAAGCGCAGAATCAGGAGAAGCCTGATGAGGAGAACGGTGCGCCGCAGGAACCGAACGGCGAAGCGGCTGCACCCGAAAAGCAGAACCGAAACGATAAGAATCAGAATCCCAACGAAAAGAACAAGAAGAAATAGGTTTTGCACGAAAAAAACGGAAAAAGAGGAAAAGTTTGATTTTTTCAGGCTTTCCTCTTTTTTTGCTTTCCCGTGATTTTTCACAAATGAAAGGCGGAACATTTGTGGAATAGGAACAAAGAAATAACGACTTTATAAATAATATTGACAAATGGGACACAAAAGTATTAATATAAAGGCAACTGTAAAAGTGCAAAAGGGGGTAGTGCCCCCAATTGCCGCTTTTTGATGTTAATTTGCTATTGCTTCTACCAACAAACCGCCGTCAAAAACCAGTCTGGATTTCTCAGAAAGGTGCTCGGCGGGCCAACGCTTCGGCACCATTCGCTTGAACGGCAGATTTGGTTTTTGAGGCAAGTTGTTAAGGAGGAATGTCCGCACAAAAAATGTCCCCGTTCGCCTTTCGGATCGGCTTCGGCCGGTCTGAAATAATGCGAGAAATCGCAAATCACTATGGAGGTGTACTACATGAGAAACTCTAAGCGTATCCTCAGTGTTCTCCTTGCCATGCTCATGGTATGCTCCACGCTCGCCCTCGGTGCGAACGCAGCATACAGCGAGTACAAGGACAGCAACATCACCGCATACGACAGCATTGACAAGCCGGTCTTCACGGCTGCTCAGCTGGCGTCTGTCGCGCTCGACGAAGTCGACAGAATGCTGATGGAAATGGACTCGACCTCGATCAAGGTGCCGATCATCAATGTTACGATCGACTATTCCAGCATTGATAAGGCTCTTGATTCTCTTGCCAAGATCTACAACGGTTCTGTCTGGAACACCGTTACGTCTATCGCCGGCGACCTCAAGAACATTTCGTTCGCGGCGCTGAACATTGACCCCAACGGTAACTTTGCCGCCAACGGCTGCAGAAGAACCACGGCTGGCAAGACCGATCTTGACGTGCTCTACTCCGTCATCAACTTCCTGTATGACAACAGAGCGCTGCTCGCGTCCTATGGTTACGGCACGCTTGACATCGGCGCCACCCTTTCCGGTGTGCTCGGCGACAAGCTCAACGATTACCTTGACGCGCCCAAACTCGTCAAAGACCTGCTCTACAAAGAGGTCTACGGCGTTGATCGTCCCGACGGCGATACCACCACCATCGACACCATGGTTCAGAAGAGTATCAACGACATGCTCGACATGGCTGAAAAGTGGCTTGCCGAAAAGACCGACTACAACATCACCTATGAATTCTCCAATCTCATCAACATCAGCAGCGGTTCTCTCTACGATACGATCGAGACCGTGCTGCAGTATGCGTGGAACAA
>JAFTEL010000092.1 GCA_017453685.1 Clostridia bacterium
CAAGCACCACGCCGCCGCGCGCCGTTCCGTCGAGCTTGGTGAGCACGATGCCCGTGATCTCGGCTACGTTCTTGAACTCTCGCGCCTGATTCACGGCGTTCTGACCCGTGGTAGCGTCAAGCACCAGCAGACTCTCACGGTCGGAATACGGCAGCTCACGGTCGATCACGCGGTAGATTTTGGCGAGCTCATCCATCAGGTTGCGCTTGTTGTGCAGGCGGCCGGCGGTGTCGATGATGATGATATCCGCGTCGCGCGCCTTGCCGGCGTTGATGGTGTCGAACACGACGGCGGCCGGATCGGCGCCCTCTGTATGCTTGACGATCTCCACACCGGCGCGATCCGCCCAAATTTCAAGCTGGTCGATCGCCGCTGCGCGGAAGGTATCCGCAGCGCCGAGAATGACCTTTTTGCCCTGTTCACGGAACATATTTGCCATTTTGCCGATGGTGGTGGTTTTGCCCACGCCGTTGACGCCGATGACGAGAATGATGGAGGGAATGGTGACCATTTCCAGCTGTTCGCCGCCGTCGAGCAGTTCCGCGACGATCTGCTTGATCGCTTTGCGCACCTGTTCGCCGTTGCGCAAATTGTCGCTGGCGACCTTCGCGCGCAGGCGGTCGACGATCTCTTCGGCGGTCGGCACGCCGACGTCGCCCATGACCAGAATATCCTCCAGATCGTCGAACAGATCGTCCGTGATCTCGTTGACGCCGTACAGAATATTGTCAATGGCGCCCGCCATGGAGATGCGGGTCTTTTGAAGCCCTTTGCTTAACTTTTGAAAAATGCCCACGGCTTTTCCTCCGTTATTTGTTATTTTTCGCTTTCGATCACGCCGATGCCCAGATCGGTGAGCTGCACGTCATCCACCGGCGCGGGGCACTCCGTCATCGGTTCGGTCGCGTTCTGCACCTTCGGGAAGGCGATCACGTCGCGCAGGCTCTCGCAGCCGAGCATCTGCATGATCAGGCGGTCGAGCCCGATGCCCATGCCGCCATGCGGCGGCGCGCCGAAGCGGAACGCGTCGAGCAGATAGCCGAATTTTTCATGCGCCTGCTCGTCGGTCAGACCGAGCAGTTCAAAGATTTTGCCCTGCAGTTCGGGGTTCGTGATACGAATGGAGCCGGACGACAGTTCAATACCGTTGAGCACGAGGTCGTAGGCTTTGGCGCGCACGCGGGCTTTGTCGCTTTCCAGATACGGGATGCATTCGTCCAGCGGCGCAGTGAAGGGATGGTGCATGGCGACGAACTGGCCGAGCTCCTCATCCCAATCAAAGAACGGGAATTCAACGATCCACAGGAAATTATATTGATCTTTCGGAATGATATCGAGTTTTCTGGCGACTTCGCCGCGCAGCAGACCGAGGGTGGAGAGCACCAGCGAATTCTTTTTATCGGCAATAATGAGCACCACGTCGCCCGTTTCGGCGCCCGCCTTGGCGAGAACCGCCTGCATTTCCTCTTCGGTCATGAACTTGGCGAAGGAGGAAGCCATGCTGCCGTCCTCATTCAAGCGAACCCATGCCAGACCCTTCGCGCCGCTGCCCTTGACAAACTCGGTCAGCTTGTCGATCTCCTTGCGGGTCAGAACGTTGACCGCGCCCTTGGCGGTGATGCCGCGGACACAGCCGCCCTCGGCGACCGCGCCGGAGAACACGCTGAAGCCGCAATCCTTCACGATATCCGTGAGGTTATACAGTTCCATCGCGTAGCGCGTGTCGGGCTTGTCGGAACCGTAGCGCTCCATCGCCTCCTGATACGTCAGGCGCGGGATGGGCGTCGCCACGTCAACGTCGAGCACCTCTTTGAACAACCGCTTGACGTAGCCCTCGCCGATGGCAAGAACGTCATCCATCTCCACAAAGGACATTTCCAGGTCGATCTGCGTAAATTCGGGCTGACGGTCGGCGCGCAGGTCTTCATCGCGGAAGCAGCGGGCGATCTGCATATAGCGGTCAAAGCCCGCCACCATGGAAAGCTGCTTATAAAGCTGCGGCGACTGCGGCAGCGCGTAGAAGCTGCCCTTATGC
>JAFTEL010000093.1 GCA_017453685.1 Clostridia bacterium
ACGCCGTCCGGCCGCAAGCCGCTGCGGTATTCTTCATAGTCGATGCAGTCGGCGATCATCAGCGACTGCAGCACGGTGCCCGCGCCGAGGGAGGCGCCGGCAAGGGTGAACATGAGCGCGTAGATCGATAGGAAGAGCGGCGTGTCGACGTTATGCGTGCCGTTCGGGCCGCTCGCGATCTCATAGCAGACAAAGATCATGGCAAACGGGATCGCACTGAGCATATTCGACCAGTTGTAGAAGGTCTTTTTCTCGACTTTTCTGACCACATTCGGCACGAGAACCATCATCAGCGTCTGACCGGCGAACAGGCCGATGCCGAGAATGGCGTAATATTTGAAGATTTTGGAAGGATCGCTGTTGGCGTAGTAGAAATTGACCAGCGTCATGGCGACGATCATCACGATCTGCTTGGGGCTGGACAGCACGCCCGAGATCAGAATCTGACGGAACGGGCGGTTGCTCCACATGAGCTTGAAGTTTTCGACGATGGAGTTTTTCTTTTCACTGCCCTTGATGCGCTCGCGCGTGAAAATACCGGCGAGCTGGAACAGCGCGCAGCCGATGAGCGCAAAGCCCGCGGCGACGATCAGAAAACCGTAGCGCTGCCCTTGCTTGAAGGCAAGGTCCTTGCCCAGATCGGCAAAGGCGGAGGTTTTGAGCGCGTTGCCGATGGCGATGGAGACAGGCTGAATGAGGATGAGCGTCACCGTGCCTCCGAGACCGGCGAACGCCCTTGCCAGCGACAACAGCTTGTTGCGGTGCTCATCGTTGCGGGTCATGACCGCCGTGATGCCCCAGAGCGGAATGTCGCCGACGGTGTAGCACATGCCCCACAGCACATAGGTGAAGGCCGCCCACGCGATGATCAGCGCGTGGTTGGCATTCGGGCTGGTATAAAAGCCGAAATTGGTGAAGCAAAGACTTGTGATGATGAACAGCGGCAGCGGGCAATACAGCAACCACGGGCGGCATTTGCCCCACTTGGTGCGGGTGCGGTCGACGAGCGTCCCCATCATCGGGTCGTTGAACGCGTCCCACACTCTTGCGCCCGCCATGATGGCGCCGACGGCGAGAGCCGGCAGGAAAATGACCGACTCAAAGTAATACTGCAGACCGGTGCCGACGATCTGATAGATCATGTTCTGACCGATGATGCCCCAGAGGTAGGCGTTGCGCTCTTTGGCGGTGTAGGTCGTGACGCCGTCGTAAGGCGTGTTCTTCTTCACAAAACTCATCCTTTTTTCTCAAAGATGGAAAAGTGCGGGCAGGCCGTAACTCAGACCCGCCACGATCAGCCCGGCGATCAATACGCCGACGGCGATGATCAGCGTGGCGTCGCGCACGCGCATATCCGCCAGCGCCGCCACCAGCGCGCCCGTCCAGCCACCGGTGCCGGGCAGGGGGATCGCCACGAACAGCAGCAGACCCCAGCCGCGGTATTTTTTGACCGTTTCGCTTTTGCGCTTGGAGCGGATCTCGAGCTTTTCAATGATTTTTTTCCAGAAACGGCGGTTTTTCAAAAACTTGAAGATCCTGCGAATGAACAACAGAATGAACGGAACCGGCAGCATATTGCCGATGTAGCAAATGATAAACGCGCGAAGCAGATCCATGTCGAGCAGCTTGGCGGCGATCAGACCGCCGCGCAGCTCCAGAATCGGGAACAGGGAAATGATGAACACGGTCAGCTCCGGCGGGATGCGGTTCTGAAACAAATCAACGAGTTGTTGTGCCAGATGTTCTGTCAAGTGTTCGTCACCTCCGGGATCGGCTGAGCCACACCGATTTTGATCAGGAAATTGTTGGCCTTTTCCAGAATGGTGCGGTCGTTTTCAAATTTCAGGATCTTCCACGCCTTCTGGTAATTGAGCCAGATGTAGTCTTCGATCTCTTCCTGCTGGATCACGGTCTGCGTATCGGTCGTTCCGGCGACGAAGATCGCAACGGATTTTTCGACCTTGCCCTGGATCGTGTATTCCGAGCGGGAAACGAAGCCGGGGTGAATATGGATATGAACGCCGGTTTCTTCGAGCACCTCGCGCATGGCGGTCTCTTCCTGCGTTTCGCCGGGTTCGATATGCCCCTTGGGAAAGCCCCAGTTGGCGCTGCGTTTGTTTTTGATGAGCAGATAGCGCAGTTCACCGTTGATCATGCGGTAGACGACCGCGCCGCAGCTGCTTTCATACAGGCAGTCAATGGAATACCTGTCGCCCTCTCCTTCCGCATAGGCGATCGCCGCGCGGATATCGTTGACGATGAAGCGCGTGCTCTTGGGAGCGACGACCCAAAGGCACTCGCCGCTCTTGCGGCGGATGATCGCGATCACGCGCCCGTCAAAATTGCGAACGGGATGGTCGATGCCCATGATATAGGCGCCCAGCACGTTTTTCGCGTTGCAGCCGCTTTCGATCCTGCCGAAATTGAGCCGGTTGACCAAGCCGGTAGCAGGGTCTTTATCGTTGATGCGTTTTGTCACACAGACACGGACAAATTTTCCGAGCATCGGCTCAGTCCTCCTTTCGTTGAAATGGAATCGTTTGGTTTATTCGCTCGCAAGAGCGCGGATATAGCGTTTGAAGAAGACGACTGCCTCGCCCACCGAGTCGACCGGCAGGCGCTCGTCGGTGCCGTGGGTGCACAGCAGCAGCTTCGTGTCGGCGATGAAGGGCGAAAAACGGTAAACGTGATCGCAGATGCCCTCATAGTAGCACGCGTCGGTGCCGCCCATGACCAGGAACGGCGCGACCGCGGCGTCCGGATGATTGGCGGTGGTCACGCTCTCGATCACGCGGAACGCGCGGGAATCGGTGGAAGAAAACCTGGACGCCTCTTTGCTTTTGAGCGTTTTGACGATGATCTTCTTGTTGCGGACGACCTTGTGGATATGCTTTTCGATATCGGCAATGCTCGTGCCGGGCATCGCGCGGAAATTGACCACGATGCTCGCGTTCTGCGGCAGAACGTTGGCGGCGGGACTGCCGCTGGCCATGGTGACGCCGGTGGTGCTGCGGATGAGGCTCGCAGCCGGCGGAATCTGTTTCATCACTTCGCGCACCAAAGGCATGAGCAGCGGAAAATTGCACAGAACCAGACGCGCCGGATAGGAGGATTTGCGGCCGATCGTGTCAAACAGATCGGTCAAAAAAGGCATGACCTGCGCTTTGAACTGGTGATTTTCCAGGTCGGAAATGACCTTCGCCATTTCGCCCAGACCGGAGTGTTTCGGCGGCTGGGACGAATGACCGCCCTTGGTCTCGAGGCTGATCTCAAAATCGGCGTAACCCTTTTCGGCAATACCGACGCCCGCCAGGTAGCCGTCAAAAAAGCCTTTGACATGCACCGGCAGAATGGCGCCGCCCTCGTCGAGAACGCTGTCCAGATGAACGCCTCGCTCCGCCAGCAGCGTCGCCATGGCTTTGGCGCCGCCGTTTTCGCTGCCGACCACTTCTTCATCGCAGCCGAAGCACAGATAGACGTCACGCTCCGGCTCGAAGCCCTCTTCCAGCAGAGTCTCCACGGCTTCCATCACGCCGATGAGGTGGTTTTTCATATCGAGCGCGCCGCGCCCCCAGATAAATTCGCCGTCGTTATGGCCGCTGAACGCGGGATAGGTCCAATCCTCTTCCGTTCCGGGCGCGACCGGCACCACGTCCTGATGCGACAACAGCGCAATCGGCTCTAAATCGGGATTTTTGCCCTTCCAGTAAAAGAGGAGATTCGCGTCGGTCACGACCTCTTTTTCGAGTTTTTCATGGATGAGCGGATAGGATTCCTCCAAAAAGCGGTGAAAACGGTCGAACTGAGACCAATCCACTTTGGCTTTGTCGGGGTGAGATATGGTCGGGATCTGAAGCGCCTGACTGATGCGCTCGCAGGCTCTCTCAGCGTCGCAGGTTTCGGGCTGAAGCGCGATCGCGGTTTTCTTTTCCGGCTTGTAAACGGCGGCGTGGACACAGTTTGCCGCCGCGGCCGCGCCGAGCGCGCCGAGGATGACTTTCGTGCGTTTCTTCATAAAGCTGTTCTCCTGTATGTCAATATCTTTTGGCGATCTCTTTTTAACAAGCGCTGATTGAATGGGACGTGTGCAGATTGACGAGAAGATTTTTCGTCAAATGCAGCAAAAAACGCAGGTAATACTTGGTGTATTGCCGAGTATTTTTGCAATATCTGACGGAAAAGATTCCGTCAAGATGCGTGCAGACCATTGAATCAGGGGTTGCTTATTCCTCAGGCCAGATGCGGCGGTGGAAGCAGCTACTCTTGCCCTTGTGGCAGGCGTTGCCGGTCTGGTGAACTTTCATGAGGAGCGAATCGTTGTCGCAATCCGCGTAAATGCTCACGACCGTCTGCTTCTGTTCCGTGCGCTTTTTCCAGAGCTTGCCGTTGCTGCGGCTGCAGTACCACGCCTCACCCGTTTCGATGGTCTTTTCCAAAGCCTGCTGGTTCATAAAGGCAACGTGGAGCACCTTGCCGGTGTCCTTGTCTTTGACCACGACGGGAATGTTGGAATGATGCTGAAAATACTTGTTGGTATCCATATCTTTAACCCCCACAAAGAATCCGATTACATGTCAAAAAAGCTGATCTGCATATTGTCCGGCAGGCAGTCCAGCGCGCCCGCATTTTTCAAAGCCGTAATTACGCTGCTGGAAACGCCGGCTCTGCGCTGGAATTCATCCACGCAAACAAATTCGCCCTCTCCGTCATCGCGGGCGGCGGCGAGCGCCTTGGCGGCGTTCTCGCCCGTGCCGATGAGGGAGCAGAAAGCCAAACGAATCTTTCCGTCCTCAATTTTGAAAACGGTCGCGTCGGATTTATAGATGTCGATGGGCAAAAACTCGATGCCCCTCGCCTTCATTTCCAAAAGCACCTGCAGCGCCGTGTACTGAGACAGTTCCTTCGGCGTCGCCTCTTTGCCTTTGTCGGTGATCTCTTTCATCTTGCGGCGAACCTGATCGATGCTCAGCAGAATGGTGTCGGCGTCCAGATCCTCGCCGCGCACCGTCAGATAGGCGGCGTAATAGGCGAGTTTATGGTAAATCTTATACCATCCCAGCCGAAGCGCCGCGATGACGTAGGCGGCGGCGTGCGCTTTGGGGAACATGTATTTGATCTTCAGGCACGAATCAATGTACCACTCCGGCACGTTGTGTTCGCGCATCTGCCGTTTATGTTCCTCCGTGAGCAGCTTGGGCGCGTTGCCCTTACGCACGATCTCCATGATCTTGAACGCCATGTCGGGTTCCAGCCCTTTGTGCATAAGGTAGACCATGATGCTGTCACGGGTTCCGATCACGTCGGAAATGGTGCAGGTTCCGTTGTGGATCAGCTCCTGCGCGTTGCCCAGCCAAACGTCGGTGCCGTGGGAAAGACCGGAGATCTGCAGCAGGTCCGAAAAGCCCTTCGGCTGCGCTTCGAGCAGCATCTGCCGCACAAAGCTCGTGCCCATTTCGGGGATGGAAAGCGTGCCGGTCTCGCAGTCGATATCCTCGGGCTTGATACCCAGCGGCTCGGTGCTGACGATCATCTCATACAGCTTTTTATCGCAGACGTCCGCGTCGGTGACCTTAATGCCCGTGAAATCTTCCAGGTATTTGTAAAGCGTCGGCACATCGTGACCGAGGTTGTCGAGCTTGAGGATGGTGTCGTGCAGCGCATGGAAGTCAAAGTGCGTGGTGCGGGAGTTGGCGTCCACATCGTCCGCCGGGTGCTGAATGGGCGTGAAATCCTCCGCCTCCATATGGTTGGGAACGATGACCATGCCGCCCGGGTGCTGACCCGTGGTGCGCTTGATGCCGGTGCACCCGCGGCACAGGCGGTCGATCTCGGCGTTATGAACCGAAACGCCCTTTTCTTCAAAGTATTTTTTTACAAAGCCGAACGCGGTCTTGTCCGCCACGGTGCTGACCGTGCCCGCCTTGAACACGTGGGAAAGGCCGAACAGCTCTTCGGTGTAGCGGTGCGCGCGGGACTGGTATTCGCCCGAGAAATTCAGGTCGATATCGGGCGATTTGTCGCCCTTGAAGCCGAGGAAGGTCTCGAAGGGGATATCGTGTCCGTCGCGCGTCATGGGACTGCCGCAATTCGGGCAGTTCTTCGGCGGCAGGTCAAAGCCGGAGCCGACCTCGCCGTTGAGGAAAAACTCGCTGTGCTTGCAGTTTTTGCAAAGGTAGAACGGCGCCAGCGGCATGACCTCGGAAATGCCCGCCATGGAGGCGACGAACGAGGAACCGACCGAACCACGGGAACCGACGTAGTAGCCGTGATCCATGGAGTTCTTGACCAGCTTCTGCGCGATCATATAGAGCACGGCAAAGCCGTTTTTGATGATGGAGTTGAGCTCTTTTTCCAGCCGCTTGGCCACGTATTCGGGCACGGGGTCGCCGAACATTTCTTTGGCTTTATCCCAGCAAAGGCGGGTCAGCTCTTCTTCCGACCCGGGAATGCTCGGCGGATAGTTGCCGTTGGGGATCGGGATCAGGCGGTCGACGCAGTCAGCGATCAAGCCGGGGTTGGTGATGACCACCTCTTTGGCGGTCTCTTCGCCGAGGTAGGCAAATTCCGCCAGCATTTCCTCCGTGTTGCGGAAAAACAGGGGTGCCTGATTGTCGGCGTCCTTAAACCCCTGCCCCGCCATCAAGATGGCGCGGAACTGCGCGTCCGTCGGGTCGATGAAATGCACGTCGCAGGTCGCCACGACCGGCTTATGGAGCCGATCCGCCAGATGAACCAGCTTTTTGTTCAGGTTCTCCAGATCCGTGCGGCTGACGATCTGCGGATATTCATCGGATTCCAACATAAAGCGGTTGTTGTCGACCGGCTGAATTTCGATGTAATCGTAAAACGACGCAATGTGCAGCAGCGCTTCGTCCGTTCCGTGCATCATGGTGCGGAACACTTCGCCCGCTTCGCACGCGCTGCCGATGATGAGCCCCTCCCGCAGCGCGATCAGCTCGCTCTTGGGGATGCGGGGTCTTTTATAGAAATAATCCAGATTGGATTTTGTGATCAGTTTGTAAAGATTCTTGAGCCCGACGTTGTTTTTGGCGATCAGGATGATGTGGTATGACGGCAGCGTTTTCGGGTCCCGCCCCGCGCCGTCGCCGTCAACATCGTTGACCAGATAACCCTCCATGCCGAACAGCAGCTTGATATCGCTGCCCTTCGCCGCCTTGACCGCATCGGGAAACGCCTGAACGACGCCGTGATCGGTGATGGCGATCGCCTTGTGTCCCCACCCTATGGCGCGCTTGACCAGATCTTTCACGTCGGTCATGCCGTCCATCGCAGACATGCGGGTATGCAGATGGAGTTCCACGCGCTTTTCGGGCGCATCGTCGGTTTTGCCGAGTTTATCAATGGACGCCAGCGCTTTGACGTCCAGCACGTTTTCACGCGCGTATTTATCATAGACGACGCTGCCGCGAAGCAGGATTGTCATGCCGTCCTTGAGTTTCTGCGTCAGATACTCCGTGTTCTCGTTCGTGCCGTAGATTTTGGCGGAATAAGAGCCGCTCTGATCCGAAAGGTTAAAGGTAATGATGCGGTTGCGGTTGTCGCGTGTGGTGCGTATATCCAGTGCAAACACGTCGCCCCAAACGAGAGCGGAGCCAATGTCCTGACACAGTTCGGCAATCGGGGTCGGGCGCTTGGCAGGCAGCCGCTCCCCGTAAAGCATCTTGGCATACTTCACGCAGATCGGCAGATCATCATAGCTGCGTTCCAGCTTTTTTTCAATCACGGGTTCGCTCTGCTTCGCCTTGGTCTCGTCCATCCGGCGCTGCATTTCACGCAGATCGGGCTCGTCCTGCCCCTCGTCCGCTTCCAGCAAAACGGGAACGTTCAGCCCGTAAAGCTCGTTGAGAATGGCGGAAAGCTCTTTTTCAACGCCGAGCGGCTTCAGGATCGCCAAACCCGCCTTGGAGACGAAAAAGCGGCAGCCGTCATTTTTCATTTCGAGTCTCGCGCCGCTCATAAAGCCATTGACCAGCGGCACGCGCTTTTTGAGTTCAGCCGCCACATGCCGAACCTCGATGGAAACCGAGGACGGATCGACCGAAGGCATTTCGTTTTCCGTTTCCTCGATCGGCTGTTCCACGGGAAGAAACGTGACCGAACAGACGGCGCGGTTGAGTTTCAGGGCTTGTCTGAGCTTGTTTTCCAAAGCGGAAGCGTCAAAACCAATCTTGGGTTCCCCGCGGAACGTGACCGTCACCGTCAGGTCACGGTCTGCCGCGTTCACAGCGATCTCCACGCGCTCGGCGCAACGGTATTCAGTTGTCGCCTCAGCGCCGATGACGGGCGTGAGCAGTTCAAAGAATTGTTCGCCGTTCATAAATCGCCGAAATCCCGCGTTCACGCAATACCCGAACGCTTCCTTTCTTCAAAAGTAAACTTACATCAAGTCGATTTCTTTTAACAGTTCTTCCACCAGGTCTTCTTCTTTGACCTTGCGAATGATCTCACCTTTTTTGAACAGGATGCCGCAGCCGTCGCCGCCGGCAATGCCGATATCGGCTTCGCGCGCTTCGCCCGGACCGTTCACGGCGCAGCCCATGACCGCCACCTTGAGCGGTTTGCGGCAGTTCGCCAACCGCTGCGCCACCTGTTCGGCAATGGGGATCATATCAATGCGCGTTCTGCCGCAGGTCGGGCAGGAAACGATCTCCACGCAATCCTTTTTCAGATTCAGGGCTTTGAGAATGTCGATGCCCGCCTTCACTTCTTCCACGGGTTCATCCGTGAGCGACACGCGGATGGTGTCGCCGATACCGTGCGCGAGCAGCGAACCGATGCCGACGGCGGATTTGAGGATGCCCATATATTTTGTGCCCGCCTCCGTCACGCCCAGATGGAGCGGATAATCGCACATCTGCGCCACGGTCTCATAGGCCGCGATGGTGTTCTGCACGCCGGAGGATTTGATGGAAATGACGATATCGGAAAAATCGTTTTCTTCCAGCAATCGCACGTGGTTCATGGCGCTTTCCGCCATCGCCTGCGGGGTGGGGCCGCCGTATTTTTCCAGCAGCGGCTTTTCGACCGAACCGGAATTGACCCCGATGCGGATCGGTACGCCCGCGTTGGCGCACGCGTCGGCAACGGCTTTGACGCGGTCTTTGGAACCGATGTTTCCGGGGTTGATGCGGATTTTATCGACCCCCGCCGCCACACATTCCAGCGCCAGCCGGTAATCAAAATGGATATCGGCGACGATGGGCACGTTCACGGCGTTTTTGAGCGCGTCGATGAGCCGCACGGCCTCCCTGTCCGGCACGGCGGCGCGGATGAGGTCGCAGCCTGCCTGTTCCAGCTGTCTGGCCTGTGCGACGCTGCCTTCTATATCATCCGATCGGCGGTTGAGCATGGACTGCACCGCAATGGGCTCGTTCCCGCCGATGGAAAGATTGCCTATTTTGATTTGTTTTGCTTTTCTTCGTTCCATAGTACACTCATTTCGCGATCAATTTATATATGTCGCTGAAGGAAACGACCGCCATGAAGATCAACAGCAGGATCAGCCCGACGGCGTGAACCAGATTCTCATACTTGGCGGGAACGGGTTTGCGGAACACCATTTCGATCACCATGAAGAACAGCCGACCGCCGTCTAACGCGGGCAGGGGCAGCAGGTTGAACACGCCGATGTTGATGGTGATGAACGCCATGATGTTGATCAGAAGCGCGTAGTTCGCGGAGGAGGTCGATTTTTCCGCCGCCTGCGCGATGTAACTCACCGTGCCGATCGGGCCCGATATTTCGCGGAAGCTGTATTTGCCTGTCACCAGATCGAGCAGACTCAGCCACACCAGCCGCGCCACGGAGGCGGTCTCCTTGAATGCGTTCGTCGTCACGTTCAGCACGTTTTTCTCTTCGCCGAGGATGATCATGTCATAGACCAGCTGGGTCTTACCGTCCTCGGTCTCGGTGGTGGTGAACGCCACATTTTTCAGTTCCCGTTTTTTGCCGTCGCGCCTGACGACTAAATCAAGCACCGAATCCTCGTCACGCGCCAGCAAAAAGGAAATGTCCATATCAGAAAACACGCGGTGATTGTCGATTTTCAGGATCGTGTCACCGGGCTTGAGTTCGCTTTGCTGCAGCTGAGAATTCTCGTAAAAGCTGTGGACGGTGGTGGTGCCGACCAGATTCTGGCAGGCGATGAGGATGCCCAGCAGCACGACGCCGAGCAGGATATTGATCACGGCGCCTGCCAGCACGATCAAAAAGCGCTGCCAGACCTTTTTGTTGCAGAACGCCCGTTCGTCCTTGCTGTCCTCGTCCTCGCCCTCCATTTTGACGTAGCCGCCGATGGGAAGCAGGCGCAGCGAATAGAGCGTTTCTTTGCCTTTCTTTTTGAAAAGAGCGGGACCCATGCCGATGGAAAACTCGTTGATGCGCACCTTGAACAGGCGGGCAACGGTGAAATGCCCCAGCTCATGGGAAAGAATGATGAAGCCGAAGAAGAGGATCGCCAACAGAATCGGCCATGCTTTTCCCCAGATTGCGGCGACGGTCACCATTGACGTCTCTCCTTCCTCTCAAATTACAGATGACTGCGCACGAATTCGCGCGCCCATTGGTCGGTTGCCAAAACGTCCGCCAGATCGTAATCGGGCTTGCTCTCCGCCGCGTCCAGCGCCAGCGACACCAGACGGGGGATATCCAAAAAGCCGATCGCGCCGCTGCGGAACAGTTCATTCGCCATTTCGTTGGCGGAGTTCGCCGCCGCCGGATAAAGCCCGCCCTGACCGATCGCCCTGCGGCAAAGATCAATGCAGGCAAAGGTCTCATAATCCGGCTCGTCGAAGGTGAGCGTCTTCCACTTTTCCAGCCGAAGCTGCTCCACGGGCGACTCGAACCGCTGCGGATAAGTCAGCGCATATTGGATGGGGATGCGCATATCGGGCACGCCCAGCTGCGCGATGATGGAATTGTCCACATATTCGATCAGCGAATGAACGATGCTTTGGCGGTGAACTAAAATATCCACCTTTTCGGGCGGCATATCGAACAGCCAGACCGCCTCGATCAGCTCCAGCCCCTTGTTCATCATGGTCGCGGAATCGACCGTGATCTTCGCGCCCATGCTCCAGTTCGGATGCTTGAGCGCCTGCGCGAGCGTGACCGACTTCAGTTCCTCTTTCGTTTTTCCGAAGAACGGTCCGCCCGAAGCGGTCAGGATCAGGCGTTTGAGTTCCTTCTTTTCATTCATGCCCTGCAGGGCTTGGAAAATGGCGGAATGCTCGCTGTCGACCGGCAGAATGTCGACCCCTTTGGCGCGGGCTTTTTCAAACACTAGTTTGCCGCCCGCCACCAGCGTTTCTTTGTTCGCCAGCGCGATACGGCTGCCCGCCTCAATGGCTGCCAGCGTCGGTTCCAGCCCCGCCATGCCCACGATGCTGTTGAGCACGATGGCGTCCCCGCTGAGCGCGGCGCAGGCTTTCACGCCTTCACCGCCTGCGAGCACCTTCGTCGCCGTATCGGCAACGCGGGTTTTGAGGTCTGTCGCCGCCTGTTCGTTGGCCAGCGCGGCAAAGCGCGGCCTGAACTGCCGGATCTGCTCCTCCAGCCGCTCAACATTGCGATCCGCCGTCAGCGCCAAAACTTCATAACCGTGAAGCCTTGCCACGTCCAGCGCCTGCACGCCGATGGAACCGGTGGAGCCCAGGATAATCAATTTTTTGTTTTGTTCTTGTTCACTCATCGTATTCTCAGCCAAAGGCTTTCACTAACAGCACGGTGACAAAATAGACGACGGGTGTGACAAAGCTGATGCTGTCCATTCTGTCCATCACGCCGCCGTGCCCGGGGATGATGTTGCCGAAATCCTTGATGCCGAAGTTGCGCTTAATGGTGGAAGCGGACAGATCGCCGAACATGCTGATGACGGAGAGCGCCACGGAAAAGATCGCCATCGCCCACAGCGGGATCGGAATGGGACGGTGGAACAGCCACGCGTTGCTGATCGCGAGCGCAATGACGTTGATCACGAGCGCGCCGAGCACGCCGCCGATGGCGCCTTCCACGGTTTTCTTCGGGCTGATCTTCGGGCAGAGCTTGTGTTTGCCGAGCTTGACACCGGTAAAATACGCGAACGTATCGGTGAAAACGGCGCTCGCCAGACAGAACCAAACCAAAAAGCGGCAATGACCGCGGCTGATGGTCGAAAACTCATCCGTCAGATTGCGAATCTTCAAAAAGCAGGAAAGTGCATAGGGCAGCAGGAACGAAGCGACCATGGAAAGCCCCGCCTGTTCAAAGGTGATGTGCTCATAATCGGCCAGCATCAGGATCAGCATGGCGAGCACATAGACCGTGACCGCGGCGCCGACCGGGAACGGCAGGTTGATTTTGGCGCCGTAGCCCTCATACGCGATGAGCAGGGCGGAAAAAACGAGGGCAAAAACGTACATGACCTTGTTTTTCACGCCGAACACCTTCATCAGCTCATAGACCGACATGAGGCTGGCGGCGAACGCCAGCACATCGAGATAAGGCGTGAAAACAAGGAGGAAAGCGGCAATACCGAAAAGTCCGCCGATGATGCCGCTGATAACACGAGTCTTCATACAGACCTCCCTTATACTCCCCCGAATCGTCTGTGACGCTTGGAGTAATCCTCGATAATCTGATCGAGATCGCGTTCCGTAAAATCCGGCCACAGCTTATCGGTGTACCAGAATTCGGAATACGCCGCCTGCCAGATCATGAAGTTCGACAGCCGGTATTCGCCGCTGGGGCGAACGATGATATCGGGATCGGGCTGACCGGCCGTATACAGTCCAGCGCTGATGAGTTCTTCGCTGATCTCGTCCGGGTCCAATTCGCCCGCCTGCACGCGCTTAGCGATGTTCTGCACGCTGTGCACGATCTCGGCGCGGCCGCCGTAGTTCACGGCGATATTCACCGTGGTACGCGTGGCGTTGATGGATTCGTTTTCCGCCGTGTCGAACAGATCAAGGATATCCTCCGGCACGCCGTCGCGGCCGCCCATGTAGTGCATGTGCATGCCCTTCTGGGCGTTTTCCAGCTTGCGTTCCTCCGCTTCTCTCAGATAGTCGCGGAAGATGTTCATGATGGCGGCGACTTCGGCGGGCGGGCGCTTCCAGTTCTCGGTGGAAAACGCATAGAAGGTCATGCTTTTGATGCCCAGATCGCACCCGTATTCGCAGATGCGGCGAAATGCGTTGGCGCCTGCCACGTGACCTTCGGAGCGGCTCAGACCCTGACGGGTCGCCCAGCGGCCGTTGCCGTCCATAATAAACCCGATGTGCAAGGGTAACTCGTTAGCCATGGTCAGATCTCCATGATTTCCTTTTCTTTTTCGGCGCAGACGCCGTCGATCTCTTTGACGTATTTATCGGTTTTGTCCTGCATTTCTTTTTCGGCGTCCTTCAGGTCGTCCTCGGTGATGTCGGAAGCCTTTTCCATCTTCTTGAGCTTATCGATGCAGTCGCGGCGGATGGAGCGGATGGCGACCTTGGATTCCTCGCCCATGGCGTGAATGGACTTAACGATCTCGCGGCGCTTTTCTTCGGTCAGCGGCGGGAAAACGAGGCGGATGACGCGGCCGTCGTTCTGCGGATTGATGCCGAGATCGGACGCCTGGATCGCCTTTTCGATGCCGTGCAGAACGCTGATATCCCACGGCTGGATGCACAGGATGCGCGCTTCCGCAACGGAGATGGCGGCCAGCTGATTGATGGGCGTGGGCGTGCCGTAATAGTCGACGCGGATGCGGTCAAGCACCGCTGCGTTGGCGCGGCCGGCGCGGATGGAGGCAAATTCGTTTTTGAGTGCGGAGATGGTTTTGCCCATTTTTTCTTCAGCATAGTTGAATACGGTTTCCATAATTCATTCTCCTTTTGTTTATTCCTTGACAATTGTTCCGATTTTTTCACCCTTGACGGCTCTGAGAACATTCTCGGGGTCGCAAAGGTTAAAGACGTGGATGGTGATGCCGTTTTCACGGCAAAGGGAGGCTGCGGTGCTGTCCATGACCTTGAGCCCCTTGGCAAGGATCTCGGTGTGGGTCAGCGTGTCATACTTGACGGCGTCGGCAAACTTGTTCGGGTCCTTGTCATAAACACCGTCGACATTGGACGCCTTAAAGAACACGTCCGCGCCGATCTCCGCCGCGCGAAGGGCGCCGGTGGTGTCGGTGGAAAAGAACGGGCAGCCGGTGCCGCCGCCGAAAATGACGACTCTGCCCTTTTCCAGATGGCGAACCGCCATATCCTTGTTGAAGGGCTCGCAGATGCTGGGGATATCGACCGAGGACATCACGCGGGCGTCAACGCCGAGCTGACGCAGGGAATCACCCAGCGCGAGGGCGTTCATGACCGTGGCCAGCATGCCGATGTGATCCGCGCGGGTACGGTCCATCCCTTCGCTCGAACGGCCGCGCCAGAAGTTGCCGCCGCCGACCACAACGCCGACCTGCACGCCCAGATCGAGACATTCTTTGATCACCCGACAAACGCTCATTGTCGTTTCGGCGTTGATGCCGTGACCGGCTTCACCGGCCAGCACCTCGCCGCTGACCTTGAGCAAAATTCTCTTGTATACCGTTTCCATTTGATCGTCATCCTTTCGGGTCAGCATTATTCATTTAATTTTAATATATATCGCGCACGTTGTAAAGGGTTTTGCGCATTGTTTTCAATCAGTTCACACGGAAATATCCCATCGGCTCCACTTTCACGCCGCTGATGCCGACCGCCTCGTCCGTATAATTCACGTAGACCTTGGTCGTCGACTCATATTCCGTACAGTAAACGCCGTTTTGCACCGCGTAGTGATCCGTGATGCGCGCCGAACGCAGATCGGCAAACAGGCCGGACACCGCGGTGTAGGCGTTCCCGATCTCATTCAGGCGGTTATCCGCCGAATACAGTTCCTTGTATTTGTCCGTGTTGACCAGACTCCTGTCGGTCAGCACATAACCGGGGATCGCACCATATTCGATGCAGTGAAGCAGCGCCATTTTGGAATCGGGCTGCAGGTTGATCTCATCGAAGCAGTAATCCACGATGCCGTGCAGAAGAATCTGAACAAACGGGATCGAGGTGTAGCACTGGGTCTCCTCATGACCGCAGACCATGGGCAGCCCGCTGACGACGTCGGCATTTTTAAGACTGTAAAAGTTGCCGCCGACCACCATCACGCGGCTGTTCACCGAAAGCGGCGCCAACAGATCGGCTGCGGAATCCGCCGCGGTCTGACGGTTCGCGGCTTTGTAATCGCCGCTGAGCGCCGCGCCGAGATCCGTAACGCAGTAACCGGTCGCGCCCAGTGAACGGAAGCGTTTGAGCGTTTTGGAAACCGCCTTTTTATAGGAATCGGGCGAAAGCACATAATCCGCGCGGTTTTTCACGGCAAAGCCGCCGTCGGCTATACTGTTGCTCCCCTGCACCGAAGCCCTGCCGCCGGAGGGTGTGCGGACGGCGTCGCTCCCGGAACGGGAGGTAGAAATGCTGAGATCGGTGAAAATGCTGAAATTCTGACCGTTGGCGTATTCGTTGAGTTCTTTCAAGCCCTTCATGCCGCCCAGAGCGGTCAGCGGCTTGGCGGCCGCCGCGTTCTGCGCGTCGATCCCGCCGGTCAAAAAGCCGGTGCAGCGCAAATAGGCGTTGTTGACGCCCTTGGATTTGACGCGGGTCAGGATATCCTTCGCGCCCGCATAGTCGGTCAGCGTTTTGCGCAGGGAAAGGACGTTGTCCCGCTCCACGCTGCCGATGACCTGGATCATCACCGGCACATCTTCCTGTTTCTTGACCGTGCGGGTGGAAAGCGTGTAATCGCGGATGAGCATTTCACGGCAGACCGCCGCAATGCCGGCATAGCTCGCGTTGTTTTCGTTCAGGAAGCGGTAACAAACGGTGATCTCATCGGTATACGCCGCCTTGGGCGCGTAATACAGTTCGCCGTCCTTTTCTTCGCACGGCGTGATCAAAAAGTCGGCGCCGACGCGGTTGAAGGGTTCCTCCCCACCCGCCTTGGCGGCTTGAATCACACTCACGGCGTCGCCCGCCTGGATCACGGCGGCGATCGCTTCGTTCCCCTGCCGCTGACCGAATGCCGCCACGACGCTCGTGAGCGCCGTGCTGCCGCCGGCGTCGCTGCCGTAGACCGCGACGTCGATCGGTTCAAGCAGCTCATCCACGGCGGTTTCGATCACCGCGCCGCTCCCGTCCGGCACCAGCAGGAAATCGTTCTGCTGTGCCTGGGCGGTCGCGCCGAAGTATTTCAAAAAGCCGATATTCGTCACAACGTCTTCGCCGTCGCCGAGGTTTGACCAAGACAATGAAGCGTAAAGACAGCCGTCTTTCAATTCATAATCGACAATAATCTGGATCCGCAACGAACCGTCCGCGGCGGGCTTGGCGTCCTTCGCGCCACCCTCGATCACGTCGCTCAAATGCGCGGCGGAATCGGAAAGCACGTAAATCACGCGAATCCCGTCGTCGCTCTTCGTATACGAGACCGAGCCGAACGCCACGGCGTTATCCTGCGAATTGAGCGCGTATTTCTGCCCGTTGTGAAGCACGTCCACGCCGACGACATGCGCGGTCGTGTCCCCGTCCGTCTCCTGCGGCAGAGCCGACCACAGCACGCTGCCGGTCTGTGTTTTAACGGCGACCGCGCAGGTACTTTCATCGAACAGCAGCGTGATCAGGCCGGAGGAGGAAACCTGAGCCAGACTTTCCTCATCGAACTGATGCAGCTGCGCCTGCGCGTCCTCAGGCTGAACGGCTTTCGCGCCGGCGGCGATATGCACCGCGGCGGGCGCTTTGCCGCAGCCGAACAGACCCGCAAACAGCGCCGCGACAAGCAGCGGCGCGACGATTCTTTTGATGGGGAAAGGATATCGTTTCAAGAGGATCATACTCCTTATTGTTTGCAAATACTTCCATTGCGTTCTTTATTAATGCCGTTGTGAACGGCGGGAAAATGCACAAGATAACAGCGGTGATACTGTGAAAAAAGGGATTGAGATCGTTTATATATTTTTTGTCGGCGCGGCGCTCTACTGCTGCTTTGAAGTGGCGATCCGCGGCTTCACGCACTGGACCATGGCGCTCGCCGGCGGGCTGGCGTTTTCGCTACTGTATCGGTTCAATCTGCGCGTCAAAACCCAGAGCATCGCGCTGCGCTGCCTGTGCGGCAGCGGGCTGATCACGGGGCTGGAGTTCGCCGTCGGCTGTGTGGTCAACCGCGCCTTCGGCTGGCATATCTGGGACTATTCGGCACGCGGCGGTCACATACTGGGTCAGATCTGTCCCATGTTTTCGATCGTGTGGTTTTTGCTCAGCCTGCCGGTCATTCCCCTGAGTTTTTTTCTGAAAACAAAACTGTTTTCGGACGGAACGACCGAAATAACCCCGCCGAAGGTCAAGTGGTTTTACACGCCGACCTTCCGTCGGTGAGAAAGCAGCAATCAGACAGCTTATCTAAGTGATTGTAACACAGTTTTCCGGCAAGTACAATGAACAGTTCGTAAATGACTGCAATCTTTTTTTCAAAAGCCGCAATAGCTGTAAGAAAACAGGCAGTAACCGCCCCATTGTTCATCCGCGGTGACGGCTTCGATCTGACGGGTCAGCACGTCGGCGTTTTCCGTCCACTCCGTCCGACCGCTCCCCGCCAGCTCATCCTCTTTGCCCTGCTTGTAGGCGGCGAGCCCGCAGAGCAGGCGGACGCTTTGGCAGCGCGGCAGGCTTTCCCACTGATTCAGCACTTCCTCAAACGGTTTCGTTTCGTGCGAAAAGCCGAAATAAATCTGCGGGATCACCCAATCGGCATAGCCGTCCTGCCTCAGCCACGTCCGCACATCGGCGAAGGAGCGGGCATAGTTCTTTTCAATATCGCTTGACGGGCTGACGCTGAAGACCTTGTCGCGGCCGAACGACTTGACGAGTGCATAAGCGCCGCGCAGCAGCAGATTCACCTGCTCCCGCCGCCAATCCGCCAGACTCAATTCGTTCCCGAGCGCGCACGCCTCGGCGTAGCTTTGGCGGTCAAAGTCCGCCTCATCCGTCGGGTAGAAATAATCGTCGATATGAATACCGTCCACCTGATAATTCTGCAAAATTTCCCGCATCCCCGCCAAAACCAGCGAGCGAACCTGCGCTTTCGACGGGTCAAAATAGGTGCCGCTTTCGGTTTTTCCGACACAGGGCTGATAGGAGGAAAGCGGCTCGGGCAGCGTTTCAAGCGAGGAATAGGAAACGCGATAGGGATTTACCCACGCGTGAAGCTGCAAGCCTTGCCGATGCGCCGTTTCGACCATGACCGCCAGCGGGTCAAAGGACGGGGCTTCGCGGTTTCGATCGGCGCACAGAGCCGACCAACCAAAGAGCGCGGAGGGATAAAACGCGTCGCAGAACGGGCGCACCTGAACGAAAAGGACGTTGACGTCCCCCATTTTGCAGCGTTCGACCGCCTGCTGAAAGGCAGCGCGGAACGCGTCTTCGCCCGGCTCCTGGAGCATGGCGTTGAGCTCATAGCAAGTCAGCCAAACCGCATGGATCAGTTCGGTCGGATTCGCCTGTTCTTCAGTTGTGTCCGCTTTGTTTTGACCGTTTCTTTCGGCGCCGAACGCACAGCCGTTCAGCAGCAAAAGCAAGGTCAGAAACAGAAGAAAAATCCGTTTCATAAAAGGCTTCCTTTATCGCGCGCCGCATTGACACGGCGGCGTTTTGCGGTTAGAATGAGGGTAACGAAGGAGGGTATAACATGGAACCGATCCTGAAAGCGGCTCTCATCTATTGGGCGGTGGTTTCCGTCGGTTCGGTGCTGATCACCGTGCTGGACAAAACGGCTGCGAAGCGCCACATGTGGCGCATATCGGAAGGAACGCTGCTCCTCCTTGCCGCGCTCGGCGGCGCGCCCGCCATGCTCATCACCATGCTGCTCATCCGCCACAAGACCCACCACCTCAAGTTTATGCTCGGTCTGCCGCTGATCATTCTTTTGCAGGTCGTCGCGGTCATCTGGATCGTTCGAGCCCTCTGAAAATCAAAAACAATTGAAACGGCTGCTCTACGCCCGCCACAAATGTTGTGGACATAGAGCAGCCGTTTAAGCTTTTATTCCGCCTGCTGCGGCGCGATCTCAACAGCGGTTTTCTTGATATCGATATGATCGTACATCCGCATGAATCGCACGGAGACTTTCGTTTGCGTGTGGCAGCTCGGGCACTCAAACGTGGCGCGGAAGAAGCGGTTGGAGTATTTCCATTCCGTTCGGCGCACGGCGTTCACACCGCAGGAAGGGCATTGATAGGTGAGCTGTTTCTTGTCGATCAGCGGGTTTTTGATGTTGCTGATTGGGTGCGGCTTAAACGCCAGCTTCGCGTAAAAATCGGTGCCGCAGGTCTGCACATAATCCTGAAGATCATCGAAATCGAACACCTTGCGGAAACATTCGGCGCTCAGCTCGCTGTCCGCCAAAGCGCGGTGATGGGAATAAGCGTCCGCGTCGATGCCGAGCTGTTCCGCCGCGTTGCTCAGTCCGATCTGCTGACCCCGCTCGGTTTGGAGCTTGCGCTGAACAAAGGGCTGTAAATCAACGTAGCTTGCCAGAAACGGAATATAAGCGATGCCGTTGAGGTACTTGTAGTTTTCGATCAGCACCCGAATATCACCGTTGCCCCAGGTGAGGATGATCGTCGGTTCAGACCCGATCCACTTGCGCAGCGTGGAAAACACATAGGAAAACGGTTCGCCGCCCTGCACGTCGTCGTTGGTGATGTTCGTCAGCTTTTTGACGCTGCCGCGCAATCGCTTGCCGATGCTCGGACGAATGAAGCTGGAAAAGGTGTCGATCTCTTCCAACCGGCCGTTGAGCTTCACCGCGCCGATCTCAATGATCTCATTGATAAAGCCCTGGATTTTTCGGCCGTAGACGTTGTTCCATTCCAAATCTAAAATCACATAATGCATTCTGCCTCCTTCACCCCCTCTCCTTATCCTGATAAATGGTAAGCAGGTCCTGTACCCGCCGATAAACCGATTCCCGCAGTTCCTGCGGCGCCAGAATCTCAATGCGGCCGCCGTACTGCATCACCCAGGAAATGAACCCTTCGCCGGTGATCACGTCGGCGGAAACCGTAAAATTGTCGGCATTACGCGACACGATCGCCGTGCTCTCGCCGAAGCGGTCGAAGATCTCTTCCAATATGGAATTGGCGCAGCGCATGGTGACCCGCTGCTTCGTGCCGGAAAACATATTGAACAGCTTCTGCTCGTAATCCGCCGAATCGAAAACGTCCTGATATTCACACACTTCGGAGAACGGACGGATCGGACGGTCAAGGATCTTCACTTTTTTGATGCGGTCGATGCGCGTGTGCATGAGATTGTTGTAGCGGTTGTTGTTGCTGATGAGATAATAATGGTCGTTCGACCAGATCAGCGCATACGGACTGACCGCGAAGGAGCGCTCCGTGATTTTAATAGACAGGTCTTTCGCCACGTAGTGATGATAATAGTAAAAGCTCACCTGCTTTTTGTCGCAGATCGCCCGATACAGCAGGTCGATATTGTAATAAACCTCTTCATTCCTGCCCTTGTTGGCGGAATGAATATAGATTTTGTCGAGCATTTTTTCGGCGACCGGCTCACTGAGCAGACCGCTGATCTTTTCCACCAGCTCGTTGCTTTTCTTCGCCGTGATGAAACGCGCCGTCTGCACGGCGTCGATCATCAGCCGCGCTTCAGCCTCCTGAAAATCGCGATCCGCCAAAAAGAAGCCTTTGTTGTTGCCGCGGGAGCAAAGAATATCGTAGCCCGATTCGCGCAGCGCCTCAATATCGGAATAGATCGCCTTGCGCTCGGCGGCGATCCCCTGCTCCGCCAGATAATCGCAGATCTCACCGGCGGAAAAAGCGTGTTCCTCGTCGGTGCGTTTTTTGAAAAACTCAGCCAGCGCCAGCAATCTGCGCTTGCTGTTGTTGGCACTCTTTTCCAATCGGCACACGCCCCCCATGATAATTTAATTAATTATATCGTTATTGACATCAAAATGTCAATCTTTTCTCTCCATTTCCCTGCGGGATATTTTTCCGCCGCTCACGATCACTTCAAACGTTTCGTCGATCTCTTCCGACGACGTGCCGAGCAGGAGCGTATGCGCTCCGTCGTGCAGCCCGTAAACCAGCTTGCGGTCGTAATAGCAAAACGCATCGCTGTCCAAATGGAGAAGAACGCGCTTCGTTTCCCCCGCCGCCAAAGTGACGCGGGCATACGCTTTCAGTTCCTTCAGCGGGCGCACGACCTCGCAGTCATGCGAACCGAGGTAGAGCTGAACCACCTGCGTACCTGCGCGGCTGCCGGTATTTGTCACGTCGCAGATGACATCCACGCCGCTGTCCGTCACGCACAAATCGGCATGGGACAGCGCAAAGGTCGTGTAGCTCAGACCGAAACCGAAGGGATAGAGCGGCTTGCCGTCATTATCGCAATAGGCGTAGCCCCTGCCGGAAGGCTTCTGCGCATAAAACAGCGGCAGCTGCCCCACGCTCTTGGGGATGGTGATGGGGAGCTTCGCCGAGGGGTTGACTGCGCCGAGCAGAATTTCCGTCAGCGCCCTGGCGCCCTGTTCCCCTGCGTACCACGTTTCGATCACGGCGCCCGCCTGTTCGATCCACGCCGTCATGTCGATCGGCGCCCCGTTTTGCAGCACGATGACCGCGCGTGGGTCTGCGGCGCACAGGCGCAGGATGGACGCTTCCTGATCCTCTTTGATCTCCTGCGTCGCGCTGTCGACGATCAGCCCTGCGTCCTCCGCGCGGTTTTGGTGGACCGTCACCGCGGGCAGGCGCAGATCGCTGCGGTCGCTCCCCTCGCCCTCCACGATAGCAGCAAAGTAGAAGTTCACGTCGCATGTCGGCGCGAGCGCTTCGATCTCACTGCTCTCGGCAAAGATCACTTCCGCGTCGCTGCCGAACGCCTCGCGCAGCGCTTGAAGCGGCGTCGGCGCGTCCTCGCCCTGCCACGGCGTACCGTAAGGGCCGGAATAGTTGGAACCGATGGGAATTTTATCGGCGCTTTGACCAAACACGCCGATGCGGCGAACGGCGGCGCGTTCCAGCGGCAAAACGCCGTTGTTTCTGAGCAGTACGATGGTTTCCCGCGCGGCTTCCAGCGCCAGCGCCTTATGCGCTTGGCAGCGCACGAGCGCGTCGGCGGCGCCGGGGTCGCGGAACGGCTCCTCAAACAGACCGAGGCTGAGTTTCGCTTTCAGGATGCGCAGCACGTTTTGATCCAGTTCTTCCTCCGTCAGATAGCCCCGATCGAGCGCCTCTTTGACGGTCTTGAAGCTGTTGAACGGCAGGATCACGTCCAGCCCCGCCTTCAGCGCCATCGCCGCCGCCTTCGCGTCGGAATCGGCAAGGCGGTGCGCAGAGTGAATCCCCTGCACGCCGGAATAATCGGACACAACAAAGCCGTCAAAGCCCCATTCCTCCCGCAGAATCTCCGTCAGCAGCCGCTCATTCGCGGAGCAGGGCACACCCTCCCACGCGTTATACGCCGCCATGACGGACTGCGCGCCCGCGTCAAAGCAGGCCTTGAACGGCGGCAGGAACACCTCGCGCATCGTGCGTTCGCTCGTTTCGGAATAGTTGGAATCCCGACCGCCTGCGGCATAGTTATCGGCAAAATGCTTGGGGGTGGCGATCACGCCGTTTTTTTGCAGACCGCGGCACATGGCGGCGCCCATGTCACAGGAGAGCCTGACGTCCTCGCCGTAGGTCTCCACCGTTCTGCCCCAGCGGCAGTCGCGCACGAGGTTGACGACGGGCGAAAACACCTGCCGCACGCCGACCACGGCACACTCCCTGCCGATGGCGTCGCCCACGCGCTCCACCAGCGCCGGATCAAAGGACGACGCCAGCGCGATGGGCTGCGGGAAATTCGTGCCCATCCCCCACTGCGCGCCGTGCAGCGCTTCGCCGTTTTCGATGGGCGGAATGTGATGCGGCTGCGCCTCGATGCTGCGGCGCATATCAGCGTTGATCTGCGCCGTCACCTCCGAAGGTGAAGCCGGCGCCGTTCGCTGATAATGCATAAAGTGACCCGGGTTTCGGTAGCTGCCGTGCAGCGGGTTTCGTTTGGTCTCATAGGTTTCATCCATGTGAAACAGCATTTCAGCCGTCACCTGATAGATTTTTTCCTCAATCGTCATTTGCGCCAGAATTTGCCTGGCACGATCTTCCATCGTACGATCCACGGTTGCTCCTCCTCGGAATGATGCGTTTTACGAAATTTTACACAATGTATGCAATCATCCTTGACTTGACACTTTTTTCAGCAATTCCCCGATCAATCGGTTGACCTCGTCGGGGGCATCGGTATTGGAATTGTGACCGGCGCCTTTGATCCACGCAAGCGGGATGCCCGTTTGCCAGTGCCACGCTTTGTTGTATCGGATGCAGGAACCGGCGCGGTCTTTTTCGCCGCAGATCAACTGCGCAGGACACTTGATCTCATAGGGAAGATCCGCCTCCATCGCTTGCGCCAGCATCCGAAAGCCATGACCGGAGATGGCGGCATAACGCGCCTGATCGCCGTCGTAAACCATCATCATGTCGCGCATGAGCTTTCTGCCGTATGCCGACGTCGCGACGCCGTTCGTCCCCGATTTCAGCAGAGATTTCCACGGGTAGTACCGATAGACCGGCTCCATTCTTTTCAGCAGCCAGATTTCAATCGCCGTCACATACTGCCGCTGCAAGGGCGCCGAGTCAATGGAAACAAAGCCCTTCAGCCTTTCGGGAAAGTGCTGCGCATACATCTGACCGACGTAGCCGCCCATGGACTGCCCGATGATGACAGGCGAGTCGATCCCCTCCTGCTGAAAAATGCCGTCCAGCCAGACAGCCTTATCACGCAGGTCAAAATCAAAAGCAAAGGGCCATGACGCGGCATGCGCGGGCGCATCCCAAACGAGGAGCTTGTACTGATCCTCAAAGAATGACACCTGCCGATCGAACAGCCGATGATCGGCGGTCAGCCCCGGCAAAAAAGCGATCGCTACGGGCGAATCCTTTTTGTCATTTGTCCAGTAACGGATCGTTCCGCACGGCGTTTCATAGGTTTTTTCTACCATCTCACATGCTTCCTTCTATCCGTTCATCAAACGGTAAAGTATACCGGCGACAACTGGATGTTGCCGCCGGTATGGATAAAACTATTTTTGCTGATTCAATTCAACCCAAACGATCATGCAGGAAGGACCTGAGAAACAGTCGCCTTGAGCAGACCGGAATCGGCGAGCAGAGCGCCGTCCGTCGCGTCAATGACGCCGTCATGGTTCGGGTCGGCGGCAAGCTTCTGCGCCGGCGTCAGAACGTCGTCGGAAACCATGCCGGAAGCGATCAGGTTGACGTAATAGGCGTCGGTGCCGTCAACGGTGCCGTTGCTGTCGATATCGCCGAAGATGACGACCGTATACTGCGCGCGGCAAACGTCGTTGCACATGACCTTGATCACGGAACCGGTGCGAAGATCGGTATCGTCGCACACGATGGTGCCGGTGCCGATGACCTGAGCGTAATCGGAGGCGAACTTCGCCAGCGTCAGCTCTTTTTCAAGGCCGTAAACATAGCCTTCGGTGTAATCGACCACGGTCGTGGAGCCAGTTCTCGCCGCAAGCTCGGAATCCGGGGAAAGGATCGGAATATCAAGATAAGCATTGGTGACATCGGGCACCAGATTGACCGTATCGCTGATCGTATAGGCGCCTGTGGATTCGTTGATCTTCTGCATCGCCACGCAGGTCGGATACTTCGTGGTGGAGTTGACCTGCGTGCGGCACATACGCTCGTCAAGGCGAATCATACCGCTCGTGATGCCCGTGCTGATACCGGTCTTGACTTTCAGTTTGAAGGTAAAGGCCCAATCCTTCTGCGTAATAATCTGCGGGATATTGCCGCTCTTGAAAGCAGCCGTCTGCAAACGGGAGCACTGCCAGTCATTGACCACGAAATTGGGATCATCGCTAAAGAAGCTCGCCCAGTTGGAGGAAGCAAAGTTCGCGGTACCGCTGATTGTCTTGGTCGTGTTGATGGAGTTCAGATAAACAGAATTCGTGTTTGCCACAGCCGTCTTGGAAAGAGTCGCGTTGTAAAGCTGGAACACGCGTTTATCGAACATGATGCCGAAGATACCCTGACCAACGGGATAGTTGGTGCGGATGCTGACCTTCACGTCGATCACGTCGTTTTCGATCAGGTTCCTGGCGGGAATCTCAACGCCGTCAACCGTCTTGTAAGGCTCAAGGAAGTATTCGCACTTGGTGTTCAGCGTCCAGACAGCCTTGATGGTGACGTTGCCGGCCGGCATGGTGGTCAGTTCAAAGGCTTCGCCATCCAGCGTCCAGCCGCCGAACAGATAATACTCTCTCTCGGGCTGATTGGCCAGAACGACCGGCGTGCCGTATGCCTGGGTGATGGGGTCGATTTCCGTGCCGCCGTCCATATCGAAGTACAGCGTGTAGGTGTTGACGGTGTAGTGCGCGTAGAGCGTATGCTCCACGTCAAGCGCGACTTCCGTAAATTCATTCACCAGTGTGCCGCCTTCGCCGGGCTCGGTATACCAGCCGATGAAGTTGTGACCTTCACGGGTCGGCTCCGGAATGATGCCGTAAGTGGAGCCGAAGGTGACTTGATAGCCGGAATCGTCAACGACGCCGCCTTCACCGGGATCGAGGTTCACGTGGTAAACCTTCACGACCCAGTTCGGATAGAGGGTAACAACTGCGCCGTCATCGCCGAGGTCGGGCATGGTGGTGAAATCAGCGGGCTGCGTATGCGCGCGGTCGAAATACCAGCCGGTGCTCATGCAGCCGTAGAGGTGCGGTTCGGGCAGCGTGATCGGCGCGCCATAAGTCGCGGTGATCGGTTCACAGGGATCGCCGTCGCCCGTATCGAAAGCGATGGTGTAGCTTTCGATATCGCTCCAGTGAGCGTAAAGCTGCTCAATGTAGTTCAGCGTGACCATCGTGTCGGCGAAGACCTGTTCGCCGGCAGTCGGGCTTGAGAACCAGCCGAGGAAAGCATAACCATCTCTGACCGGAACCGGAAGCTCGCCGTATTCATGGTCATAGCTCAGCTGCTTGGAGGTCACGTCACAGGTGCCGCCGTTGGGATCAAAGTAGGCGTAATACGTGACCGGAGTGTAAGTGAAGGTGACAGTCGTTTCATCCTGATCCAGCGTAATGGCCTGATTCTCAACGTCGGGCGCGTAACCGGGATGAACCGGCGCAACCACGCGGACAACGTAGGTTCTGGTACCACTGTAACGGTTGGACGAAAGCTGCACGCCGTCTTCCGTGACACAGACGACCGTATAGTAAGAGGTCTTCAGTGTCAAGCTGTTGATGGCATCCTGCAGGTTGTCAGCCATGTTGTCAACGTAGTACTGCTGGCTGAGCGGCAGATCGTACTCGATGAGCGCGATGGCATGCTCAACCGCAACAAAGGTATTGTAGTTGTCGGGATCCATCTCGTTGACCTGAGCCAGCAGAGCATAGATGCGGGAGTAATCCGCCAGCGCGGAAACCAGAGAGTTAATGGCAAGATCCATATTTTCAACGGCGCGGTCAACCTTGGTCTGCGTGGAAGACGGGTTGGCAAAGACCGTTGCCATGGAAGCCAAAACGGACGTGTAAGTCTGGAAACCGCCGCTGTAATCGCCTGCCTGGCGGTTCTTGGCCATTTCGCGCAGATAATAAGCGCCGAGCGCGGTTTTATTCGCAGCGTCAGCACCGCTGGCGGAAACAAGCAGCGTAACAATAAAGGTATAAGCTTTTTCGTTAAACGTATAGGTAACGGTGACAGGAACCGCTTCGCCGGTCGCTGCCGTTACATTCAGCGTCACGGCATAGAAGCCGTCGGCGCCAAGATCAACGGAAGTAACGTCGGCGCCTCTTGCGGTCGCCGCCACATCCGTCAGCGCGTTGTCGAGCGCATCCTTGAACTCAAAGGTAACCGTTGTACCGCTCAGCGCAGTCAGCGGAAGACGGATATTCAGCTTGGACGTATACTCAGCAGAACGGTAGGTCAAAGCAGCCTCCGCCGCAGCCAGATCGGCTGCCGCGATCATCGCCTGCTCCTGCGTGGTGCCGGCGTTGTTGCTGATTGCCGTAACGCTGTCGAGCACGGAAGCGTAATTCGCCCACGTTTCAACGGTATAACGATCCTCACGGAAATAATCATGGTTCGCGATCATGTACGCCAACAAGGTGTTGTCAAAACCGACAGCGCCGGCAATCGCGCCGATCCCGATCTGAACGGAACACAGCAGCAACGCAAACGCCATGATTGCACTGAGAATTCTTTTGTTTTTCATTGCTATCCTCCAAAGCTATTTCAATCTTGGTTTAGCAGGGCGGCGGACACGCCGCCCTGCCAGTCGGTGTTATTTGGAGATGCCGAGGACTTTAAGAAGGACAAAGTTGACGACCTTGTTCAAGAGCGAGATCAGCGTATTGACAACGTCCGCAATCTTGTTGCTCTTGAGCAAGCCGGCAACGGCTTCGCCGATCGCGCCGGTATCAATGGATTCAGTCTGATAGTCAGGATCTTCATCCCAGTGTGCGTAAAGCGTTCTGTAGTAGCTGGTGTTGACCTTGGTGTTCTCGTCAATGACCATACCGCCGGAAAGCTTGTTGTACCAGCCGGTGAAGATGTAGCCTTCACGGGTCGGCGTCGGCAGGTTGGCATAGGTGGAACCGTAGGTGACGTACATGGTGGTCGGGTTGACCGTACCGCCGTTGGCGTTGAAGATCACACGATAGGTATCGGGCGTGTAGGTGAATTCAACGTCAACACCCTCGTGGGTGATCGTGACAAGCTGCTTGGTATCGTTGGAGGAATAGCCGATGATTTCGGGAACTTCGATGATGACCTTTTCGCCGACGTTGCCGACGATCACATCAGTGCTCAGCAGGGAGCCTTCGATTTCTTCGCCGTTGACGACGATGCCGTTGTTTTCGATTACATTGCCGGAAACGTCAAGGCAGCGGATTCTGATCTGGCTCTGAGCGGGCTGCAGGTTATCGATCGCCGCTCTGAGGTTGTCGCAGGTCTCATCGACAAGGGACTGCTGGAGCATGCCCTGGCTGTAGTTGATGGTGTTGAGGATTCTGGTCACGGCGCTGAAATCCTGATAATCGAACGGATTCAGAGAAACCGCAACACAGTAGAGCTGATGGAGTCTGGCGAAGTCAGCGGACTTGTATTCAAGCCAGGAAATGGCTTCGTTCAGGTTCTCGTTGGCTTCGTCAATCTCAGCCTGCGTGCTGGTCGGGTTGTTCAGAGCAGCAACAGCATCTTCAAGATCCTTCAAATAGATCTCCCAACCGCCGGAATAGAACCATTCCTGACGGCAGGCGGTGATCGCCTTGTTGACGGACGTTCTGAGGACAGACTTGTCGCAAGCTTCAACGCGCAGTTTGATCTGCGGGTGAGAGATATCGCTGCCGCCGTTGGAGGAGGTCGCAGTGACCGTCAGGGAAATGGTGGTCTCCATGGTACCGCCGGCAGCGGGGATCGCACCGGCGAAGGAGATGTTCTTGGAATCGGTCTGGTTCAGCGTGAAGGAATAGCTGCTGTCGCTGAGCTTGATCGCCGGGTTGGAGGAAGCGATCGAAGTGGCCTTCACTTCCGTCATGGTGCCGCTCGGGAGGTAAGTGGAGCTGTAAGAGCTGGCATACTTGGTGAGGGTGAGCATCAGACCGGGGATCTGGTTGAGGTTCTGATACTGGCTGACGTCAACGAAGATGGTACCCGTCGGGACGGAGGACATGCCGCCGGCTTCACCGCCGGTACTGTGCTCGTTGTTGTAAGTCGTGATGGTGGCACTCGCCTCACCGATGCCGTTCAGGGAGACAACGTAGCCGTTGCGGAGCAGACCGCTGTGGCAGGTGTTGACGTTGATGTTGGCGGCATAAGTGCCTTCCGTCACGAAGGTGTAGGCATTAGCCGTGTAGCTCTTGCCGGTCGAGGGCTGCGTGAAGTTGATGTTCGCCGTAACAACGGTGTAGAGCGGGGAATCAGTCGGCGTGATAACCCAGCAGTAGTAGTCGCCTTCCATGTAGGGTTCGCCGATGGTCGCGCCGTTGTTGACCGTTGCGGAAACGTTGGTAACGGCAGCGCCGCTGGATTCACGGAACTTCAGAACCGTGTTGGAGTCCTTCGCAACCGTGTCGTCGATCACGATGTCGGCGTTCAGCTCGTAGTTGATCTTCCAGACGGTCAGGCCGTTGAGAGCAAGATTCAATCTGGTTGCCGCAGCGTCAACGATGGACTGGGAGTTCACGTCGTAGTCGCGGTCAAGCGCGAGGGCGGCGGCAAGAGCAGCCTTGAACTCAACGATCGTGCTGGTGGTGTAGAGTTTATAATCCTCTTCTTTGATCGCCTGAGCACGCGCGATGATCTGATCGAGAACAACGTATCTGGCAAGTCTGACCCACGGGGACAGATTCGCGATGGCGGCGAAGAGCTGCTGTCTGGCGAGCGAGATCTTCGACTGCTTGATGCCGGTCTGACCGTTGACGGTGTTCGCGAAAGCCAGCGCTTCCTGATAGAGTCTCCAGCTTCTGTCGCTGTAGAGCTTTGCGCCGGTGTCGCTGCCTTCAACAAGGTTCTCGGCGGGCACGTTGGTGTTGGCGTATTCGATCTCACGGATGAGCTGGGTCTTGCACAGAGTCGTTCTGGCGGGAAGCTGATTGTAGTAGTATTCCAAACGATAGTAGCAGTTCTTCAATTCCTGCGCCGTTACGGAAAGATTGTTCTTCTCGTACTTGGCAAGCAGATCCTGGCAAGCTTCGAATTCGTCTTCAAAATCTTTATACTTGTAAAGAAGGCTGTAGTCTTCTTCGCCCATGGTCGCGTAGTCCGCATCGGAATACTTGATCCCGTCGTTGGCGGGGAAGCAGGTGTTCATCAGCGCCTTGAGGTCGGCAACGGACTTGTTGGGATAATCAAGCGGCGGTTCGACCAGGAAGCTTGCATCGGAACGAAGACCGATGATCTGACCGACAAGGGGAAGAATGGTCGGGAAGTTGTAGGTTCTCTCGTCATAGAGAGCTGCGAACAGGTTGCTGATGAGGGTGGCGAGGTTCGCACCGGTGTTGGTGTAAACCAGATCCTCGATCGTGGTGACGTTCGGCATGATGTTGGTGCCGTTCATCAGGCTCTTGAAGACGCGACCAAGGAAGCCGAGCAGGAACTTAATGGCCGGGAGATAGAGGTCAGCGCTCTTTGTCGCGTCCATCTGGCTTAAGTCGTAATTCGTGATGCTGTTGCCATTTTGATCTTTCGGATACGGCTTACCGACGAAGGAGAGAAGACGTTCGATGTCAAGCGTCTGAACGCCTTCGATGATAACGCCTTTGATCAGGGCTTCGGAGATGGTCGAATACTCTGACCGGATATCATCAATCGTAAGGATTTTGGGATCGATGATCTGGAAGAGGGTGGCGTCGATCTTCTGCCAGGCGTTCATGTTGGAGAAGTCCTGTCTGAGGTTGAAGATGAAGCCGTAGTTGTTAAGCGCCCAATCGATCAAGGCGCTGACCATCTGGTCAAAGTTGAGGTTCTTGTCAAGGTTGCAGGGAAGGACGGAATTCAGCCAGTAGATGAGGTAGTCGTTGCCGATCTCAACCCATGCGCCGTTTTCGGGGTCAAGCGTACCGTTGGCGATCTGACCGTAGTAATCGTTCTCGGGCAGAATATCAACCAGGCGGCTGATGAAGAAATAGGTCAGGCATTCCTGAATCGTATCACAGCCGGGCAGAATACGGACTTCCGGCAGATAGATGGGCGCCAGCAGGCTGAAGAGATAGGAAACGAGCTGATCGGTGGTGTAGTTGGTCAGATCCGGGAATTCCATGTCCTCGGGGAAGTATTCGGGCAGGAACTGCTGCAGCAGACCGGGGCCAAGGCTGCGGATCAGGCTCTTGATGCTGGCAAGCAGATCGTCGTTGATATCAAGTCCGTGATTGGTGAAGCTGATAATATTATAGATCGCAGCGTCACCGCCCGTCGTACCGACAAGGAACCATGTCAGCAGCTTTTTGAGCTCGATGACCGGATATTCCTGATCGTCGTAAGCATAGCCAAGATGGAGATAATCGTTGACGATGCCGACGATAGTGGGCAGCAGACCGGGAGACTCGGGGTTGCCGTTGGGCCATTCGGTGCTGGTGTCAATGTTCAGCACGCCCGGCAGCTTTTCGCAAAGCATCGGCAGCAGGATGTCGTTCATGACGGAGTCGATCACGTCCTGAATGACGTCATAAGTCGGTCTCGTCGTCAGATTGACTTTGCCTTCCATGCTCGGCAGCTTGCCGGAGTAGCTCTGGGTGGAAACGTTGTAATCACCGACAAGAAGATGCTCCACGCCGATGGTGATCAGGGAATCGAGCGAAGTGCTGAGGGAGTAGCCGAACTTGTTGCCGTCAAGCGAATCCTCTTTGATAACAATATCAAACTTGTCGGCATCGTTGGTCGCGATGAGGGAGTTGTGGATCACCTTGATCAGAAGGGACTTCAGCCACTTGGCAGTTCTCATCAAGAACGGGACATCGTCTTCTTTCAGAAGATTGAATGTCGTAAGAATGCCCCAGTTAAATTCGTCTTTGACAATGTTGGCAACCGGATTCTTGTTGTCCTTCAGGAACTCAAGCAGCGCGTAGAACACGGCTTCGTCGGTCGTGTTGCTTCTGCGGGGATTCTCGATGGCGTCGCCGTCAAGGTCTTTGATGTCGCCCAACAGCGAGAAGAAGTTGGCAACGCCGAGCCAGCCGTTGTTGAGGATATCGGTCAAGGACTGGAAGGTATTGTCGATCGAGGTCAGGTTCACCTTGAGCTTGGTGACCTTGGCGTCGACCGTTTCGTTGATGTTCGCATCGGCGAGCTTCGCGTCGATGAAGTCGAGCATCATCGAGCAGGTCTGCTCATAGGTGTACTGAGGTTTGCCGATTGAGTTGTACCCCACAGGCTCGGTATAAGCCTGATAGGCAGACGCACCGACGGCGAGATAGCTCGACATCAGCACAAATGCCATGAGGATACAGAGCAATTTTGTGGTTTTCTTCATAAAAACTGCACCTCCAAATGTTCTGCATTGGTGTTTTTTGAGTACTGAAGAAATACTCGCTTGCCAGACAATAGATACTACTACACTATTATCCATCGCCATTATAGCACAACAGGTTCAAGATGGCAAGCGAATTGCACGAAAAATTTAGCAAAATTTTAACTTTTTGAGGCGTTTTTTCTGTGTTTTCACCACTTTTCGGTTAGCGGTCGGCAACTATTTTAGGCTGATTTCACATCGTGATCGCACATTTTTCCAAAGATACATTCGATCGCGCGCCGCGCTGCCGAACCGATGATCGGCAGCAAAAAAAGCTGCGGCTCCCTTTTCAGAGAATCGCAGCTTATTGTTATCTGTTCAGTTGGCGTTTTACGTTTGAAACACGGAGCCGCCGCGGCAGTCAATGCCGACGATCAGCGGAAACTCCCGAAACGTCAGGCGTTTAACGCTTTCACAGCCGAGGTCGTCAAACGCGATGACCTCGCACGAGGTGATGCATTTGGCAGCCAGCGCGCCAGCGCCGCCCACGGCGCACAGGTAAACCGCCCCGTTGCGGCAGATCGCCTCGCACACCGCCTCGTTCCGCGGCCCTTTGCCGATCATGGCGACCAGCCCCAGATCCAGCAGCGTCGGCGCATAAGGGTCCATGCGCGAAGACGTGGTCGGTCCGCAGCTGCCGATCACCCGACCGGGCGCCGACGGGGTCGGTCCCGCATAGTAAACGGCGGCGTCTTTCAAATCAAACGGCAGGGGCTCGCCCTGTTCGAGCAAACCGATCAGGCGTTTATGTGCCGCGTCGCGCGCGGTGTAGACCGTGCCGCTGAGCAGCACCCTGTCTCCCGCGCAAAGCGTCGGTGCCGCTTCGCGCAGCTGAGCCGTCGATAAATGATACTGTACCATACCGCCTATTCCTCCGCCTCAGCGCCCAAATAGTTTTTGAGCAGCTGATCGACTTTTTTCAGCACGTCTTCGGGATCGTCCTCGTCCGTGATGACGGCGGGCGCCGCCTCGCGTTCGGCTTCCAGCGCGGCGATTCTGCTTTTCAGCTCGGCGATCAGCTCATCCTTTTCGGCGAGCTCGTCGCGGCACGCGGCCTGCTCGATCAAAAGCTGTTCGATATAATCAATGACGTCTTTCCGATGGAAGCCGCCGACGGCGGCCTTTCTGAAAGATTTTTCCTCGCTCATAACGCCAATCCTTCCGGCAGCTTACTTTTTCAGCGCAACGGCCGCCTTGGTCTTTTCCACAATGTTTTCCGCGCACAGACCGTATATCTTGAGCATCTGGACCGCGGGACCGGAAGCACCGAACTTGTCTTCCACACCGATGCGGACGACCGGCACCGGGCAGGCTTCGCAAACGGTCTCCGCCACAGCGGAACCGAGGCCGCCGATGATGCTGTGCTCTTCGACGGTGACGATCACGCCGGTCTCCTTCGCGGCGGCGATGACCAGTTCCCTGTCGATCGGCTTAATGGTCGCCATGTTGATCACGCGGGCGTTGATGCCCTGCGCCGCCAACGTTTCCGCCGCGGCAAGCGCCTCAGCCACCATGAGGCCGGTGGCGATGATGGCAACGTCCTTGCCTTCGCGCAGCACGTTGCCCTTGCCGATCTCGAAACGGTAGTTTTCATCGAAGACACGCGGCACAGCCAGTCTGCCGAAGCGCAGATAGACCGGTCCTTCGGTCTCGGCGGCCGCCAGAACGGCAAGTCTCGCCTCGACGTCGTCCGCCGGGTTGATGATGGTCATGCCGGGGATGGTGCGCATGAGGGCGATATCCTCGCAGCACTGGTGGCTGGCGCCGTCTTCCCCGACAGAAATGCCGGCATGGGTTGCGCCGATCTTGACGTTGAGATGCGTGTAACCGATGGAATTGCGGATCTGCTCAAACGCTCTGCCTGCCGCGAACATGGCAAACGAGCTGGCAAACACCGTGTAGCCCACCGCGGCAAGGCCGGCGGCGACGCCCATCATGTTGCTCTCGGCAATACCGGCGTCAAAGAAACGATCCGGAAATGCGTTTTTGAAGTTAATGGTTTTGGTCGCTTTGGCAAGGTCGGCGTCAAGCACGATGACCTTGTCGTTCTTTTCGCCCAGTTCAACGAGGGCTTTCCCGTATGCGTCACGGGTTGCAACTTTTACTACATCAGCCATTCTATTCACCTAAAACCGCACACGCGCGTTCCGCCTGCGCGGCTCCTTTCAAAATAATGATTTGCCCGAAAAAAATCACATCGTCTCGAGCTGTGCCAGCTCCGCGTCGAGTTCCGCCATGGCGGTGTTGTACTCGTCCTGATTCGGGGCCTTGCCGTGCCAGTCGCAGTTGTCTTCCATGAAGGAAACGCCCTTGCCCTTTGTGGTCTTGGCAATGATGGCGGTGGGCTTGCCCTTGAAGTCTTTGGCGGCGTTGAACGCGGCGTCGATCTCGTCAAAATTATGACCGCAGATCTCGATCACATTCCAGCCGAACGCCTTGAACTTTTCAGGGATCGGATAAGGTGAGTTGACGGAAGAGATCGTGCCGTCGATCTGGAGGTTGTTGTTGTCGACCACGGCGACCAGATTGTCAAGCCCCTTGGCGGCGGCGAACATCGCGGCCTCCCAGACCTGACCTTCCTGAATCTCGCCGTCGCCCAGAATGGTGTAGACGCGGTAAGGCGCGCCGGCGAGCTTGCCGCCCAGAGCCATGCCGCAGGCGGTGGAAATGCCCTGACCGAGCGAACCCGTGCTCATGTCGACGCCGGGCGTCAGCTTCATGCTCGGATGACCCTGAAGCATCGCGCCGGGTTTGCGGAGCAGTTTGATCTCATCCGCCGAGAAGAAGCCCTTGAGCGCGAGCGCCGCATAGAGCGCGGGCGCGACGTGACCTTTGGAGAGGACCAAACGGTCGCGGTTTTCCGCCTTGGGATTCTTCGGGTCGACGTTCATCTCGCAAAAGTAGAGGTAAGTCATAACCTCTGCGATCGAAAGGGAACCGCCCGGATGACCGGATTTGGCGTTGAAAACGCCTTCGATGATGCCTTTTCTGACTTGGTTGGTTTTGATTTTCAACTGTTTTTTCGCTGCTGCGTCCAAAACAGTCACCTCCGTATCGTTAGTTTGTATAAAACAGGATCACTGTTGTTTCAGTTTGGATAAAAACGCCGTGAAATATTCCGGCAGTTCCGCTTCGATCTCGAGATAGCGCCCGTCCGCCGGATGGCGGAACCCGATCAGACCGGCGTGGAGGCACTGCCCGCCGAGGGCAACGCCGTTTTTGGGGCCGTACACTTCGTCGCCCGCAACCGGATGACCCAGATAAGCCATGTGCACGCGGATCTGATGCGTGCGCCCCGTTTCCAGCCGGAGCTTCACGAACGAAAAGCCCGCATATTCTTCCAGCACTTCGTAATGCGTGACGGCGCGGCGGGAATGCTGCTCGGTCACGCACATCTTTTTGCGGTCGGCGCTGCTGCGCCCGATGGGCGCGTCCACCGTGCCGCTCGGCTCTTTGAAGTGACCGTGAACCACTGCCCGGTATTCGCGGGTAAAACTGTGTTCGCGGATCTGCTCCGCCAGGCAAAGATGCGCTTCGTCGGTTTTGGCGACGATGAGCAGACCGCTCGTATCCTTGTCGATGCGGTGCACGATGCCGGGGCGAATGACGCCGTTGATGCCGGACAGACTGTCGCGGCAGTGATAGAGCAGCGCGTTGACCAGCGTGCCGTCCGGATTGCCGGGCGCGGGATGCACCACCATGCCCCGCGGCTTGTTCACCACCAGAAGCATGTCGTCCTCATAGCGGATGTCCAGCGGGATAGCCTGCGGCTGCGCTTCCAATTCGCGCAGCTCAGGCGTCACAATGACGATCTCATCGTTCGCCTCGGTCAGATAACTCTTTTTTTTGGCGATTCCGTTCACGGTCACGCCGCCGGCCGTCAGCACGTTCTGCACAAAGCTGCGGCTCAGTTCGGGCGCGAAAGCGCAGATCGCCTTGTCGAGCCGTTCGCCCTCATCGCCGCTCTCCACCGTGAAGGACAGCACTCTTTTATTCTGCTCCATCAGGCTTTTTTACCCCTTTTTTCGGGCTCTTGACGATATCGTACAGAAGGTAGGCGATCAGCAGGAACTCGCCGACCGTCACAAAACAATCGGCAAAATTGAACACGGCAAAGTTGACGAAAAGCACTTCGATATAATCCACCACGAACCCGCGGAAAATGCGGTCGATCAGGTTGCCCAGGCCGCCTGCCAGCACGCAGGCGATGACAACGCTGAGAAAGCGGGAGCGGATGCGGCCGGAAAGGATCAGAACGACGCCCGCCGCAATCACCGCCGCGGTCACGACCGAGAGCAGGACCGTGTGATCGGATAAAAGGCTGAACGCGGCGCCGGTGTTTTCGACGTAGCGCAGCTGCAGCACATGGGGAATGAGCGTAACGGTCTCCCCCGCCGCCAGGGACGAATGCAGCACAGCGTATTTGATGAGCTGGTCAGCCGCTGCCGCCAGCACGATGATGCCGCAGCACAGCGCCTGGATCATTCGTCACCCTCCATTTATGTTTAGGATTCTTTATTTTTTCTTGAAAAAGCTGCGGAAGAAGGATTCCTGATCGTCCGCATCGTCTTCATCTTCTTCGCCTTCAATATCGTCCACCACTTCGTAGACGGTACCGTTGCGGGAAACATTCTTGTTCCCCTCATTAAAGTCAAAGTCTTCCACGTCGTTCATGGCGTAAGCGGCAAACTCTTCTTCGGAGGTAACGTCGTCGAATTCCTCTGCGATGCTGAAGCCGTGACCGGGATCTTCTTCCTCGTCCGGTTCTTCAACGTCGTCAAACTCGGTGTAATCGTCCGCCGTTTCTTCATCGTCCGCATCGAGAAGGGCGTCGGCAAAGCCGTCGTCCTCTTCCGCCGCCAGCTCGGGCACGTCCTCGTCGACCGGCTGTTCCTCAACGGACTCCTCTTCCGGTTCTTCGGGCTGCGCTTCATCGGCTTCGGGTTCTTCCGGCGCTTCGTCGGCCGCTTCTTCCGCGTCTTCGATATCCTCTGCGAATTCAGCGGTTTCTTCCGCCGCTTCCTCGGCGATTTCTTCCACCGCTTCTTCTGCGATCTCTTCTGCCGCTTCCTCGGCGATCTCTTCCGCCGGTTCCTGCGGCTGAGCGGGAACGACGTAGACCTTTTCTTCCAGCGCTTTGATCTGTTCCGCCGCCAGAGACGGGATATTCTTGATCAGCTCAACGTGCTTGGAATAAGCCGTGAGGATCTCGCTGCGGAAATTATTGGTTTCGATCTTGAGCAGATCGAGCGTGCGTTCGTTTTCGGCCTTGTCATGGTCGGCCTGCGCCTTG
Organism: Clostridia bacterium; assembly: GCA_017453685.1. Lineage (GTDB taxonomy): Bacteria > Bacillota > Clostridia > Oscillospirales > Acutalibacteraceae > UBA8612. Next base: position 37,450 of record JAFTEL010000093.1, read on the forward strand.
ATCTGCGCGGCGTAATCTTCCGCCTCGCGCAGGATATTCTGCGCCCTGCTGTCGGCAGCGGCGATCTTTTCGGTGTAATAGCTGTCCGCCTTGCGCATACGGTCGCGGAAATCCGCCTCGGAGCCGGCGCGGAGTTCTTCCGCCTTGGCTTTCGCCTCGTTCAGGATGGCGTCCGCCTGTTCCTGCGCGGCAGTCAGCGTGCTCTGCGCCTGCGCGGCGGCGTCCGCCAGCTGCGCTTCGCTTTCGCTCTTCGCGGCGGCAAGCATCTCCTGCGCTTCGGCGGTGGCCTTTTCGAGCGTTTCTTTTGCGGTGCTTTCCGCAGTAGCGACGGCTTCCTGCGCCTTGGTCTGCGCGTCGTCCGTGAGCGAAGCGGCCATCTTCTGTGCGGTCAGCAAAGCGGCGCTGATGTTGCCCTCTTCTTTCTGATAGGCTTCGACCTGCTCTGTCAGCGAAGTGACGCGATGAAGGTATTCATTCTTTTCCTGGGTAATGGCTTCCACGGATTCCGCCACTTTGCCGAGGTACTCGTCCACGTCAATGGAACGGTAAGCGCCGCGGCCGGCAGAAGCGAATTCATGCGCGCGAATTTGTGCCGGTGTCAGCATGGTATACTCCCCCTATTAACCGAAATAGATCTCACCGTTCTGGATGCTTTCGACCATATCGCCGGTCAGATCATATCCGCTCGGTGTGATAATGAAAACGGCGGTGTCGATTCTGGTGATCTTGCCGTTGTTGGCATAGGCGACGCCGGAAAGGAAATCGACGAAGCGGCGGGTGGTTTCACTGCCGGTGTCTTTCAGATTGAGGATGACCAGGCATCTCTGGTTGACGTGATCCGCAATGCCCTTCGCGTCGCTGAAGACGGCGGGCTGCGCCAGAACCACGCGGTTCTTGCGGCCGGAAGCCGGGGCGTTGTTGATGTCGACCACGTTGTCGGAACGATTGGCGGAAGACGAACGGAACACGCCGAAAGCCGACTTCTTCGGCGCTGCGGGCGCTTCCTCTTCTTCTGCTTCGTCATAGTACTCGTCTTCGTATTCTTCTTCTGCGTCGTCGTAATACTCCGAATCGTTCTGGCTGACGAGCTTGCTGATTTTGTCCATGAATCCCATATTTATTCCTCCTGCACTTTGATTATTACTTTAATTGCCATCATCGATAGTTCCGACCGCCGAAAATCGAGGTGCCGACACGCACGAGATTTGAGCCCTCCAGCACCGCTTCATAGTAATCGGAAGACATACCCATCGACAATACCTTAATATTAGTATTATCTATGTTTTTGGAGCGAATGTCAACAAACATTTGCATCATTTTTGAAAAAAAAGCTCTGGAATCCTCGCTTTTCTCACAAAACGGCGGGATCGCCATCAATCCGCACACTTCGAGCGAACCGATCGCGGCGATCTCGGCAACGGTTTCCTCCGCTGCCTCCCACGGGATGCCCGTTTTGGAGTCTTCGCCGCCGACGTTGATCTCGGCAAGAACCTTCATGGTCTTGCCGAGCGCGGCCGCCCGCTTGCCGATCTCCTGCGCCAAATGGACGCTGTCGACCGATTCGATCATCTCGACTTCGCCGACGATCTGTCTGACCTTATTGGTCTGCAAATGACCGATGAGGTGAGCCGTATGCGGCAGCAGGTCGGGCTTTTTGCTCAGATATTCCTGCACCTTGTTTTCACCGATCAGCGTCATGCCGCGCGAAATGGCGTGGTTGATATATTCCGGCGCGACGGTCTTGGTAACCGCCATGATCCGGATATCCTCCGGCTTGCGCCCGCTGAGCTCAGCCGCCTTCGCCACCCGTTCGCGCACGACCGACAAATTGTAATCAATATCCGCGAACCGCTGTTCGTCAAGCAACTGCTTTTCCGTCATACAGATTCTTCCCCTTCGTGATGATTTGATCGTAACGCTTGACCTGATTCCCTTCGCCGCCGGTGATGATATAATCCTCCGACGCCCAGAGAATATTGATCTCGCGGAACGAGACCGTGTTGGCGCGCAGGATATACACGCCCTTTTTGCCGTTTTCTTCGCGCACCGCCTCGGTCGGCACACGGAACCCGCTGACGGTGTTGAAAATGATCTCCACTTCCTCGCGGCGCATTTTGAGAAGCGTTCCGTCCATCCGGTTGCACCGCAGCACGACCGCCGCCGAACCGGCGCCGTCCACATTGAGAGCCGCTACCATGCCGTCGATCTCCTCCGCCGACGTGTTGGGGAACGCGATACGCACCTTTGCGCCCTTTTTTAGTTTTTCAATGCTTTTTAGATCGACCTTGCTGACGATGTACCAGTTGAACTGCGTCACAAGGCGCCCGATGCAGTTCTTCTCGACCGCCTGCGGCTTCATCGCGAACAACTGATCCACTTCTTCGGGCAGAATGCTTTCCACCATGGAATAATCCACAAGGTTCTCGTAGCCGTCGGTGCTGCCGACGAAATAGCCGGCGTTTTTCGCCTTGACGGTGCCGCTCTTGGCAACTGACTGAACCAGCGACGTTTCCTGCACGCGCAGGGCGCTGAGGATGCTGTCAAAGCTGACGGTCTCCCCCACGATCAGCTGCCGTTTGATCACCGCGCTGCGCAGAAGGGAAAAGGCGTCCTCGGTCTGATCGAGTCTGTCGTTCTCGATATCGTCCACCAGAGAGATCACCGCGCGGTCGATGGAAGAATCCAGTCCCTTGGTGTCGATGTTGGACACGGGAGAAACCGCCGCGAGTTTTTCATACCGTTCGATCTCGCTGCGCACGTCGGTCAAAAGCTCATAGTCCGCCGCCTGCGCTTCGGAGGCAAAGGTCATGGCGATCGGATTGCCCGCCGTGACCTTGGAACCGTCCTGCGCGAGGGAAACGACCGTTTTGCCTTTTTCCACGTTGACGTATTCCTCCGACCGCAGGATAAAGCCCTGCACGGTCAGGCTGTCGTTCTGCTCCGTGACGACCGCAGCCTGGGTCTGCACCTTATCGACGCAGGCGACGTAAACGCGGTAGCACATGTAGACCGCCGTAAACACGCCGAGCGCGATGATGCCGAGGCGCCGAATCTTCGGCATCAGGTCTTTATTCATGTTCCTCCTCCCCTTTCAAAAAAGGTTTGCAATAAGCAAACGCTTGCTGCACAAGCGCGGAAAAATCATCATATTCGTCAATATACAGCCGCACGATCCGCTCATCCCGACCGAACCAGGTGAGCTGCCGTTTGGCGTAACGTCTCGTCTGCTGTTTCAAGTGGTCAAGCGCCTCCTGCTCGGTCGCTTCCCCGTCAAAATAACGCTTCAGTTCTTTGTGCCCGATCGCCTGCGCCGCCGTGGCGCGGGGATCGTTCAGGCACCGCTTCGCTTCTTCCAGCAGACCGTTCGCCGCCATCTGATCGACGCGGCGGTTGATGCGGTCATAAAGCACCGCGCGGTCTTTGACAAACAAGCCCAGTGTCAGCACGCGGTAGGGCGACGGCTCGGCGCGGGATAGACGATCCTGCTCGGTGATGGTGAAGCCGTTCTGATAGTAAAACTCCAGCGCGCGCAGGATGCGCTTGGCGTCGTTTTCATGCAGCTGCGCCGCGCGGATCGGATCGACCCGCCGCAGTTCTTCCAGCAGCGGCGCGATACCGTCCCGCTCCAGCCGCTCGGTCAATGTTTGCCGGATGCTCAGATCGGTGTCGGCTTCGGCAAAGGTCACGTGGTCGAGCAGGGCGTTGATATAAAGCCCCGTGCCGCCCACCACAACGGGCAGCTTGCCGCGGGCGTGAATGTCGGCGATGCAGGCGGCGGCGTCTTTGCAATAGGCCGCCACGCTGTAACGCTCGGTCGGGTCAAGGAACTGCATCAGATGATGCGCGACCCCCTGCCGTTCCTCCATGGTGGGCACGGCGGCGGCGATCTCCATGCCGCGGTAAATCTGCATGGAATCCGCCGACACAACCTCGCCGTCAAAGCGGCGGCAAAGGGCGACGCCCAGCGCGGTCTTGCCCGACGCGGTCGGACCAACCACGGCGATCACGGGGATTCTTTGCGCTTCGTTTTTTTCGTTCATAAAGTTACACACGCCCGAACAGTTTTTCGATCTCGTATCTGGTGAGTTTGGCAATCACCGGCCGCCCGTGCGGGCAGGTGCGGATATCGGGTATGGACAGGACGCGCCGGGCAAAGGCCTGCGCCTCGTTCCGATCGGTGAAGTCCCCCGCTTTGACGGCGGCGCGGCAGGCGGCGGAATGATAGATCCAATCCAGCTTCTGCGTCGTGACCTCGCGGGCGTGATCCGCCAGATAGCCGGCGATCTCGGTAATCTGTTCGGCAATATCGGCGCCCTGCAGCAGCGCGGGATATTCGCTGACCGAAACGGTGCCGTCGCCGAAATCCTCCACGGTGAAGCCCGCGTCCGCCAGCAGTTCGGCGTGTTCGAGCACCGCCTCGTATTCGCCGCGGCTGAGCCTGACGGTCAGCGGCAGCATCAGCAGCTGAGAGGGCTGATCTTTATGCTGCTGTTTGAGCTGTTCATAGATCAGCCGTTCATGCGCGGCGTGCTTATCGAGCAAAAGCAGTTCGTCGCCGCATTGCACGATGAGATAGGTTTTGAACGCTTCACCGATGTAGAAAATTTCATCGGTCGGTTCGGTGGTGACGGCAACAGCCGGCTGCTCCTGCGGCGGCTCGGGCTGCGCCGGGAGCGGCGGCAAAACGCGCGGGAGCACGGACGGTTCTTCTTCCTCCCGCCCCGTGCGGTAAGGCGCCGCCGGTTCGTCTTCCACGACCAGATCGAGCGAATGTGCCGCCGGTTTCGGGGTGAACGGCGCGCGCGGCTCAGAGGGGAACAGCGGTTTCGGCTCGGACTGCTCCATGCGGAACTGCTTCGCCGGAATGTTGGCGAAAAAGTCCTTCATCACGGCGTTGCTGACCGGCTTGGTGTGGAA
>JAFTEL010000094.1 GCA_017453685.1 Clostridia bacterium
AGCGGAGGTGCAGATATCCCAGTCATCCGGCGCGCGCCCGAGCAGCGAATCACGCACGCAGCCGCCCACGGCAAAGGCTTCATAGCCGCTGCCGCCGAGCAGGTCAAGCGCCTCGCGCACGTTCGCGGGGATGGCAACCGAACAATCAGAACGTATCATAAACAGCCACGGAATAAATCAATTCTGGAACAAGGGCGAGGAAGCGGGGCAGCCAATTGGTGAACGTGTAGACCAGAAGAGAGGCGTAGGAAGCGACGCTGCCGACGGCGTAGGCCGCCTTGGAGGTGGTGTTGTCGCCGGTGTAGGTGATCTTGTTTTCACCCGTCTTCTTGGTCAGCTCCAGTTGGTCGATCTGCATGGATTCCTGCGACTCGTCGCCCAGAATGAAGGACTTGAGCGTGAGCGTGCCGCCGTCGATCTCCACGGTGTTGTAGCAGCCGCCGATGTTGCGCTCATCGGTGCTGCGCCAGTCGGAGCCGTTCCAGAAGTTGCCGTAGCCGCCCTTTTGGATCACCAGCGCGGCGATGAATTCTTTTTTCATAAAGTGTTCCGCCAAAAACTCGCGCACTTCATAGCGCTTGCTGCCCGCGGTTCCGCTGAGCAGGTAGGTCGTGCCGTTCGGGTCGAGCTTGTTGCCCGTGAGCGGCTTGGTGCGCAGATACTGGTGATCGTGACCGCCGATGACGAGATCGACGTTGGTTTCGTCGCACACTTTGGTCAGAGTCTTCTGCAATTGCAGCGCATCCGGCCATTTGCCGTCCTTACCCAGGGTATAGGGCGACTTGTGGATGAACACGATCTTCCAATCCTTATCGGTGGAATTCATGTCGTTTTTCAGCCATTTGAGCTGCGGCTTGGAAACGTTCAGACAGTCGTTGGTGTTGAGCACGGCGAAATGGGCGTTGCCGTAATCGAACGAATAGTTCACGCCGTTTTTGGTCTGCACGCTCTCGCTTGTGTCGAGATTGAACATGTTGTTGAACCAGTTTTCCACACCGAAGCCGTCGTGATTGCCCGAAACGGGCGCGAGCAGATAGGTGCGGTTGAGTTCGCCGAAGGAGGCGTCGTAGAGATCCCATTCCTCGTTGGTGCTGTCGTTGGTGAAATCGCCGCAGTTGGCAACGAAGGCGGCGTCGGGCATGGCGCCGAACGCGGCGCGCAGGGTGGCGGCGCCCTTTTCAAAGTTTTCGGCAGAGCTCGCCTGCACGTCGGCAATTTCGATGAACTTGACCGAGTCGGCCGCGCCGCCGGTTTTGAACGTGCCGCTCACGGTCGCGTTCCCGTCGCCCACGGTGTAGGCGATCAGCGTTTCGGCGGGCAGGTCGGACGCGGTGACTTTATGCATCCACATGCCTTCCCATTCCTCGCAGACGGGGTCGCTGAGCTTGGCGCCCGCAAGGGGAGCGCCGCTTTCGTCTCTCAGCGTCACGACGCTGTCAGTCGGTTCGGCGGTGTACCAGCAAAAGCCGACGGTTTGCCCGTTGTCGCCCGCGACGCACGCGCTCACGCGCACGGGGCCGCTGCCCGCCGCCGTTTCGGCGCCGACAGACGCGCCGAGCAGCGAGGAAAGCAGCAGCACGGAAAGAATGAGACAGACGATCCGTTTCACGTTTTTCATGGCTTAAACTCCTTTATTTGGCTTCAAAATACAGGGCAAGGCTTTCGCCGTCGCTCTGCTTCATCCTGGTCAGGTTCAGCCCCGCGTTCATCAGCGCCGCGCCGGAACGGGTGACGTCCAGCGCTTCGCAGTAATAGGTCTTGTTCGGGTCAAGCCCTTTGAGGCGCAGCGGGAAGGCGGAGGATTCGGGGGTGCGGATGATGACGACGGTGAACAACGCCTCGCTCTTATCGGGCGCGACGTGACCCCACGCGCAGCGGAAGGTGTTGTCGGTGGGGGCGATCAGGCGATAAAAATCGCCGTAATGGGTCAAATTGTAATACTTGTGATAGTCGGCGACCTGACGGCGGACGATCGCCTTTTCCTCATCGGTGAGCTTGTTGGGGTCGAGCTCGTAGCCGAAGGAGCCGCTCATGGCGACGTTGCCCTTGGTGACGTAGCCCGTGCGGCGACAAGCCGAAACGTGTGCGCCCACGCAGGAGGTCGGATAGCACATCGAAGTGCCGAACTGGATGGTCAGGCGTTCGAGCGGGTCGGTGTTGTCGCTGCACCAGATCTGCGGCGAGAAATACAGCATACCGGGGTCGAAGCGGCCGCCGCCGCCCG
>JAFTEL010000095.1 GCA_017453685.1 Clostridia bacterium
CAAAGTAATAGACCAAAAAGTTCTTTACAGTCATTTTGCGAATGCCTCTGGATTTCCACGGTTCCCTGTCGATCAGCGGGTATCTTCCGGGCATCGTATTCAGCGATCTAATCTCTTTCTCCAGCCGGTCAGCCCAAGCGGAAGCGGAGTCGGGAACCAGAAGAACCTTCGATATGCATGCAACCGTTTCCTGAATTTGGACAACGGCATGGGGCGTCAGTTTTACAGAGTATTGCATATTCAAATGACCTCTCTGATTTTCTTGAACGCCTCATCCACCGAAAGACCATTGCCTTTTTGTGCTTCATCATAACCTTTTTGCATCATTGCGTCGAACTGTTCGGCGGTCATGCTGTCAAGAGTTTGAACACCAGGCACAGACAGGGAATACGGGATGCCGCCGGTCATAATGATCTGCCGGTATAAGGTGTCGATCAGCACGGAAACGGGAATGCCGATTCGATCAAGCACGGCTTCCGCCTGCGCCTTAATCTCCGGTTGAATTCTCGCAGTCACATTTGCAGTTTTGGTTGCCATATCACTACCTCCTAAACACTTATCATCACAGATATTATACCACTTTGTATTGCAAATAGCAACACATTTCAAAACAAAAAACCACTAACTTTTTCATCTTCATCCGACGCGCCGCCTATACATAGCTTTTGATTTCTGCCAACGCGGCCGAGGTGGAACACCGAAAGCCAAAAATCCGAAAAGGAAGGAGGAACCCCATAAACCAAAACACCACTAAATTGCAGCCCGTGCCAACAGCGAACCTCGCACCGTATTGCAGCGGATCAGTGACGACCCGTGACGGCTGTGACGGTAAAAAACGGTATACCAAAACATCGTCACCGCCGTCATAGAACAGATATCGTGAGCCGTACCGTGACGGTATCCATGTCGCGGTATTGTCTTAACGAGCATTGAATTTGCTGCAGCAAATTCGCTTGCTAAACTGTGGCACAAGTTTAGCAAGCATCGCCGTTGTATATACACGGCACTCATTAGGGCCGAGTCTCGCCTGCCGGCTCGGTCGGCGCTTCTGCCTTCGGCAGAGGGCCCCACCGGGGACCCGCGCCCCTAAGACCCTATCTCAACAAAAACGAATCAAAGAAAGGAAAATAAACCATGAGAAAACGAAATAACCGAATCGTGTTTTATCTGAACGACGAAGAGCTCACCGCATTGACGGACAAGGTTCAAAAATCCAAATTTCCGCGGGAAAAGTTCATCCGTATCACACTTGCCAACAAACGAATCACGGAGATGCCGCCGGTAGATTACGGGTGTCTTGTGTTTGAAATGCGCCGTGCCGGGCAGAACCTGCACCGGCTTCTAGTGATAGCAACGGCAAATCACTTTTTTGAAGCTGCAGATAGTTTGTTTTCCGGGATGTTGTTCTGTGTCGATTGCGGCTCCAAGCTTAATTATGTAAACGAAGACCGCCGTAATCGAAAAAAAGCTTGTTTTATCTGTTCTGCTTATCGCAATGAAACGACGCGATGCTCTTCTCATTATATACGTGAAGAAATCATTTGTAATATCATTTTGGAAACGATGCAGCGCATTTTCCGAAGTGTTCAGCCTTTTGAAGATCCGTTCATTGCCAAACAGCGGGAACAGTTCGGAATCGAACAAAAACGGGAGTTGAACGCCAGAAAACGCGCTTATGACAAGGCGGTGAGCCGAGTGAAAGAGATCGATGCTCTAATCCAGCGAATGTACGAAGATAATGTGAAGGGAAAGCTCAGTGACGAGCGTTATGCAACCCTTTCGTCTTCATTGGAAACGGAACAAAAAGACCTCCAAGCAAAGCTGCCCGCGATGGAAGAAGAGCTGAATCGGCAGGTAGATCAGGAGGAAGGGTTACAGCGATTTATTGCCAAAGCGAAACAGATCACAGATTTGCAAGAGTTAACACCGGAACTCGTGCATGAGTTTATCGAAAAGATTATTGTTCACGAAAAAAAGTATCTTGACGGCAAACGGTATCAGGTTATCGATATCTATTTCTATGGCGTCGGAATTATTAAAGAGCTCACGCCTGAAGAAATGGAAGCTGAGTTTCAAAAACTCGCAAAGCAAGAAAAATCAGCATGACCGAAAACATGCCGAAAGCCCAGTAATTACAACAATTCTAAACTATTACAAAAGCCTGCCGGAACACCTTCCTTACGCAAGGTGTTCCGGCGGACTGTTTTCGCCGACGCGGCAACGAGCGCAGCGAGGCGATAGGCGCGGTAGCGCCGGAAAATTCCGCGAAGGGACCGGTCGGCGTCGATCCTTTCCGCCACGGCGGAAAACAGCTCCGCCGCCCCATTGGGAAAAACGCTGATAAGCTCTCTGAAATATGGTGTGTTGAGCATTGTGTCACTCCGTTCGTGTCCTGCCTGTTCGTCTGCATCGGCGGCATGACGAGTCTGTTTTGCGCCGTCAGTCTGCCGATCGATAACGGCTGTTCAAGTTTCATATCCACCCGCTGTATCAAGTTCCTTCCGCGCGGGAGATCGTGATGCCTTTTACACCTTCGGCTGAAGGAAGTCCCGGACGGTTGGTTTATTACGGTCCAGGTGCTGCTCTTATTATATTAAAAAACGATGGGTTTTTCAATCGTATAAAGAGAAAATGAACTTGCGCCGGCGGGCGGTGCATTCTGAATGATGCCGCTGCCTGCGGCAATAATGGCTTTTCCCAGGACTCCGAGGGACAGCTAATATAGCGTTGGACCTCGGCTCCTAAGTGCATGCTTTCAGGTTCGATTTCCGTCGGATGTGCCAACAACTATATTACGCGCCGGAGAAGCGGTTCAGCAGTTCCCGGTGTACACATGTTCCAGATGCTCCCTTGCGACCTCCGCCAGGCGGTAGACCATGCGGACGTCCGTCGCCTTCCGGCCCTGCATATGGAACCGGGGAAAGAACCGGGAGATGTGGAGCGGAACGCTGCTGCCGTCGGGAAGGCGAAGTCCGCCGACCCACCGGGACAGTTCGCGCATTTCTTCTTCACTGTCGTTCTCGCCCGGGACGATCAGGGTCGTCAGTTCCACATGACAGAACTTGACCGCGGCCTCGATGAACGTCATAACCTGCTGCCGGTTACCGCCGAGGACGTCACTGTAGTAGCGATCGGTGAAGCCTTTGAGGTCGATGTTCATCGCGTCGATATACGGGCGCAGTTCTTCCAATACGGCAAGCTCGGCGGTACCATTGGTGACCATGACGTTTTTCAGCCCCTCGGCGTGTGCAAGCTTCGCCGTATCGCGCACAAATTCATAGCCGATCAGCGGCTCGTTGTAGGTGAAGGCGAGGCCGATGTTTCCTTTTGGCCGCGTTTTCAGGGCGAGATCCACCAGTTCTTCCGGGCTGACGTTTTCCGCCGTGGCTGCAAAGGCTTTCGCCTGCTTGGACCACGATATCTCGTAGTTCTGGCAGAACGGACAGCGCAAGTTGCAGCCGAAGCTGCCAACGGAGAGGATCATGCTGCCGGGAAAGAACCGAGCCAACGGCTTTTTCTCAATGGGATCCAGCTCGCAGATGCGGTTCACCAGCTCCGTGTCATACTGCTCCGAAAACCGGACGCCGGGCGCGCGGAACTGACGGAAGG
>JAFTEL010000096.1 GCA_017453685.1 Clostridia bacterium
CGGTGCAGGCGGAACTGGAACGCCAGCTGCCGCTCCTGCCGCGCGAAAGCATCGCCCGCCCGAGCATCGACAACAACGGCAAGATAATCGTGGCGCAGGATAACCTCATGCTCGCCATCGACATCGCCAACGAGATCGCGCCCGAGCATCTGGAGCTGTGCGTGGATAACCCGTTCGATTACCTCGACCGCATCAAGCACGCGGGTTCCATCTTCATGGGCAAGAACTGCCCCGAAGCGCTGGGCGACTACTTCGCGGGACCGAACCACACGCTGCCCACCGGCGGCACGGCGCGGTTCTCCTCACCGTTGTCGGTTGATGATTTTGTAAAAAAATCGCAGTACACCTACTACACTGCCGACGCGCTGAAAGCGGTCAGCGATAAGATCGCCACCTTTGCCAAGAAGGAGGGGCTGGACGCGCACGCCAAGAGCGCCGTCGTCCGCTTTGAAGAGCCATGAGCCGATTCTTTTCCGCGCGATACGCAGACCTGACGCCCTACACCCCGGGCGAACAGCCGCAGAACCGCGTTTATCTCAAACTCAACACCAACGAATCCCCGTTCCCGCCCTCCCCCGGGGTGGCGGCGGCAGTGGAAGCGCAAAGCCGCAATCTGGCGTTGTATTCCGACCCCGAATGTGTGAAGCTGCGCGCGAAAATGGCGCAAGTGTACGGTCTTGAGCCGGATCAGGTCATGATGGGCAACGGTTCGGACGAAGTGCTGAACCTCGCGTTTATGGCGTTTGCCGATGAAGCGCATCCGCTGGCGTTTGCCGACGTCACCTACGGCTTCTACCCCGTATTCGCGCAGGTCAACCACATCCCCTACACCGAAATTTCGCTGAAAGAGGATTTCAGCCTTGATCCCGCGGATTACATCGGCGTCAACAAAACCGTCGTCATCGCCAACCCCAACGCGCCGACGGGGCTGTATCTGCCGCTCGGCGATATCGAGCGGATCGTAAAGAGCAACCCCGACAACGTGGTGATCGTGGACGAAGCGTATATCGACTTCGGCGGTGAAAGCGCCGTGACGCTGCTCGACCGCTGTAAAAACCTGCTGGTGGTGGGCACCTTCTCCAAATCCCGCTCCATGGCGGGCGCGCGGCTGGGGTTCGGCTTCGGCAGTCCAAAGCTGATCGCCGACCTGAACACCCTGCGGTATTCCACCAACCCCTACAACATCAACCGGATGACCGACGCTGCGGGACTTGCGGCGCTGGAAGAAAACGGTTATTATATGAATAACTGCCAAATCATCATCGAGAACCGCGTTTGGTTCACGGAACAGCTGCGCCGGCTCGGCTTTCGCGTGCTCGATTCCCAAACGAACTTTGTATTCGCGGAAAGCCCGAAGATCGCGGGCGGTGAATTATACCGACAGCTCAAGGAAAACGGTATTCTGGTGCGGCACTTTGAAAAAGACAGGCTGACAAACTTCAACCGCATCACCATCGGCACCAGGGAACAAATGCAGACGCTGATCAATAAAATCGCAGAGATAATGGAGGAAAACGACCATGAGAACTGCTGAACTGAAACGAACCACGGGAGAAACCGACGTGCGCCTTTTGCTCGATCTGGACGGCGTAGGCAACAGCGATATCCAGACCGGCTGCGGCTTTCTGGATCACATGCTCACGCTCTTCGCGCGGCACGGCCGCTTTGACCTGAGTATCTACTGCAAGGGCGACGTGGAAGTGGACGATCACCACACCGTGGAAGACATCGGCATCACGCTGGGCAAGGCGTTTGCCGAGGCGCTGGGCGACAAAAAAGGCATCGTCCGCTACGGCGACAAGCTGCTGCCGATGGACGAGGCGCTGATCCTGTCCGCGGTCGACATTTCCGGCCGCGACACGCTGTGCTCCGAGCTCGCCATTCCCGCGCAGAAGGTCGGCACATTCGACACCGAGCTGTGCGAAGAATTCTGGACGGCGTTCGTGCGCGAAAGCAGGATCACGCTGCACCTGCGCCAGATTGCCGGCAAAAACGCGCACCACATCATCGAGGGCGCGTTCAAATCGGTCGCGCGCAGTCTGAAAGACGCGGTCGCCATCGACCCCGAGTTTGCCGATGAGATTCCCTCCACGAAAGGGGTACTGTAATGATCGCCATTGTGGATTACGGCGTGGGCAATTTGTTTTCCCTGCTCTGTTCCCTCAAAAGCGTGGGCGCTGAAGCTGTCGTGACCGCCGATGCGGATACGCTGCGTCAGGCGGACAAGCTGATCCTGCCGGGCGTCGGCGCGTTCGGCGACGCCGCCGAAAAGCTGAGGAACAGCGGTCTCGGCAGCGTGATCTGCGAAGAGGCGAAGAACGGCAAAGACCTGATGGGCATTTGCTTAGGCATGCAGCTTCTCTTTGAAAAGAGCTATGAATACGGCGAGCACGAGGGCTTGGGGCTGCTCAAGGGCAAAATCATCGGCATGGAAGGCGCCATCCCCGCCGGACTGAAAATTCCGCACATCGGCTGGAACGCGCTGCATTTTGCCAAGCCCTCTCCCCTGTTTCGCTATATCAAAGAAAACGACTGCGTTTATTTCGTTCATTCGTTTTATGCCGTGGATTGCGAGGAAAGCCTGATCGCCACGGCGGAATACGGCAAAGAGCTGACCGCCGCCGTGCAGAAGGGCAACGTCTGCGGCTGCCAGTTCCACCCCGAAAAGAGCGGCAAGGTCGGGCTGAATATTCTGCGCGCGTTTTGTGAAGGAGACCAAGCATGATCATTCTGCCTGCCATTGACCTGTTTGAAAAAAAGGCGGTGCGCCTGTTCAAGGGCGACTACGCAAACATGACGGTTTACAGCGATCACCCCGTCGAGGTCGCCCGCGATTTCGTGCGCTGCGGCGCGACACACGTTCACTTGGTGGATTTGGAGGGCGCGAAGGACGGCTCGACGCCGAACCTCGACGTTGTGACGGATATCGCCCGCAATACGCCGCTGTTCACCGAGATCGGCGGCGGCATCCGCAGCATGGAGACCGTGGAAAAGTATCTGACCGGCGGCGTTGACCGCGTGATCTTGGGCACGGCGGCCGTGAATGACCGCGGTTTTCTGGAGCGGGCGGTCAGCCGATACGGGGCACGCATCGCGGTGGGCGCCGACGTGAAGGACGGCTTCATCGCCATCAAGGGCTGGCTGGAACGATCCGCTCTTTCGCTGGAAGAATTTTTGCGGCAAATGCAAGCCCTCGGCGTCAAAAATATTATTTGCACCGATATTTCCAAGGACGGCGCGATGCGAGGCACGAATCTGGCGCTGTATCGGGAACTGTCGGAGAAATTCACGATGGACATCACCGCTTCCGGCGGCGTGAGCGACATCAGCGACGTGAAAGAACTGAGAAAAATGAACCTGTACGGCGCCATCATCGGCAAGGCTTATTACACGGGCGCCATTGATCTGCAGGAAGCGATCGAGGTGGCAAAATGATAACCAAACGCATCATCCCCTGTCTGGATGTGAAAAACGGCCGCGTGGTCAAGGGCGTGAACTTTGAGGGCGTGAGCGACGTGTCCTCCCCCATTGATCTGGCGAATTACTATTCCCACTGCGGC
>JAFTEL010000097.1 GCA_017453685.1 Clostridia bacterium
AGGGTTTGTCAGCAGTCTGAGCCGCCGGTTCAATCCGGCGGCTTTTTGTTCCGTTTCAGCGGTCAGAATCTTCTGTCTCGCGGCACGCGGTCGGTGATCTTGTTCAGGATGCGGTGCAGCACGAACATAAACTTGTTGTCGAGGTTGAGCCAATAGATGGCCTGCACAGCGGCAAAGACGGTCGCGGCGAGCGCGATCAGGATGCCGATTGCCTTCAAAAGAAGTTTGAATAGTTTTTTCATACGCGCCCTCCTTACCAGCCCTTGGAATCGTCAAAATCGAGCAGCGATGCATCCAGCGGCTGTTCATTCATCACCGAGAACATGAAATCGTTGAACTGCTTGCGCATCGCGCTGCGCGGAACGGCGCGCGGGTCGATCAGGTCGTGGGAGATCCAGACCAGCGGGATGTTCCGCTCGTTGGCAATGTCCTGAATCATGCCGGTCATCGCCTTGCTGCCCTTGCAGGTGAGGTTGTCGTAATAGACGATCATGTCGCAGTTGAAGCGCTCATATTCCTCAAACAGCTCCAGCATGTTCTCATAGCCGCCCACAAGATGGCGACGCATGATTGCCTGCTCCCAAAGCTGCGCCACGCCCCACAGCGCCTCTTCCTTGTCGTTTTCGTCCAGATATTCGTGGTGGCTCATGTTGTTGAGCACCGCCACGGTGTTGACGCCCCAGCACTCATACATCCAGGTGGAAAAGTGCATATAATAAGAGGCCGGCGCACCGCAGACCAGCGTTCTGTGGCGCGTTTTGGGGCGCACGTTGATTTTTTCCTTCACACATTTTTCGCAGATCTTCAGCATCTCGCGGCCGATCTTTGCGCAGTTTTCGTTCAGGCCGCTGGAAAAGGACAGCTGGAACGAGCGGTAAAGGAGGTTGGGCACGCTCGGCACCGGGTAATAGGGTGACTTGGCCAGCTCCCAGAACTCGTGCTGAATGCGCGTTTCCTCGTTGTATTGGCGGATCGTTTTGAAGAAGGCGTCCCAGTCGAAGGTCTCTCCGGTGCAGTCCTCAATGAACTTGATGACCTCCTTCACGTGCGCGATCGCGTATTCGCGCGTGTCCTCGTCCTTCCAGCGCATCGGCGTACAGCCCTGTATGGACGGCACCTTGAGCCGGCGCTCCACCACGGAGGAATTCATGACCGAGGAGTCGCACGGCGCGTTGCTTGTGATCAGACACGCGCCGTAATACGGCAGCTGATCGTCGATCGCCACCCCGCAGACAATGGAGGAGTTCCGGCAGGAATCCGACGGCAGGCCGTAGGAATCGATGATATCCGTAAAATAATGCCCGGCGTGCTGGTCGTTCGCGGCGGCAAGAATGCCGAAATAGGGCTCCTCCACCGCGTTCTGCAGATTGGGAAAGCCGCCAATGAGGATCGGAGAGGTGTCCTGTTCAAAGATGACCGTTTTTTTGGCGAGGTCGGTTTTGCCGAAGCGTTCGTCGGTCTTGATGATCTTGATTAGCGCTTCCACGTTGCTCTTCAAGAGGAACTGCATATACTTGTGCGCAATGAGAAGCGCTTCGCCGCGGGCGTCGTCAATGGTGCGGTCCACCATGCTGCCGCTGGCGAGATACGGCGCCAGCCAGTGATAATAGGTCAGCGCCTTGAACGCGCGCACCGGGTCGGCTTTGATCAGCTCGCCGCTGATTTTCTTTTCCTTGAGCCATTCGCGGAAATCCACCCAGGAGTCCCTGAACCCCTTCCATTTGCGCCAGCGGGCCAGTTCATAGCCGTCGTAAAAACGGTTCCGCGTTCCTCTGTCAGCTTTCTTTTCCATGCTCACCCCTCCTTTGCAAGCTTCTTGATCTCAAGCGCTTCCACAAACGCCTGAAAGCGCGTGCGCAGCTGCCCGACGGATGTGTTGACATATTCCTTTTCGATGCCCATGCAGGGCAGGCCGTAGTCCGGTTCCATCACGTGCTGGCAGTACATCCGCTCATATTCCCAGTATTCGCAGAATTTCTGCTGCTGCACGATCAGGCCGTCGGCGCCGTATTCCTCGGCGAGCTGCTTGAGATACTGTTTTCTGCCCTGCACTTTTTCATGGTTCATGAACCGCGGGCACTGGTTGGTTTCCATGTAATGCCGCGCAACGGCAGCCAGCGCGGTTTCGCCGTCACGGATCTCGATTTCCTCTCTGCCGGGAAGCGAACCGAAGCAGTAACGGTCGGCCACCACAAACGCGCCGCAGTCCTCGATCAGTCTGGTAAAATCGGGATCGTCGTTTTCGCCGCCCGCGAGCACCACGCGCACACGGTACCACGGCGTTTCGTCCGGCTTTCTCGTTTTCAGCTCTTCAAGCGTTTCTTTGAGATAGGGTAAGATCAGATCATGCGGACAGCATTCGCTGACAAGCTCGATCAGGTGGAACTCATAGCCGGTCAGCGGCGGATTCATCTGCTTGCGGCATTCGCCGATCTCGCTGACCACGCGGCAAAGCTCGTTGTGCTTTTCAATCGCGGCACGCAGCGCTTCTTCTGAAACGTCTGTGCCGTAGACGTCGTGCAGACGGTCGAGCACATGCTTTTGCAGCTGCCGCGCATAGTGGCGCACGGCATAATCCTTGGTGACGAACGGTGCGTCCATATGCGTGACGAAGAATTTTTCGTTCTGATCCTTGACAAGGTTCAGCATGTCGAAATGCTCGTGCGCGCGGTGCATCATGGCGCACGTTTCCGTGCTGAGCAGAGCGGCAAAAAAGTTATAGCCGCCCTCGATCGCGCGCTCGAGGATGCTGCGCGAATACATGCAGGTCTTTTCCGACATGTAGTACGTCGCGATCGCGGTGTCGGTAATCCCCGGCGCGCGCATCCGCACAGAAAAGCAGCCCGCGAGGTTCATCAGCACCTCCGGCACAAAATAGCAGGAATAGCCGAGGGCCAGCTTGCCGTCCTCCAGCGCCTGCTCGACCAGTTCGTTTTTCACGTCGCTGAGCAGCTGCTCAAAGAACACACGGTGTTTCAGGTCTCTCATCGGGCAGCGCCTCCTTTTCTTCTTGCAAATTCCGCGGCGCCCAAAGCGCCCATCAGCTGCGGATCGACGGACAGCTCCGTCACCTTGATCTTGAGAACTTTTTCAATCGCTTTTTTCAGCCCTTCGTTTTTGGCGCAGCCGCCCGAAAGGGTGATGCTGCCCATCGCGCCGGCTTTTTTGGCCATCACGAAGCAGCGCTTGGCCACAGCCATCTGGATCCCGGCGGCGATCTCCTCGGGTGCCTTGCCTTCGCCGACCAGCGCGATGACTTCGGATTCGGCAAAAACCGTGCACTGCGCGGTGATGGGGATGGCGTTCTTCGCTTTCAGCGAGAGGGCGGAGAACTCTTCGAGCGTCATCTCAAACGAGCGCGCCATCGCCTCGAAAAACCGGCCGGTGCCGGCGGCGCATTTGTCGTTCATGGCAAAGTTTTTCACCGTGCCGTCAGAAGCAACGGCGATGCCCTTCACGTCCTGACCGCCGATATCGATGATGGC
>JAFTEL010000098.1 GCA_017453685.1 Clostridia bacterium
CCATTTCCGGCTCCGACTTCGTGGAGCTGTATGTGGGCGTGGGCGCGGGCCGTGTCCGGGACCTGTTCGAGCAGGCCAAGAAGGCCGCCCCGGCCATCGTGTACATCGACTAGATCGACGCCGTGGGCCGGCAGCGCGGCTCAGGTCTGGGCGGCGGTCACGACGAGAGAGAGCAAACGATCAACCAGTTGCTGGTGGAGATGGACGGTTTTTCCGACAACGAGGGCGTGATCGTCATGGCGGCCACCAACCGGGCCGACATTCTGGACAACGCCCTGCTCCGTCCCGGCCGGTTCGACCGGCGGGTGTACGTGGGCCTGCCCGATATCAAGGGCAGGGAGGAGATCCTCAAAGTCCATGCCAAGGGCAAACCCCTCGGGCCGGACGTCGATCTGAAAGTCATCGCGCAGTCCACGGCGGGCTTCACCGGCGCGGATCTGGAGAACCTTCTGAACGAGGCGGCGCTGCTTGCCGCGCGCAAGAACAAAAAAGCCATCACCATGCAGGAGATCGAAGAGGCGACCGTCAAGGTCGTGGTCGGTACCGAGAAAAAGTCGCATAAGATGAGCGACAAGGAAAAGCGCCTCACCGCTTATCACGAGGCGGGGCACGCGGTCGCGACCTTCTGCCTCGACACGCAGGACCCCGTTCACGAAATTTCCATCATTCCGCGCGGACTGGCGGGAGGCTACACCATGTCCATCCCGGCGGAGGATAAGAGCTACACCACCAAGAACGATATGCTGGATAACATCGTCACGCTTCTGGGCGGTCGTGTTTCCGAGCAGCTCGTGCTGGGCGATATTTCCACGGGCGCGTCCAACGATATCCAGCGTGCCACCGAGATCGCCCGCAGCATGGTCACCAAATACGGCATGAGCGATCTGGGACCCATCGCCTACACCTCCGGCAACGACGAAGTGTTCCTGGGGCGCGATTTCAACCACACCCGCAATTATTCCGAGAATATTGCCGGCCGCATCGATCAGGAGATCAACGCCATCGTTTCCCACGCTTACGAGCGCTGTGAGACCATCCTGAAAGAGCATCTTGAAAAGCTCCACGGCGTCGCCGCCTATCTGATCGAGCATGAAAAAATGTCGGGCGAAGCTTTCAAGAACTTCATGACCCAGCAGACTCCCATTGCCGAATAATAAACGCTGTTGACCGCTGATCCCATCGTCAGCGGTCATTAGGTTGTGGATAAAGGCGCAAGACCATTTGCAACGATTCCCTTTTTTCTTTTTTGCAAAACGTTGGGGTCGATTTGTAGGGCACGCATTCTTGCGTGCCGCAGCCTAAATAAAAATAATTGTTGCAAATTAACCGCCTTTTCTCCCGCTCGCGGTATCTTCATACAGCTTCGGGTCGAAAATGCGGTTTCTTGCATCCTTTCTCACAACCTACACTTGAATAAAGCAAAAGGAGGAAAAGGAATGGCGAAAAAAGCAAAGTATTCGGTGGAAAGCATCACCACCCTCAAGGGCGCCGACCGCGTGCGCAAACGTCCCGCCGTTATCTTCGGTTCGGACGGGCTGGAGGGCTGTGAACATTCTGTTTTTGAGATCATCTCCAACTCCATTGACGAGGCGAGAGAGGGCTACGGCTCGAAGATCGTCATCACCCGCTTTGCCGACGGTTCGGTCGAAGTGCAGGATTTCGGGCGCGGCATCCCCGTCGATTTCAACCCGAAGGAAAACGAATACAACTGGAAACTCGTCTTCTGCGAAATGTACGCCGGCGGCAAGTACGACACCAACGACGGCGGCAGCTATGAATATTCGCTCGGGCTCAACGGTCTGGGGCTTTGCGCCACGCAGTACGCCTCCGAATATATGGAAGCCGAGATCAAGACCGGCGGCTACCGCTATCTGCTGAATTTCCGCCGCGGCGAGCCGGTGGGCGATATGCAGAAGGAACCCTATCCGAAAAAGGACACGGGCACGCGCATCAAGTGGAAGCCCGATCTGAAGGTGTTCACCGATATCGACGTGCCGCTGGAATACTATCAGTCCATGCTCAAACGTCAGAGCGTCGTCAACGCGGGCGTGCGGTTTATCCTGCGCGATCAGGTCGGCAAGAGCTTTGACACCTACGAATACTGCTACGAAAACGGCATCAAGGATTATGTGGACGAGCTCGCCGGGGAAGACGCGATGACGCCCACGCAGGTGTGGCAGTGTGAACGCGTCGGACGCGACAGAGAAGATCAGAAGGACTACAAGCTCAAGATCAACGCTGCGCTGTGCTTTTCCAACAAGCGCCAGCTCAAGGAGTATTATCACAATTCCAGCTGGCTCGAACACGGCGGCGCGCCCGAAAAAGCGGCGAAGAGCGCCTTCGTTTCGCAGATCGACGCCTATCTCAAGCAAAACGGAAAATACGTCAAGACCGACCCGAAGATCAGCTTTCAGGACGTGGAGGACTGCCTGATTTTGGTGATCTCCTCGTTTTCCACGCAGACCTCTTACGAAAACCAGACCAAAAAATCCATCACCAACAAGTTTATCCAGGAGGCGATGACGGAGTTTTTCCGCCATCAGCTGGAAGTCTATTTCATCGAAAACAAGCTTGACGCCGAGAAGATCTGCGGTCAGGTGCTCATCAACATGCGCAGCCGCGTCCGCGCGGAATCGACCCGCCAGAATCTCAAAAAGAACCTGCAGAGCAGCAACGATATGGCGAACCGCGTCCAGAAGTTTGTCGACTGCCGCAGCAAGGACGTCAACCAGCGCGAGCTGTTCATCGTGGAGGGCGACTCGGCTCTGGGCGCCTGTAAGCAGTCGCGCGATTCCGAATTCCAGGCGATCATCCCCGTGCGCGGCAAAATCCTCAATTGCCTGAAAAGCGAATACGACCGCATTTTCAAAAGCGACATCATCACCGATCTCATCAAAGTGCTGGGCTGCGGCGTGGAGGTCAAGGGCGGCAAGAGCGCGAAAGACTTGTCCACCTTCAGTCTGGACAATCTGCGCTGGAACAAGGTCATCATCTGCACCGACGCCGACGTGGACGGCTTCCAGATCCGCACGCTGATCCTGACCATGATCTACCGCCTGATGCCCACGCTCATCGAAGAGGGCTACGTTTATATCGCGGAGTCGCCGCTCTATGAGATCAGCTATAAAGACGAAACGTGGTTCGCCTACACCGAGCGCGAAAAGACCGACGTGCTCGCCGAACTGGACGGTAAGCGCTTCACCATCCAGCGCTCCAAGGGTCTCGGCGAAAACGACGCCGATATGATGTGGCTGACCACCATGAACCCCAAAACGCGCCGCCTAATCAAGATCGAGCCCGATCTGGCGCAGCGCACGTCGGAGATGTTCGACCTGCTGCTGGGCGACAATCTGGCCGGCCGCAAGCAGCACATTGCCGATAACGGTCACTTGTATATAGACCTGACTGACGTCAGCTGAGGTGAAGTATGGCTAAGAAGAAAAAAGAAGAAAAAGAATTTGTCGGCGAAGAAAACCCGAACGCTCACATTCTCGGCGCCGGTGAGGTCGTCAACCAGCGGATCACCGAAACGCTGGAGATCAACTATATGCCCTACGCCATGAGCGTGATCATGTCTCGCGCCATTCCCGAGATCGACGGGTTCAAGCCGGCGCACCGCAAGCTGCTCTATACGATGTATAAAATGGGGCTGCTCAACGGCGCGCGGGTCAAATCCGCCAACATCGTCGGGCGCACCATGCAGCTCAACCCCCACGGAGACGCCGCTATTTATGATACGATGGTACGTCTGTCCCGCGGGTATGAGGCGCTGCTGCATCCGTTCGTCGATTCCAAGGGCAATTTCGGCAAGGCGTATTCGCGCGATATGATGTGGGCAGCGTCCCGTTACACGGAGGCGAAGCTCGAACCCATCTGCGCCGAACTGTTTGGCGATATTGATAAGGATACCGTCGATTTCGTCGACAATTACGACAACTCCATGAAGGAGCCGACGCTGCTGCCGGTGTCGTTCCCGAGCGTGCTGGTC
>JAFTEL010000099.1 GCA_017453685.1 Clostridia bacterium
CCGCGCTGGAATCCAGAGCGGCCTACGGTGATTTTTACGTTTCGCCCGACGGGAACGACAAGAACAGCGGCACCATCGACCACCCGTTCCGCACGGTGGAGGCGGCGCAGAAGGCGGCGCGAAAGACTGACAAGCAATATCTCAGCCACGTGGTCGTCTCCATTCTGGGCGGCACCTACCCGACCAAGGGACTGACCTTCACCAAGGCAGATTCCGGCACCGACTCCTGCTCGGTGATCTACTGCGCCTACGGTAACGGCGAAGTCATTTTTGACGGCGGCGCCATCGCGGGCACGCAGGAGGCGTCAGACGGTTCGGCGCTGGTGAAGATCGACGGCGCGTCTTACTTTTCGCTCAGCGGCGTCAGCATCGTCAACGCCCCGGGCAGCGGACTTGTCGTCAAGGGCAGCAGCGTCAACGTGGAGGGCTGTCGGATTCAGCAGGTCGCCGGCTGCGGCATTGAGTGCCAGGGCAGCAAGATCAGCGTGAACAACTGCCAGATCAGCTACACGGGCGCGAGCGGCGTTACCGTGAAAGGCGGCGACGGCAAGAGCCTGAAATCCGGCGAAAACGTCGTTGACAACAACCTCATTTCCTACACGTCGCAGCTCAACGCCAACGCGCCGAGCGTTTCCGTCGGCGGCGTAGGTGCGGTCATTTCCCACAATGAGATCGTCAACTCCCCTGCCTGCGCGATCTACTACATGGGCAGCGGCAACCAGATCGAGTATAACTACATCCACAACACCGTGCTGACCGACTGCGGGCAGGCCGCCGTTGATTCACCGTTTTTCCGCTGGGATTGCTATGGAAACACCGTGCGCTTCAACTGCCTCAACCTCATCGGCAGCAAAACTTCAGGCGGCAATTTCGTCGGCATCCGTCCCTGCTCCGGCACCGAGGTTTCCCAAAACCTGCTGCTCAACATCTGCGGCGACAAGGCGGCGGGCGTCCTGCTCAGCGGCTGCCGCGACGTAACGGTGAGCAACAACATTTTCGTCAACACGGGCGAAGCCGTGACGGGCGCCGATTACCATGAGGACTATGCCGCGGAAGCGCTGGAACTGCTGAGCGGCTCGGCTTATCAGAGCAAAGCGTGGCAGGAGGCGTATCCCGCCTGCGCCAAGCTCTCGACCGACCCGCAGAGCGAGAACTACGCCGCCATTCCCGCGAACAATAAAATCGTCAACAACGTCGCCATGCAGCTCAAAAACAGCGTCGGCAGCTTTACCGACGGGTTCAAAAGATATGCGGCGATCGACGAAAACGCGGTCTTCTCACCCGGCAGAACGAATGTGTTCGCCGATTTGGAGGGCGGCGATTACACCGTTCCCAAGGATTCCGACGTGTACCGCAGCATGAAGGAATTCCGAAACCTCCCGTTTGAAGAGATCGGACGGTATTAAATGCCCTGACCGATGAAAGCGTCTGCCAAACGCAGACGCTTTTTCATTACAAAACCGTTAAATTAAAAATAAGATTGCCGAAAACCACTTGACGGAAAAGCGGCGATAGCATACCATAAAATCAGCTTCTGTCGGAGGTGCTTGGGTTTGATCGAAGTGAACGGAATCACCAAAAAATTCGGGACGCTGACTGCCATACAGGATATCAGCTTCCGCGTGGAGAGCGGCATGATCTACGGTCTTGTCGGCTACAACGGCGCGGGCAAGACCACCCTGCTCAAAACCATGGCGGACGTCTATCGCCCCGACAGCGGTGCAGTCCTCATCGACGGCGAACCCGTTTTGGACAACCCCGCCGTGAAGCAAAACCTGTTTCTCGTGCCGGACGATCTGTTCTTCCTCCCCTACGCCAACATGGAACAGATGGCGGCATTTTACAAAAACTATTACAAGCGCTTCCGCTCGGATACGTTCGGCAAGCTGGCGGACGCGTTCGGTCTGGACACGAAAAAGCGGCTCAACGGCTTTTCCAAGGGCATGCAGCGCCAGGCGGAGCTGGTGCTGGGGCTTTCCGCTCACCCGAACGTGCTGCTGCTGGACGAATCCTTCGACGGGCTTGACCCGCAAAAGCGCGCAATCGTGAAAAACTTAGTCACGCAGTACGTCGTCGAGACCGATACGAGCGTGATCATCTCCTCCCACAACCTGCACGAATTGAGCGACCTGTGCGACCGCATCGGGCTGATCAACGGCAAAACGCTGGCGCTGGATTATTCCGTGGAAGAAATGAGCCACAGCCGCTGCAAGATCCGCGCTGTATTCGCGCAGGAAATGAATGAAGAATACTTCAGCGGCATCCCGCACGGGCGGTTCAAAAAAGACGGCAAGATCATCAGCTTTTCCACCACGGAAGACCCCGACACCGTCACCAGACAGCTGCAGTCGCTTAAACCCCTGCTGGTGGAACAGTTCCCGTTGACGCTCGAAGAAATCTTTTTGGAAGAAATGGAGGGAACCGATTATGACTTCTCAGGCTTCTTCAAAGAATAAGTCTGTTTTTCACGCTTCCTTCCGCGCTGCGCTGCGCAGCGGCAGCATCAACGCCGCCATTTTCACCGTCGCGCTGCTGATCCTTTTGCCGCTGAGCACGCTGGTGCGCCTGCTCGGCGAACGGCAAAGCGTCACGCTCAAAGACGCCTATATTTTTGTGCTCGGCTCCGAGGGCGGCGCGCTCTCGCTCGTTTTGGTGGGACAGACGGTGCTGTTCAGCCTGCTCATGGGCGTCGTGCTGTTCCGCTTCATGCTGTCGGTGCGCACCACGAACGTCTATGCCAGCCTCGGCATCAAGCGCTCCGCGCTGTTCCTCTCGCGCTATTTTGCGGGTCTGCTGCTGCTGAGCGTGAGCATTATTCTGCCGTTCCTGCTCAGCGGACTGGTCAGCGGCGTTCTGGTCGGGTTCCATCGCATCCTGTTCTGGTCGCTGCTGTATAACATCGTCAGCTATCTCAGCCTCGCGGCGATCTGCTACTCTCTCTTCGCCTGCGTCGCCTGCGGCGTGGGGACCGCGATCGAAAGCCTCGGCTTCACGCTTCTTTTGCTCTGCACCCCGTCCATTCTGTTCGGCGGTCTGTCGCTTTGCGGCGCCGCGCTGCTTTACGGCTGCCCCTATTCGCTGCCGACCTATATGGATTCCAGCGGTCTGACCGTCGTCACCGGCGGCCTGCTCGGCACGCTGACGAACTTCAATCCGCTCACCTTTGCCTATTCCGGCTCTTCCTCTTATCTGGCGGCCTACAAAGACATTGACGGTCAGCCGAAACTGTCGGAGCTGTTCGGCGCTTCGGCGCAGAACTGGACGCGCCCCGATTTCGCGCCCGCGCTGCTCTGGCTGCTCGTCGCCGCCCTGATCGCCGCGATCGCGGTGCATGCCTATCGCCACCGCAAAATGGAGATCGCGGGCTTTTTGGGCACAAACAAAGTGCTGAACCGATTGGCTGCTTTCATTGTCGGCTGCGGCGCTTATATGCTCGTTTTTCTCGTTTTCCAGAGCAACACCATTGCCGCCATGTTCGCCGGCAGCCTCGCGATGCTGATCGCCTGCTTTTTGGTTTTGCTGGTGCTCATCCGCAGCGCCAAAGACGTGTGCCGGCAGCTTCATCTGATGATCCTGCAGCTCGTTTGCGTCACCGCCGTTTTTCTCGTGCTGATCTCGGGCGGCTTTGGTTACGACACCAGGCTGCCGGAAACGGATACGATCGCCTACGCGGAAATGACCTCTGTTGTCAGCAATACGGCGCCCGTCGAATCGGGCAACAGCAGTGTGATTCCTTACGGCTTCAATACCGCCTACGGCTTCAGCCTGGAACCCGTCCTCTTCGGCAAATACACCACCGCGCGGGATATTGAAGAAGTGCGCAGCATCCACAGCAAGTTCATTCAGCTGGGCAGCGCCAAGCTGGAGGACGACCATTATCTGAACGCCTGCGTCTTGATCAAATACACGCTGAAAAACGGTCAGACCGTCCTGCGGTATTACGACCGCGCCGACGTGGCGGCGCTGAACCAATGCCTGAATCTGACGGAAAGCGATCTGTTCCGGGAACAGCTTCAAACCGCTTTCACAAGCGACAAGATCAATTCCCTTGACTATGAATTCGGCGAAGTGATCGCCGTCAACTCGGCGCTCGACGACGATTCGTTCCACCGGCTGACGCTGACCGAGGAGCAGCATACCGCCCTGAAAGCGGCGCTGCAGGAAGACCTGAGCAAGCAGACCAAGCAGCAGCGGTTCTTCCCCGAAACGCCCGCCGTCGGCGTGCTTTGGTTCCGCCTCAAAGACATAGACCTGGTATCGACTGAACAGGAAACACTGAGAATGAACTACAACCCCGCCAACGCCGCGACTGAGCCGGTTTTCTATTTGACCGAGGATATGACGAATACCCTCGCCTTTTTGGAAGAAAACGGTCTGATGGGCTTGTTTGACGCACATGAGACCGAACAGATCAAGCGCATCAGCTTCTACCCCGCCTAGATCGACCGCAGCAGCATCAACTACGAAGAGAACACGGCGTTCACCCCCGACGCGCACGCGGTGATCCTCAACGAGACCTCGGTCGCCTATCTGGGCGTGGAGGACGTTTCCCCCGCCAACCCCGTCACCGACCGCACGCGCATCGCCGAACTGCTGCCGAAGCTGCAGATGCATTATTTCACGCAGGACAGCGGCTACTACTGCTGCATCGACTACGCGGACGGCTCGCAGGTGCGCAAGTATCTGCCCGAAGCCGACGCGCCGGATTATGTGCGCTATTATAATTATTGATTTTCCCACAGCAAACGACCCGACAACCGAAATCGGCTGTCGGGTCGTTTTTTGAGAAGCTTTCTCGGCAAATCGGAATTTGTCGAGCTGACGCTCGACTCGATATATCGCCTTGCGGCGATTCGATATATTGCCCTAAGGGCAATTCGATATACGCTCACTTGTGTTCGCGTTCGATATGATAGAAATTCCTTTTCTTGCCCCGCAGGGCATATCGAGTGCGCAGCACATATCGAATCCCATAGGGATATATCGAAAATTCCGTCAGGAATTTATATCGCTTCGGAATTTGTCAAAGACAAATTCCGATTTGTCGTTATTCTTTTTCACATTGATCGCAGGGCGCGGGCGGTGCGGAATTGGTGAGATCGAACAGCGCCAGACGAAGCTGCCTGATCTCAAGCTTGCGGGCGACGATATCGACGCAGCTCGTCTCTTCCGCCGCTTCGCCCAGCGCGCAGGCACGCGCCGCCTTCGGGCAGCGGAACACCTTGCCTTCCACGAACACGGTCTGCGTATTGTTTGGACAGGCGCAGGCGTCGGGTTCTTCAAACAGTTCATACCTGATTTGTTCGGCTTCCAGCGCCGCGCTGATCTCGGCGGTCTTGCTGCCGTTCTGATTGAGCAGCAGATAAACGCCGGGGTTGCGCAGCAAATCGAACACTTCACTCTGCGGCATTTCCTCGCCGTTTGCCACCAGCTCGATTCGCTTGATCTTCGGGAAGCGGAGCGCCGTTTTGACCAGCGGCACGAGCTTGTCATAGGCGAAGATTTCGCCGCCGACGAAGCGGAGCTTTTCCAGCGAATAGTTCAGCTCATAAAACACGTTGAGCGTATAGTCGAGGTTCTGATAATCGGCGTAATACGCGCTGACGTCGCCGCGGCGGCGCGCGGTCGTGACCAGCACGTCGGTCCATTCCGGCGTGAGATTTTCGAGCTTGAACAGCTCGGGATTCATCAGAATACTCAGCCACAGCCCCGGGTAGCGCAGAAGGTTGACGGTTTTGAAGGGCTTGGGCAGTCGGTCATAATACGCCGCGTAACAGCGGTTGATAACGTAATTCTTTCGTTCTTTGCCGGTCATGGTATCTCCTTATGTAACGGAGCAGTAAAAATCAAGCGATTTATACCGCCGCTGGGTTTGCGTCAACAGATAGTTCTGCACCGTTTCTTCCAGGCTCGCCAAGCCTTTGGGTGAGAGCTTAAACGAAAACAGCTTGCTCGGTTCCGCGTAGCAGATATGGCGCATGGCGGTGACCACGCCGATCTCCAGCGGGCGCGTTGGCTGCTTCGGGTCGCACTTGCCGCACCAGAGCTGACCGCTGCCGGGGCTGAAGCGCATGATCTCATCGCTGTATGTACCGCATCCAGCGCAGGCGACTAAATTGGGCATGTAGCCCGTCAGGCTGAGCAGCCGCAGTTCAAACACCGCTTTGAGCTGCTGAGTCGGCAGCTTGTTGCCGCTGAGCAGATAGAGGCTGTTGAGCGCCAGAGACAAGATCTCGGACGCGTCGTCCCCCTCGGGTGCAAGCTCAGCGAGCAATTCGCAGAAATACATCGCCAGCGACACGCGCACGATATCGCCGCGCACTTTGAAAAACACTTCAATCGGCTCGGCCTCGTCGATGGTGTAGGCGTCGCGGTTCATAAACAGCGAAAGGCGGGAATAGCTGAGCAGCTGGGTCGCCGAGAGCTTTTTGCTTTTGACGCTGCGCGCGCCGCGCACGAAGGCGCGCACCACGCCGTGATCGCGCGTGAGCACGGTCACGATGCGGTCAGCCTCGCCCGTCTGACTCTCCCGTATGATCAACCCTTCGGTGTTCAGCCTCATGCACTTTCTCCCGATACTTCAAATAGTCTTCCACGGAACCGCTTTGCCGAAAGCGATCCCACGCCTGTTTTTCATCCATATGATCCTCCGCAAAAAACGCCCTGTACGCTGCTTATCCATAGCGTGCGTACAGGGATTTGTTTTATACGTGGAAGTTCAATCCAGCCCGAAATTGTGGATCAGCCCTTCGCGGTTGCGCCAATCCTCCTTGACCTTCACCCAGCATTTGAGGTTGACGCGGCAGTCGAAAAACCGCTCCATATCTTCCCGGGCGCGGGTGGAAACGCGTTTGAGCATCGCGCCGCCCTTGCCGATGATAATGCCTTTGTGGCTCTCTTTTTCGCAGTAGATGATCGCTTCGATGTCGACGATGTCGCTGTCCTCCCGCTCGCGCATTTTTTCGATGCTCACGGCGGTGCCGTGCGGGATCTCTTTATCAAGGCAGCGCAGCAGCTTTTCGCGGATCATTTCCGCCGCCAGCACGCGTTCCGGCTGATCGGTGAGCGTGTCCTCGGGGAAATAGTGGAACCCGTCCTGCGCCAGGGCTTTCAGTTCCTGTTTTAGCGCGTCCATATTATCGCCCTTGACGGCGGACACAGGCACGATCGCTTCAAAACCATAGAGCTGCGAGAACTGCAGGATGCGCTGCATCAGTTCTTCTTTATTCGCGACGGTGTCGACCTTGTTGATGGCGAGCACCGCGCGGGCTTTGAGCTTTTTGAATTTCTGGATGAGCTCCTCCTCCGCCGGACGCAGTTCGCCCTTGGGCTCGACGACGAGCAGGCAGGCGTCCACACCGGACATGCTCTCATCCACCGCCTGGATCATTTTTTCGCCGAGCTTCGTTTTCGGGCGGTGGAACCCAGGCGTGTCGGTGAACACCAACTGGGTCTCGCCTTCGGTGAGCACGCCCATGATGCGGGTGCGGGTGGTCTGCGGTTTATCGGACACGATGGCGATCTTTTCACCGAGCAGACGGTTCAGAATGGAGGATTTGCCCACGTTCGGGCAGCCGACGATGGCAATAAAAGCCGATTTTTGCTGCATGATCTGTTATCTCCTGAAATTTTTCAGATAGCGGGACGGGGGGATAAAAATAAACAACAGCGCCAGAATAAAACTAAGCGCGAATACGACGATTTTGACGGGAGAGGCGGCGTAATAGGCAAACAGCGCCCGAAAAGCCGCCGGCTGGAACAGGATGAGTATGCCGACCACCACGGCAAAGAAAGCCGCGATGAGCACCGCGCCCGCCGCCGTATCTTTCGCGACACGCGCCGTCTCGCTGCGTTCGCCTTTTGAGGCGGTATCGACCGCGCGCTCAATGGCGGTGTTGAAGTATTCCGCCGCGAGCACGACGCCCGCCGCAAGCATCAGCACGGCAAACTGCGTTCTGGACACTTTGAAAAAGTCATAACGAACCAAAAAGAAGATCATGAACCCGAGCAGCGAAACGTGAAACCGCATGTTCCGCTCGCTCAGGAGCCCGTAAACGACGCCGTTAAACGCGTAAACAAAGCCTTTGAGAAACGCTTTCATCAGATCTCGTCATCCTCACCCAAATAGTAGCTGCTGGTGCGGTGCAGGCCGAGCTTGGTCAGCACTTCTTCCTCTTTTTCGCGCATACGAACGCGCTCCAACCCGCCGTTCACATGGTCGTAGCCGAGCAGATGCAGCATGGAATGAACGGTCAGAAACGCGACCTCGCGCTGGAGGCTATGTTCGTAAAGCTGCGCCTGCGCCACGGCGTGTTCCAGCGAAATGACCACGTCGCCGAGCATCATGGCGTCGGTCTCGGGATTGGTGTCGTAAACGCCGTTTTCGCCCAGCGGGAACGACAAAACGTCGGTCGCGTCGTCGATCTGACGGAACTCCCGATTCAATTCATGGATACGCTCGTCATCCACAAATGTAACGGTCACTTCCGCCGGATCGTCAAACCCTTCGTTGACCAGCACCGCCGTACAGCTGCGGCGCACCAGCAGCCGCAGACCGGTCGGCACCTTCACCTTGGTCTGCTCGTCGTGGATCTCGACCTTGACTTTGGGTCGTTTGATCATTTTGCCAGCTCCCCTCATTTTTTCTCCCTGTTTTTCCGCTCGTCATATTTGGCGTATGCCTTGACGATATCCTGCACCAGCTTGTGGCGCACAACGTCCTTATCGTTGAAGGTGACGGTTTCGATATCGTCGATATTCTTGAGGATGCGCACCACTTCGACCAGACCGGAACGCTTGCCGTCCGGCAGATCGATCTGCGTGATGTCGCCCGTGATGACCATTTTGGAGTTGAACCCGAGGCGGGTGAGGAACATTTTCATCTGTTCCGGCGTGGTGTTCTGCGCTTCGTCCAGAATCACGAAGCTGTCGTCCAGCGTCCTGCCGCGCATATACGCCAGCGGCGCGACCTCGATGCTGCCGCGCTCCTGATAACGCTGGAAGTTTTCGGCGCCGAGCATATCGAACAGCGCGTCATACAGCGGGCGGAGATAGGGATCGACCTTCTGCTGCAGATCACCCGGCAGGAAGCCGAGCTTTTCGCCCGCTTCGACCGCGGGGCGCGTCAAGATGATGCGGTTGACCTCTTTGGCGCGGAACGCGTTCACCGCCATGGCCACCGCCAGATAGGTCTTGCCCGTGCCCGCCGGGCCGATGCCGAACACGACGGTGTTATTCTGAATGGCTTCGATGTAGTTCTTCTGCCCGAGCGTTTTGGGCTTGACAGGCTTGCCGCGCGCCGTGATGCACACGCAGTCGTTGCTCATGGTGGAAAGGCGGTCTTCCGCGCCCTCGTTGACCAGCGACATGACGTAGCGCACGTTCTGATCGGTCAGCGCTTCGCCCTTGTTGATGAGCGTGAGCAGCCCCGTGATGGTGCGCACCGCCTTGGAGACCATCTCCGCGTCGCCCGAGACCTTCAGCTCCGACCCGCGGCTGACGACGGAAACGCCGTATTCCCCTTCGATCTTGCGGATATTTTCATCAAAGCTGCCGAACAGGCTCACCGCATGTTCCATGCGCTCAATGTTGACGGTTTGCTCAAACATCATATCGACGATACGTCCCCTTTTGACTCGTACGTTAATGCAAAATTTACAAAATTATATCATGGATTTTATGAAATGTCACTACTTTTTCTTATTTTTCTCTATTTTATTTTGGTTTCAAATGGGAATTGTTGACTTTGCCCGAAAAATGATGTACTTTTATTCTGCAGTATTTTGCGGCTCAATGACTTTTGATTCCGAAAGGAGTTTTGACCATGGCTGTTTTCAAAGCCTTTACTTCCGTTCGCCCGCTGCCCGAATATGCTTCGCAGGTCGCCGCCCTCCCCTACGACGTGATGAACAGCAAGGAGGCCGCCGAGGCGGTGAAGGGCAACCCCTATTCGTTTTTGCACGTGGACAAGGCCGAGATCGATTTGCCCGACGGCACCGATCTTTACAGCGCCGAAGTCTACCAAAAAGCGAAGGAAAACCTGAACGCCCTCGTTGAAAAGGGCATTTGCAAGAAGGACGACAAGCCCTGTTTTTTCCTCTACCGTCAGATCATGGACGGCAGAAGCCAGACCGGCGTGGTCGGCTGCGCCTCCATTGACGATTATCTCAGCAACCGCATCAAAAAGCATGAGCACACCCGCGAGGAAAAAGAGCAGGATCGTATCCGCCACGTGGACACCTGCAGCGCCCACACGGGACCGATCTTTCTGACCTACAAAAACGGCGGCGCCATCCGCGCCCTGATCGAAAGCTGGAAAGCCGAGCACGAGCCGATCTACGACTTCGTGGCCGACGGCGTGGCGCAGACGGTCTGGATCGTGGACGACGACGGCGTGATCGCCGCGCTGACCGACGCCTTTGCCGCGCTGGACGCTTTGTATATTGCCGACGGACACCATCGCTGCGCCTCCGCCGTCAAGGTCGGTCTGAAACGCCGCGCGGAGAACCCGAACTTCACGGGCAATGAAGAATTCAACTACTTTTTAGCGGTCTCGTTCCCCTGCGACGAGCTGGCCATCATGGATTACAACCGCGTCATCCGCGACCTCAACGGCTACACGCTCGATCAACTGCTCACCCGCATCAGTGAATCGTTCACCTTCCGCTTTGTCGGCAGCGACGAACCGTTCCGCCCCACCGAAAAGCACACCTTCGGTCTTTACTGTGAGGGCAAATGGTACTGCCTGAAAGCGAAGGATGGCACGTTCGACGAGAACGACCCCGTGGCGCGGCTGGACGTTTCCATTTTGCAGAACAACCTCATCGCGCCGATTCTGGGCATCACCGACCCGCGGACGGATGAGCGCATCGACTTCGTGGGCGGCATCCGCGGTCTGAAGGAACTGGAACGCCGCGCGACGACCGACATGAAGCTGGCGTTTTCGATGTACCCCACCACGCTCGACGACCTGACCGCCATTGCCGACGCGGGCATGGTCATGCCGCCGAAATCGACCTGGTTTGAGCCGAAGCTGCTCAGCGGGCTTTTTATTCACGAAATCTAAAGGAAAACCATTATGTTTGTTGATATTGCGAAAATCACTGTAAAAGGCGGCAAGGGCGGCGACGGCGCCGTAGCCTTCCACCGCGAAAAATTCGTCGCCTCCGGCGGACCGGACGGCGGCGACGGCGGCAAGGGCGGCGACGTGGTGTTTCAGGTCGATACCAACCTGTCCACCCTCGCGGACTTCCGCTACAAACGCAAATATACCGCGCCCTCCGGCACCAACGGCTCTTCCGGGCGCAAGAACGGCAAAAAGGGCGAAGATCTGATCATCCGCGTGCCGCTGGGCACCGTGGTGAAGGACGTCGCCACGGGCAAGATCTTAGCCGATCTGTCGGACGATAAGCCGTTCATCGCCGCGAAGGGCGGCAAGGGCGGCTGGGGCAACCCCCACTTCGCCACGCCGACCCGTCAGGCGCCTCGCTTTGCCAAAAGCGGCGCGCCGGGCGAAGAATGGGAGCTTTCGCTGGAACTGAAACTGATCGCCGACGTCGGGCTGCTCGGCTTCCCGAACGTGGGCAAATCGAGCTTCATTTCCGTGGTCAGTCAGGCGAAGCCCATCATTGCCGACTATCATTTCACCACCATTACCCCCGTGCTGGGCGTGGTGAGCATGGGCGAAGGCAACTCCTTCGTGATCGCGGATATCCCGGGTCTGATCGAAGGCGCGAGCGACGGCGTCGGGCTGGGGCACGAGTTTTTGCGCCACGTCGAGCGCTGCCGCATGCTCGTGCATATTCTGGACGCCGCCGGCAGCGAGGGGCGCGACCCGATCGAGGATTTTGAAAAGATCAACGCGGAGCTGGAAAAATTCAACCCCGATCTCGCCAAACGCAAGCAGATCGTGGCGGCCAATAAAATCGATCTGGCGACGGATGAACAGCTGGAGCGACTGGAAAACTATATGCGCGAGCGCGGTTACGATTTTTACCGCATGTGCGCCCCCATCGCCGAGGGCACGCAGCAGGTGATCAACGCCGTGGCCGCCGAGCTGGCCAAGCTGCCGCCCGTGGTGCGCTATGAGCGCGAAACGATCACCCCCGCCGAGCTGCCCGTGGAAAAGGGGCAGAACTACACCATCCGCGTGGAGGACGGCGTTTATTTTGTGGAGGCGGAATGGCTGCTCAAGATATTGCAGCGCACCGATTTAGACGACTATGAGGCGCTGCAGTACTTCCAGCGCGTGCTGGAGACCAGCGGGATACTGGACAGTCTCGTGGAACACGGCATTCAGGAAGGCGACACCGTAGTGATCTACGATTTTGAATTTGATTATGTATCCTAACGGAGGATCAACTTGAACCGATTGTTGAATGACGAACCCTGTCAGCCGAACGCGCTCAGCCCGATCACCCTCGCCTTTCTGGGCGACGCGGTGTATGAGACCATGGTGCGGGAATATCTGGCGCGGCAAAAGGATCGCAAGACCGACGATCTGCACCGCGCGGCGGTGCGCTACGTGAGCGCGCAGGCGCAGGACGAAGCGATGCGGCGCATCCTGCCGCTGCTGACCGAGGAGGAAACGCAGGCGTTCAAGCGCGGGCGCAACGCCCGCGTGACCCATGTGCCGCGCGGCGCGACCACGGCGCAGTATCACAGCGCGACGGGCTTTGAGGCGCTGTTCGGGTGGCTGTATCTCAACGGCCGTATCGAACGGCTGCGGGAATTGTTCGACGCCATTTGCAAGGAAGAATCGGAATAAAGCAACGAAAGGAACAAAACGGCAAAACAATATGTCAAGCATCAAAGAGTTTTTCAAGGGACTGAAAAAGGAAGACGTTCTGGAGTTTTTGGTCGACAACGTGTTCTGGTTCATCGGCTGCTTTTTCTATGCCCTTGCCATCAACATTTTCAACGTCCCCAACCAGATCGCGCAGGGCGGCTTTTCGGGGCTTGCCATTGTGGTGAACTTTCTGACCAAGCTGCCTGTCGGCGCGGTCAACTTCGCGCTGAACATTCCGCTGTTCGTGCTGTCGTGGTTCTTCGTGGGCAAACGTTTCGTGTTCCGCAGCCTTTGGGTCACGGCGATGCTCTCCATCATCATCGACGTGATGGCGAAATACTCCAAGCCGTTTGAATACACCTCCAATCCGCTCCTTGCCGCCATTTTCGGCGGCGCCTGCTGCGGCGTCGGGGTGGCGCTGGTGCTCAACCGCGGCGCGACCACGGGCGGCACCGATATTTTAGGGCGGCTGCTGCGGCTGCTCATGCCCCACATTTCCTACGGGCGGGTCATCATGGCTGCCGACATCACCGTTGTCGCCATCGCGGCGATCGTGTTCCGCAACGTGGAAAGCGCGATGTATGCCGCCATCGTCATTTTCGTTTCGTCCAAAGCCATCGACTTTATCCTCTACGGCTTCAACAAAAGCAAAATGCTCATGGTCATCACCGACCGCGCGGAAGAGATTTCCCAAACGCTCACCGCCAATTCGCCGCGCGGCGTGAGCATCGTGCCGATCACCGGCGCTTACACAGGGGAAGAAAAGAAAATGCTCATCTGCGTGCTGCACGGCAACGAGGTCTCGCGCGTGCTCAAAACCGTGAGACGCATCGACCCGCACACCTTCACGATCATCACCGAAGCCAACGAGATCATCGGCAAGGGGTTCCGCGCCAGCTATAACGAATAAACAAACAAAAAAAGAGTTAATGCTTTCCGTTACAAAGAACGGAAAGCATTTTTTACAGATAATCCCGCACGCCCTGCGCCAGATGCTCTTCGGCGGCGATGAGCTTTTTGGAAATGTCCTTCACCCGCTCCTCCGCCGCTTCATACTGGTTGAGGTAGCGGTTGAGCGATTTGACGCCCATGCTGCACCCGTCGGTGATCAGACCGGAAACGGTTTTGTCGGGATCTGACGAAAAACCGAGCATCATGTTGGTTTTCAGCCACGACATCCCCTCCGCCATGGGGTTGGGGTTCTTGCCGTCGTCGCCGTAATCGTCGAGCATTTCCTGCGTTTCGCGTTCGATGCGCTCATGCTCCTCCTTGGACTTTTGCAGCACGTTTTTCAGTTGGTCGCTTTTCACCTTGGGCAGCACCTCGTCAATGGAGTCCACGCCCATT
Source organism: Clostridia bacterium (assembly GCA_017453685.1). GTDB lineage: Bacteria > Bacillota > Clostridia > Oscillospirales > Acutalibacteraceae > UBA8612. The sequence goes on from JAFTEL010000099.1 coordinate 14,135, forward strand.
TTGATGCCCGCGCAGCACTCCCGCAGCAGTTTGATCGTATCTTCGTGAATCATAATCGCCATACGATTCAGAATTCGCACAAAAAGAGATGAAACATCTCACCTTTATGCCCGAATCGCTCCTCCTTTCAGACTTTTCACAGCAAATAAGCCTCCTTCGGTCGTTAGTTTGACCGAAAGAGGCTTTATTATTCTGATACGTTATGAATTGATGAGCGCGTTATATAAGCGTTCACAATGGTTATCACGGTACGGGAAGAAGCTCTCGCCGCGCTTGCGGTATTTTTCGATGGGCTTCATGCCGTTTTGCAGCAGGGCTTCCAATTCATCGAGCAGCGCGTCCGCCGTTTCCGTCATGGGTCCGAAGCCGTTTTCCAGCGGGATATCCAGCCGCTTGTAGCTGTGCGTCATGCCCGAACGGAACAGCTCATAATCCGGCGCGAAATAGACGATGGGGCGCCCCAGATAGACGAAATTGAACACGATGGATGAAAAGTCCGTGATCATCAGCGCGTATTGGGCGAGCTCCGCCGAACCGGAAACGAGGTGAACGCGGTCGCACGAAGAGGAAATATACTTGTTGTACGGCTCGAAGATCGGATGGTTCTTGAAATCGAGCGTGTAATCATATTGCCTGAGCAGCCGCGCCAGACGGGGCGAATTGAGGAACGCCTGCGTTTCCTGATAAAACACCGATTTGAGGAACACTTCGTCCGCCGTGTGCCGCACGCCGTTTTTGTATTGCCCGATGAGGTTTTTGCGCCAGGAGGGCGAAAAGATGATCTTCCTTTCGCTCTCGCTCTTTTGGATCAGATCGAGACTCGGCATCCCCGTGAGAAGAAGCTGTTCGGGCTTGTAGTTATATTTGCGGGTCAGTTTGATCTTTTCAAATTCGGAGGATATCACCACTTTATCCGCGCAGCAGACCTCATAGGAATACAGGTGCGACAGATCGGCATGCATGACGCCGTGCTGCAGATAGATGATCTCGGGGCGGTGCAGGTCGGTATAAAAGCGCATCGGCCCTTTGCCGAAGGGCGTGTAGACGTCCTCCTCGATATAGGCGGTCAGGAGCTTTTGCGCGTGAAAATAAAGCTGATAATGCCTGCGGCTGCCCCACTCGACCGTGTGTTTCAATTCTTCGGGCGTGAACAGCTTGCTCTTGTTTTTGAGCGAATGGGTCACGTAATAGCGTTTGATCCCGTCATTCTTGGCAAAATCATGTTTGAACTGTGTATAGCCGTTGTCGGTGAAACCGTCGCGGTCGCTGTAAAGCCAGATGTGACCGCTCATCGGCAGATAGTTGAGCTGACGGTTGATGAACGCTTTGGGATGCTTGAGGGCAAAGCGCACGCACCAAGCCAACCGCGAAAGGAAGCGCAGCAGCGCCGGCATTTTCCGCACTTCAAAGCCGTTGTCGCCGCTGATGCTCACCAGACAGCCGCCGCTCGACGCCTTGTTGTGCACGTTGTTGATGGCGCAGAACTGGGAATAGGTGAGCTTGCAGGTGTAACGGTAGCCCTCATATTCGCAAACCACCGTCACCCGTTGATACAGGCGGAGATCGACGGTCTCGCTGAATTCAAAATGCGGATAGGCGATGCGGGAATCGAAGCGCGGCGTCGCGTTGGAGTAGGACAGCTTCAGTTCCTTTTTCTGATCGCCGCAGACCAGATAGGCGCGGAAGCCTTCTTTCTCAGCCAGATAGGTGTTCAGGCGGCCTTCCACCGTGAGCCGGCTGCCCTTGACCGCGATCTTGCGGATGACGGCGCGCAGCACTTCATCGTATTCATAGGTGTCGTCATAGGCGTGGTTGAGGTGGATGATAAAGCTCTTGCGCCCTTCGCTGAGATACGGGCAGTCGCGGATGATATCGTCATCCAGCCGCGCGAGCAGCGCGCCGATGCGCCGCTCCGCTTCGGCGAATTTTTCGGGTGAATAGTGGTAAGGCATGAGCTTGTTGCCCCGCGTTTTCCACTCAAAATCGTTGAGGAAATAGCCCTGAATGAAATCGGGCACGTAGATGGGATATTCGGCAAAGAGCTTTTCCCAAAAAGCGGTGATGAGTTCAAAAATATAGTAGCCGTGCAGATGCCCCGCCGTGGAGCCCGGGTGCTGATAATAAAAATAATCGCAGTCCGAAACGAAGCCGAGCGTCTGCTTTTCCTTGATGATCTCAATGCACAGACGCATATCCTCCTGCCACGAGCAGGCGTCGAACGTGATGTTGTTCTCAAACCGGTTCTTGATGCAGATATTCATGGAGGAGTGGGCGATATAGATGTTGTCGCCCTCGTTGAGATCGTACACCTTGGTTTCATTGAGCGTGTTGTAACGCGGATGGAGCGCCATGTGCGTGCCGTCCTCGTTCACGCGGGTCACGCGGCAGGTCACCAGATCGGTCTCGTCATAGTGTTCGTCAAAAAAGCGAACGTATTTCTCCAGAAGATTATCGGAGATGGCGTCGTCCGAATCCAAAAAGCTGATATAGGTGCCGCGCGCGCGTTTGAGCGCATAGTTGCGGGCGGAGGACTGCCCCTTGTTCACCAGATGGTAGCATGTGAAAAAGGGGTATTTTTCCGCATAGGCGTCGATGATCTGAGCGGAACGGTCGGTGGAGCCGTCGTCAATGAGCAGCACCTCAAGCTGCGACTTGTCGATGGTCTGTCTGACCAGCGAATCAAGACACAGGGGCAGGTATTTCTCGCTGTTATACACCGGAATGATGACCGACATTTTCAGCATAATGATCGCCATGCGATACCGTAAACGGTATCTTCCCTTTCTTGCAGGATTGCGTTATTTCAGATATTGGATGATGGAGCGCACGACCGCGCCGAACATGGGGTGAGAATGTGAATTGCCGCCGTCCCAATCCTCCCACAGCGTGGTCGCGCCGTGGTCTTTCATATAGGCGAACGTGCCGATACCGCCGCGCGAGGTGAGCAGACGCTTCGCCAGCGCGGTCTCGCCCCGCTCGCAGAGCACGCGGACGAGGATATCCGTGCCGAAAATGCCGGTGTCGAACTTGCCCAGCGCCTCATATTTGGCGAGCAGATTACGGTAAGTGCGTTCGCCGCCCAGCCCCAGATCGACCGCGAAAGCGTCAGCGCCTTGAATCCCGCCGGCAAACGAGCCCGTTTCGGCGTCATAATACTCGCTCAGGATCGCCGCCTGCGCAGTTTCATCCCGCTGCGCCAAATCCGCCGCCAGCGCTTCATTGCCGAACAGCAGCGCGATCTGCCGGCAGATGCGCACCGCCTTGATATAGAAATAAGTGTTGACGAACGGTTCGGGGATCGCGATCTTGTCGGGGGTGCACCAATCGCCCAGACACCAGCCGCCCTTTTCGGAGCGGACGACCAGATGGTTTTCGCTGTGCGTTTCCATATATTGTAAGTATTTTAACATATTCGGATAGTATTGTTCAAGTACGGATTTATCGTGATAGTGCAAATAATACTCCCACGGCACGAAAACGATCGCGCCGCCCCAGCCGCCGGGACCTCCTCCGCCGCCGTAAAACGGCGCGGTGTGCTCCACATGGCCGCCGAAAATATCCTGACTGTCGGCGATGTCGCGCATCCATTTTTGATAGAGCTCTTTCGCGTCGAAACAGTCCATCACCGTGCCGCAGGTCAGCTGCCCGTCGCCCGTGTAGCCCAGCCGCTCGCGGTGCGGACAATCGGACGGCACGCAGTTATGGATGTTGTTCTGCTGGGTGCGCAGATAGGTCTGCACGATCCATTCCAGCATTTCATCGTCGGAATGATAATCGCAGATACAGGGAATATCGGTATGCACCACGGCGTATTCCGTCACGCTCGCGCGGCCCTGCACCTCGAAATAACGGCAGGCGTGCCAGGTGAACAAGGGATAGAACACGTGGTCTTTTTGCTGATCGTCAAAAATGAATTCGTCGCGCTGCATGCGGAATTCCCCGCCGGCGCTGTGGAAATCCAGCGAACCGTCGGCGTTCAGCTCCTCGGCGAAGCGCACAAAAGCACGCTCGTCGCGGCGGCAGCCGTCGTGAAAGACGAGCTTGGGATAGCCCGCCACGTTTTCGCCCAGATCGTAGATCGCCGTATCGCCGAAACGGTAGATCTCCTTCGGCGTGATCGTGCGGATCTCGCGGTCGGGCGGACAGGTCTGTTTGGTGAGAACAGACAGCGGCGCGGGCAGAACGGAAACGGGCTGCCGGTCGGTCGAACCGATCAGACGGGCGTCGTGCGTCTCGCCGAAATAGATGTTGGTGCGGGTCACGAAAGAGGAACGGTAATAAACGCTTTCATCGCTCACGGCGACCGTTTCGCCGCCGGAAAATACCTTGTAGCAGAGCTTGAGTTCGCCGTAGGGACGCATACCCTCGTTGCGGCTCTCGTGCTGCCCATACCAGCCGTTGCCGATATGGAACGAAAACGTGTTTTCGCCCGCATGAACCAGGGCGGTGATATCCGCTTCCACGTAATAGATGCGGTGGATGAGCGTGTCGGGCACGGGCATATTGATAATGGAGAGATCGCGCTTTTCGTAATTCGACCAGGCGGGCGTAAGCAGCGCGTCGTCGACCGGCTTACCGTTGACGGTCAGATGCGTATAGCCCAAGCCGCACCACAGCAGCTTGACGTTGTCGACCGATTCGAGCGTGACCGTGCTTTCGGCGATCACCGCTTCTCTGGCGTTGGGGAAACCGACCCACGCGCAGCCGTCAAATACAAGGCTTTTGCACATCGGCACGTGAGGCAGGTTTTCGTCCATGAACTCCTGCCCGCAAACGGAAAACCCGAACCGCTCATAAAAGCCAATGGCATACGTTTGCGCCGAAACGCGCAGTTCCGCCGCGCCGAGGGCTTTGGCTTTGGCGATCATGGCGTTGACTACCGATTCGCCGAGTCCCCTGCCCCGCTGCTGTTTTTTGACCGCGATGCGCCCGAAATGCCAGACGCCCTGTTCTTCTTCAACGATGCGTCCCGTGGCGAGCGTTTCGCCGTTTTCCTCTAAAAATAAATGCCATGAGACTTCTTCCTGCGCGTCGCTCTCCTTTTCGCGGGGGTAGTGCTGTTCGTCGCAGAACACCTCCAGCCGCAGCGGCAGCGCTTTCTGAAAGCCCTCTTCACCGTATAACCATTGTTCTTTCATACTCTCACCCGTTCTTCATCACAAAGTCTTCGATGCTTTTTTGATCCGCCGCAACGCTGCCCTGGATCATGTTCGGCTTGCCGCCGCCCCGGCCGCCGAGCGCGGCATGCAGTGTTTTCGCGTAATCGCTCAGATTCACGCTCGCGCTGCCCATGCAGTAGCGATAGCCGTTCTCAGCCGGTGTGAACGCGGCAAACAGGCCGCCGACTTTGGCGACGCCCTCGTTCACGGCAAAGCGCAGCGAATCCGCCGAAAGACCGTCGCAAAACAGCACGGCGTTGCCCGCGGTCGGCTTGATCGCTGCAACCATCGCCGCGACCCGGCTGCGCTGCTCCTGACCAAGAGCGAAGCGAAGGCGCCCCGTCTCCTCCTGCAGATTGTGAACCGTTTCAACGATTTTTTCTTCCTTCGCGCAGAGCAGGGCGATGAGTTCGCTCGTCTGCACGCACTTGGCGGCGTAATCCGCCAGCGCGTCGCCGCCGCTCTTGACCGTCAGCCGCACGCCGCCCTTATAGTTCATGAAGGACAGCACTTTGATCAGACCGATCTCACCCGTGCGGCGCACGTGGGGCGCGCAGCAGGCGCAGGCGTCATAACCCTCGATGATGACGATGCGGACGTTTTCCGTCAGTTCCAGCTTGCTGCGGTAGGACATCGCCGCCAGTTCTTCCGCGCTCGGAAATACACAGCGGATGGCGGCGTTTGCATAGACCGCCTCGTTCGCTTTCTTTTCGATATCCGCGATCTGTTCCGCCGTCAGCGGGCGGTCAAAATCAACCGTAACGTAGTTTTCGCCCATGTGAAAGCCAACGTTTTCACAGCCGTATTCACTGTGCGCAATACCGCTGAGCACGTGCTCGCCGCTGTGCTGCTGCATCCGACGGAAGCGAAGGCGCGCATCCACCTCGCCGTGCACGCTCGTTCCCGCGGGATACGGCGACGGCGTCACGTGCCAGATCATGCCCTGCTTTTCAAACACTTCCCTGACGCTTTCACCGTTGACCGTTCCCTCATCGGGGCTTTGACCGCCGCCGCCCGGAAAGAACGCCGTTTGCTCGAGCGCAAGCGCGTAACCGTTTTTGACGGGGACACAGTCGACCACAACGGAATCAAACGAGAAAACATCGCCGTCGGCGTCAAAAATGCGTTTTGTTTTCATTCTCTCATCTCCGAAACCAACCTCTTAAGGCAGCACCGCACAATTCGCAGCGCACGCCTTGCTTGATCCTTGTTCCGTCATCTTGCACAATCTTTCCTTGAAAGGCGCCAGCCTTCCTGCGGAAATCTTGTACAATCTGACGAAGAATTATACGGCGCAATCCGCACACTTGAATTGTGCGGTGTTGCCTTAACAAAAAAGCCACCTCACAAAAGTGAAGTGGCTGAATCAACAAAAACGATCAGACAACGTAACCTTCTTCTTCACCGATAAAGATTTCATCGGTGCCGTTAAAGCCCATACCGCCGAAAGGATCTTCAAAGCCGTCTGACTCGGTGACGATGTCAATATTCAATTGAAACTCAACAATATCAAGTTCTGGTTTGACGTAGTGCTTCATATTGTCAAAGCTCCTTTCAAACAGAATGAAACAGGGAAACACATCTATACGGTGAGATTATAATACCCCATAAGGGATTTGTCAAGGAAAATCGAAAAAAATTTTTACAAATTTTCTAAATTCCCATTTTATACCACAATATCATGGGCTCCCGGCGCTGCCGCACCGTACAAACTGTGCCAGTCAAGGAAAGGCATTGACAGAAAATCGTTCCTGTGCTAATATAAATAAGTATCATTTGTTAAACAAGGAGTGAGTGCTTTGTCCAAAAAAGAGGATTTGATGAAAGAATTCGGCGAAGCGGAAATGCGCTCAAACTTCAAAGCACCGGTCAAACCCATTATCATGCAGCAGTCTTCCGGGCTGCACGACGATTTGGAAGGTAAGAAAGAATCCGACCTGACGGCCGAGCCGTCGGAAGGTCAAGCCTCCGAAACCGCGCACACGCATTCTTCTCACAAGCACTCGTCCTCCCATCACGGCAAAAAGAAGCACCGCTTTTTCCGCGCCGTTGTCAACGTTTTTTCCGACCGCACCTTTTGCAAGATGCTCAACGCCTTCCTGTTCTGCCTGATCGTCAATGCGTTTGAATACTTTTTCCTGATCAATCAGAAGAACATTCAGACAAGAGGCGCCATCAGCAAGATCTTCGGCGTGATCATCCTGTTCATCTTCATGTATTCGGCGCGCCTGAAGCCGAAAAATCTGGGGCTTCCGCCCGATCCGCGCGCCATCATCAGCGCCCTCAAAAAAGCGATTTTCTTTTCTTTGGCTTTCATTCCCGCCTATCTGATCGATATCCTGATCGTTTTGATCAAGGGCGGCTCGCCGCGTCTGACGGTTTTTGCCTACAACCAGCCGCACTCCTCCGTCGGGTTCGTCGACTGGGCGGCAAACATTCTGCTTTTGATCGTCATCAGCGCGCTGTCCTCTTTCATGCTTGAATTCCTGTTCCGCGGCGTCATCCTTCGCATGGGGCGCGCCAAATTCGGGTTCGTACAAACTGCTTTCATCGTATCCATCTTTTATTTCATTTGGTATCTGATCGTTCCCCTTTCCAAAATCACCAGAATTCCCCTCGGCCGCCTGATCCCGCTCTGCCTTTTTTATCTGGTATTTGAGTTCTTCCTTTCCTTCAAATGGTGTCTGTGCGTCAGAGCGACCGGCTCCATCTGGCTGGCCATTTTCGACCACTTCTTTTTCATCACCATTACCGGTGTGCTCCGTGTCGTGAATACTGCTGAGGGCGTGAGCAACTACATTGACGTCAACAAATACTGGCGTTACGTCATTTTCCAGGCCATATCCTTTGCTCTCTGTTATATGTTCTACAAGAAGAGGATGCTGCTTCGCAAAAAGAAACAAAGCGCGAGAGGTTCCCGTTCCACCTTCGTTTTCGACAGTCTGGCGGATATGGTGCCGGAGGATATCAACTCCGACAGAAAGCAGCCGCTGAGTGTTGACGAAAGCAAGCTCGACGAAAACTATAAAAAGTATTTAGACTCGACGCAGACCTCAGACAGTCATCACAAATAGCGCAAACAGCCTCGAACCGATTATGGTTCGAGGCTGTTTTGATTTGAGCAAAACGGTTACGGGATCAGCGTGCCGACCATGGCGGCGACAACGGCGCTGATAAGCGCGCAAATCAGTTTATCCCAGTATTCGGCGGGCTTTTTTCGCTGATGGGCTATGCTGTCTTTCAGTTCGCGCAGCGTTTCCAGGATGCTCTTCATGGTTTGCGAAATGGTCGCCAGTTCCACCGCCGTTTTGTTGGTGCGGGCGAACAGTTCGGCGATATCCGTTTCGTTTTTGTTCAGGCGGCGCAGAATGTCTTCCTCACTCATCTTCGCATTTCACCACACTTTGCCGCGAAAATGCTCCGTTGAACTGCGCCAGAGCAGCCTCGCAAAGCACCATGATCTCAAGCTCGGTCACGGGAACGCCCCGCTGCGCGAGCATCTCGGCCATGGCCTCCGCGCACTTTTGGAATTTTTCCGAGCCGTGCAGATCGCGGTAGACCTGCTCCACCGCCCGCACGCAGATCTCGGCGACCTCTCTTTTTGTTTTGTCATCGCGATAACGCTCGATCAGCCTTTTTGCCCAAACGCCCACGGCGCCGGCGATCGCCGTCAGCGCCGCATAAACAATGGTCAGACCGTAAGCGCTCACAAAGTCATTGATAAACGTCAAAGAACGATCCCTCCGTGATACGAAACAAAGCCGCATTTCTGCGTGGTCGCCGTTCGGTAAAGCAAGAGGTAGCAGCCGTCGGTCACCGCCGTACAGGTAGCCTTTTCACCCGGCGACAAATAGCCGATGGAGCGGCGTTTTTCCTTGCAGTCGGCAACGGTCTGATAGACTTGCTCTTTTGTCGCGCCGTTTTTCCATGTTCGTTCCATAAACTCCTCCTCCGATTCGGAAAACAGATACCAGTCGATATAGTGGTTCGGATCAAGCAGGTTTTCGGCATAGCGCCACTGCGCCGCCTTCTGCAGCTCAATATGCAGATGGGGACCCGTGCTGTTGCCGGTGTTGCCCATAACGCCGAGCTTTTGCCCCGCTTGGATCGTTTCGCCGGCCTTGACGGTCGGTTTCTCTGCCAGATGCGCGCACAGCACCACGATCCCGTCGCTCGTGCGATAAACGATATGGTTGCCGTAGCTGCTGCCGCAGTCGTTCACGCGCTGCACTGTGCCGTTGGCAATGGCGACGATCGTCTTGTCCGTGCTGCAGACACGGTCAACGCCGGTGTGATAGCCGCATTTCCAGCCGCCGACCTTTTTGAACGGCGTGGTCTGGACAGAAGGGCGGTTAAACGGGGAGCGCATCAGCGAACCCCCTCATCCAGAAAATGAAAGCAGATGCATACAGTCCCGGCAAAACCAAAAATGCATGGATCATTCCTCATCCTCCTCAAATACGAATTTTTCGGTAATAATACCGTTCTTTACATCATATGTCGGATAAAAAAAGCCGTCCTCCGTCGGTTCAGGCGGCGTCGCTCTCAGGATCGGCAGCCAGCCGCTCATGGCGTACTGCGCCGCCGAGGCGTTGATGATCTGCACGGCGATCCGGTTGCCCTCTTCATCCTCGATCGTGCTTTTCAGCTTGTTCGGCGCGTAGATGAGTTTTCCGTCTTCGAGTTTGCCGTAGCTGCGATTCTTTTTTGCCATTCCATTACCACTCCTTATAAATGATTTTCTTGATCTTCGCAACGCCGCGATCACCGGCGCCCCAACTGCCCGCGCAATCGAAGCCGACAGAAACCTTTGTGAAGCTTTTGTAACACGTCATATCGGATATGAGCTTGCAGGCAAGGTTTCCCGCAATCAACTCATCGTTCAAATAAAACGAGCCTTGATTTCCTCGCTTTTCGATCCTTACGGTGTAATAGATTTCAGGTGAAGTGTTTCGTGTTGCAGCACCTGCTCCGGACGCATTGGCAGGCATGCAAACGTACCTGTTGCCCCATTTCGTGAGAACGGCTTGCGCAATCCGTTCACCGTCAGACAGAGTGAAACCCAAACAGGTGTTTTCGTATGAAGCTTCGATTTCAAGAGAACAGTTCTCTGCATACTCGTGCTCCGGTATGCTGATATAGGCGACCGAACCGCCATGGTTCACGTTTACGACGAAGATGTTATCCGCGTTTGAGAAAGTCGTGAAACTCGTAATAGTCGGAAAGCTTGTTCTTGTATAAACCCATCCGTCATCCAGCGGCGTACCGCCTTCGACCGCACGATAAGTGTATACAAAGCCCTTTGAACTCTGCATCATTCTGCGGCGCAGCAGGCTCATTCTTCTTCCTCCTCGACTTCAACATCAACGGCGCACCACAGCGCGATGTTGTTTACGATGGAGATCTGATAGTGCTTGTTGGCTTCCACGGTCAGTTCGTCAGCCCATTCGACCGAAGCGGGCAGCGTCAGGGTCGGAGCGGTCGCGCCGGTGGTGAACTCGATGACGTATTCCGGATAGAAATAGAGCGCATTATTGGTCAAGGCGGTTATGGTGATTGACTGCGTCTGCGTGGTCTGGAACGTCAGGGGCGATCCGGCATAGACCGCACCGCTATAACCGTCCGTTGGCACTTCAGTCGGTCGCACGCCGTTGATCGGGCGCGTTTCGTAGGTCGCCGCTTTGATCGCTGAATTCGGGACAACGTAAACCGCGCCGAGATCATCCAGCACCGCTTTGTTGGTGTGGGTGTGGCTGTCCGCTTCCAGCGCGCCGACGCCGAAATCAAGCTCGGTGCCGTTGAGCGTCAGACTGCCCTGCGTGACCGAGGAATCGGTCGCGCTGTCGATGGGAATATCGATATAATCGGGGCGCGTCACGCCGGTCTGAATGACCTGCACCTCACCGTAATCCATCCAAAGCCGCAGATAGCTTTTGCTGTTGACCGTCACCGTTTCCACGCGGTCGACAACGCCGCCGTCATCGACCATACGAACTTCGCTTTCGCCCCAGCGGAGCCGATCCCAGCCCGTATATTCCAGCGCGATAACGGGCTGACCCTCCGGCGTATTGGCCTGCGCCTCGACCGCGTCGCAATTGAAGCAATCGATCGTCGCCTTATTGTCGTGAAAATGCCGCGGTCCCGAAACAGAGGTGACCTCCAGCCAACGGGCCTGATACACCCAAAGCGAAGCGGGCGCGAAAAAGGCGGGAAGCGTCGGCGGTTCATATTCCACTTCCTCTACCGTATCAAAATCCGGCAAACGGAC
>JAFTEL010000100.1 GCA_017453685.1 Clostridia bacterium
GCTCAAAGCCGCCTTCCCGCTGGCTGCCTCCAACCCGACCGCCGCTTTTGATCTGGGGCTGGGCGTCATTGAGCGCGGCAACAGCACCCGCCGCCTCTATGAAGTGCCCGCGCAGATGTGGGCGGATATTACGCAGCCGGATGGCTCCTTCGGCGTGAGCGTCTTCAGCGACAGCCGCGTCGGCTGGGATAAGCCGAACGACTCCACCCTGCGCCTGACCTGCGTGCATACGCCCCGCAACCCCTATCGGGAAGAAAGCAAAATGAACCTGCTCGACCTCGGTCTGAACCGTTTCGGCTTTGCCGTCTATCCGCATGGCGGTTCCTGGAGCGAGGCGCAGACCCAGCGGCAGGCAAACGAATTCAATCAGCCCATGGCGGTGTTCCTCACCGATTCGCACCACGGCGCGTGGGACGACAGTGCTTCGCTCTTGTCGGTCAGCGATGATTCCGCCATCGTGCGCTGCGTCAAAAAAGCGCAGGAGAGCGATAAAATCATCCTCCGCGTCAATAACGGAACGTCGAACGAGTGTAAAGGGGTAAAGCTTTCCTTTGCCGCGGGCGTCGAAGCCGCCGAAGAGGTGACGGGCGATGAGCGCTATCTGGGGGAAGCGACGGTCAAAGACGGCGCGCTGGTCTTCGATCTGGCGCCCTACGCCGTGCGCACCTTTGCCGTCACGCCGAAAGCCATTCAAGTAAAAGCCGCGCAGCCGGTCTATGAACCGGTGGAATTGCCCTGCAATCTGGCTGCCGCAAGCGCGGACGAGGATCGTGACGACGGCGTGTTCGACGGCTGCAGTCTCTCGCAGCGGCTGCTGCCCGAACGCCTGGTCAGCGGCGGCGTGCCGTTTGCCATCAAGCCGAGCGGCGTGAACGCGGTGCGCTGCGCCGGTCAGACGATCGACGTCGACCCCAAAGCGGACGGCATTTATTTGCTCGTTGCCTCCGTGAAAGATGACAAGCAAGTTTACTTTACAGTCGGTGAGGATCACATCCCGCTGCATATCCTTTCCGCCCGCGAAAATGTCGGCGCGTGGGATCTTTACGCGCTGGGCGAAACGGGCTATATCAAAAAAGAAACGCTCGGTCTGGTCATGACGCATCTGCACAAAACGAGCGGCGACGTCTACGGCGCGACTGCCTGCTTCTTCAAATATTTCCTGCCGACCAAGGGTGCGGCGCAGATCACGCTGCCGACGGATCGCGACGTGATCCTTTTGGCGGCGACCGCTGTCAAGGGCGAGACGATGTGTCAAACGGCGAGCGAACTGTATGATTCGCTCGACAAACGCCCGTTCGATTTCGTCTATGACAAAAAGGAAGAAGAATACTCCCACCTCAGCCGCTTTGAAAAGTCGCTGGGTGAGTTCCGCTTCCAGAAAGAGTTCAAACTCAACCGCATCGATTTCGATTTCCATTTGGATCGTTACAAAAAAGCGGGCGAGAAAAAATAATATTTATAATGCTCCTATGTTATTTACAGGGGTTTTGATTCGTGTTAGTATGAATCAATCAGTGTTTTGTGAAAAGAAAGGATGAGACCCTATGGAAAAGTATTTCGCCCCTGAGATCGAATGTGCGTCACGCGATCAGCTTCGTGCCTGGCAGGATGAACGGCTGGTCAAAACCGTTCACCATGTTTATGATAACGTTCCCTATTATCGCAATCTGCTCAAAGAAAAAGGCATCGAACCCGGCGATATCAAGGGCGTTGAAGATCTGCACAAGCTGCCCTTCCTGACCAAGGACGATCTGCGCGAAGCGTATCCGACGGGGCTCTTGGCTGTTCCGATGCGGGACGCCGTGCGCATCCAGTCCACCAGCGGCACCACCGGCAAGCGCGTGGTGGCGTTCTATACCCAGCACGATATTGACCTGTGGGATGAGTGCTGCGCCCGCGCTCTGACCGCGGCCGGCTGCACGAAGGACGACGTGGTTCAGGTCAGCTACGGTTTCGGCTTGTTCACCGGCGGCGCCGGTCTGAACGGCGGCTCGCACAAGATCGGTTCGCTCACGCTGCCCATGTCCTCCGGCAACACCGACCGTCAGATCCAGTTCATGTGCGACCTGGGCGCGACCATTCTCTGCTGTACCCCGTCCTACGCCGCCTATCTGGCGGAAAGTATCCACGAGCGCGGCGTGCGCGATCAGATCAAGCTCAAGGCGGGCATCTTCGGCGCCGAAGCGTGGACGCAGGAAATGAGGCACGATATTGAGCAGCAGCTCGGTCTCAAGGCTTATGATATTTATGGCCTGACCGAGATTTCCGGCCCCGGCGTTGCGTTTGAATGTTCCGAGCAGACCGGTATGCACATCAATGAAGACCACTTTATCGCCGAGATCATCAACCCCAAGACCGGCGAAGTACTGCCGGACGGCGAAAAGGGCGAACTGGTGTTCACCAGCATCACCAAAGAGGCGTTCCCGCTGCTGCGCTACCGCACCAAGGATATCTGCGTCATCCACAACGAGCCCTGCTCCTGCGGACGCACCTTCCGCAAAATGTCCAAGCCCATGGGCCGGAGCGACGATATGCTCATCGTCAAGGGCGTCAACGTCTTCCCGTCGCAGATCGAGGCGGTGCTCATCAACAAGGGCTATCCCGCCAACTATCAGATCATCGTCAGCCGCGAGCACAACAGCGACGTGCTCGAGGTCAACGTGGAAATGACGCCGGAGATGTTCTCCGATTCCCTCAGCGCCATCTCCGTGAAAGAAAAAGAACTGATCGACGCCATGAAGGCCATGCTCGGCATTTACGCCAAGGTTCGTCTCGTCGCGCCCAAGACCATCGTGCGCAGCGAGGGCAAGGCCGTTCGCGTCATTGATAAACGCAATCTCTATTGATCATAAGGAGGTACTTGAAATGACCGTAAAGCAAATTTCGGCATTCGTCGAGAATACGCCCGGCGCGCTTGAAAAATTCACTGAGGTGCTCAACCGCAACCAGATCGATATGCGCGCGCTCTCCGTGGCGGAGACCGAGAATTTCGGCATCGTTCGTATCATCGTCAACGACTCCTACAAAGCCGCCTGCGTGCTCAAGGATGAGGGCTACGTTTTTTCCGTTACCCCCGTGCTGGCGGTGGAACTGCCCGACACCCCGGGTTCCCTCTATAAAATTCTCTGCACGCTGCGCGAGGCTCAGATCAACGTGGAATATGTCTACGCTTTCACCGCCCGCAAGAAGAATGCAGCTTATATGATCTTCCGCGTCGCCGATAACGACAAGGCGATCGACGCGTTGAGCGACCGCGGCATCCACCTGCTTTCGCAGGAAGAACTGGAAGCCATGTAATTTGATTTTTTCAGCAGGTGAGGCGTACTATGGCAAAACGTATCGTGATCGCGTCGGGCAAAGGCGGCGTCGGCAAGTCCTCCGTTTCCGCGGGGCTGGCTTTGGCGCTGCAGCGCAGCGGTTATCGCGTCCTTTTGGTGGATTGCGATATCGGTCTGCGCAGCCTTGATCTGATCCTCGGCGCGGGCGCCGAACTGCTGTTCCACTGGGGCGACGTGATCCAAAAGCGCTGTACCCCCGAGCAGGCGCTCACCGCGGTGGCAGGCGGCGTATCGCTGCTCAGCGCGCCGTCCGATTTTGAATCGGCGTACACGCCCGAAGCCATGCGCGAGCTGGCGGCGGCTTACGATGAGGCGTTTGATTTCATCCTGTTTGATTCCCCCGCGGGCATCGGGTTCGGGCTGGAGCTGGCCGCAGCGGCGGCGCAGCTTGCCTTGATCGTTGCCACGCCCGATGAGGTCTGCGTGCGCAGCGGTCAGGTCGCGGCGGATACGCTGAGCCGTTCGGGCGTTGCCGACAGCCGCCTGATCATCAACCGCTTTGATTCCAGATCGGTCGCCAAGGGGAAACTGCTGAACATCGACGAGGTGATCGACTGCACGCATCTGCGCCTGATCGGCGTCGTGCCGGCTGACCCTGCCGTGACGTTCGGCATGAGCCGCGGGCAGGCGATGAACGAAAAGGGCAAAGCCATGAAAGCGTTTGACCGCATCGCCGAGCGTCTTAACGGCAAGCGCGTCCTGCTTCAGATCGACTGAGCTTTTTTGAAAATTCTTTTATAAAATCTTTGACTTATCAAAAAATATTTGCTAATATGATATTTAGGTGAATACTGATTAAACCGCAGGCACCCCGATTGAATCAGCGTTTACTTAAATGACGAGCGGCTTGCTTGGCCGCGTTTGTTCCGGCTTATCTGACAGCGGAAAGGGGCACTCTATGAACATCGCTTTAATTGCACACGACGCGAAAAAAGAGTTGATGACGCAGTTTTGCATTGCCTACTGCGGCATCCTCAGCCGCCATTCGCTTTGCGCGACAGGCACGACCGGCAAAATGGTCAGCGAAGCGACGGGTCTGCAGATTCAGAGCTTCCTCGGCGGTTCGCAGGGCGGCGACCAGCAGATCGCTGCGCGCATTGCCTGCAACGAGATCGACCTTCTTCTGCTATTCCGCGATCCGCTCAACCCCAAGCCGCATGAGCCGAACGAATCGACGCTGCTTCGCCTGTGCGACGTGCACAACATTCCGGTCGCCACCAACATCGCGACCGCCGAGGCGATCATTCACAGCCTCGAGCGCGGCGACCTCGATTGGCGCGATATCGTGAACCCAAAATAAATTTTGCATCTTTTGGGGCGGACAGATGCTGTCCGCCTCTCTGTTTATAACCCGAAAGGAAAAGTACCTATGGCACTGGTAACGAAAGCGATTAAAGGCACGCAGGACTTGCTGCCGTGCGACAGCTACAAAAACCGCTATGTGGAGCAGACGATGCTCGACATCGCCGCGAAGTTCGGCTTCAAAGAAATTCGCACCCCCGTTTTTGAACACACCGAGCTGTTCAGCCGCGGCGTGGGCGACACCACCGACGTGGTGCAAAAAGAGATGTATACCTTTGACGATAAAGGCGGCCGTTCCATCACCCTCCGGCCGGAGGGGACGGCGGGCGCGATGCGCGCTTTTCTGGAGCACGGGCTTTTCAATGAGCCGCTGCCGCAGAAGGTCAGCTACCTGACCTCGTGCTATCGCTACGAAAAGCCGCAGGCAGGCCGTCTGCGCGAATTCCACCAGTTCGGCGTGGAGTGCATCGGCACCGCTTCGCCCGCGGCGGACGCGGAACTGATCAGCCTGGCGCATCAGCTTTTCTCCTTCCTTGGGGTGGAGGGGCTGACGCTGGAGCTCAACTCCATCGGCTGTCCGGACTGCCGCAAGCTCTATCACAAGGCGCTGCGGGAATTTTTTGAAGCGCAGAAGGCGCAGCTTTGCCCGACCTGCCTTGACCGGCTGGAGCGCAACCCCATGCGGATTCTCGACTGCAAGAACCCCGAATGTCAGGAAATCGCTCAAAACGCGCCGAAGGTGCTTGACTATATCTGCGCTGACTGCGCCGCGCATTTTGACGCGGTCAAGAGCCACCTTGACGCGATGAATATCCCCTACGTCGTCAACCCGACCATCGTGCGCGGGCTGGATTATTACACCCGCACGGTGTTTGAATTCGTTTCCACGCAGATCGGCGCGCAGGGCACGGTCTGCGGCGGCGGCCGTTACGACGGCTTGGCGGAAGAGCTCGGCGGCAGTGCGACCCCGGCGCTCGGCTTCGCTTTGGGCATCGAACGCCTGATGCTGCTCCTCATGGCGCAGCATACGCCCCTGCCCGAAGAGGAACGGACCGACCTGTTCTTCGTCACCATGGGCGACGATGCCAACTGCAAGGCGGCGCAGCTTGCCTACTCCATGCGCGAAAACGGCGTTTCCGTACAGTATGACGTGCTCGGCCGTTCGGTCAAGGCGCAGATGAAATACGCCAACAAGATAGGCGCCCGCAACACCGTCGTCATCGGCGAGAGCGAACTGGAAAGCGGCGTTGTGACCGTGAAGAATATGGACGGCGGAGACGGCGTTCAGCTGCCGCTGGACGGCTTTGACGACGCATTTGAAAACTACCTGATCCAAGCCGAAATGGCAAAGATCGCCGGCGGTGAAACGATGGATGGAATTGACCTTGCTCAGCTTTTGGGCAAGCCGGAATAAAGAACGCAACCGAAAGGAAGAGATATCATGGACTTTATGACAGGACTGAAACGGACGGATTATTGCGGCACGCTGCGCGTGAGCGACGTCGGCCGTGAAGTGACGGTCGCGGGCTGGGTACAGCGCCAGCGCGACCTCGGCGCGCTGATCTTCATCGACCTGCGCGACCGCACGGGCATCGTGCAGCTGGCGTTTGACGATAATACCGACAGAGCGATCTTCGATAAAGCTTTTGCCGCGCGCAGCGAATTCGTGCTCATGGCCAAGGGCGTCGTGCGCGAGCGTTCTTCCAAGAACACCGAGATACCGACCGGCGAGATCGAGATCGAAGTGAACGATTTGCGCGTGCTCTCCAAGAGCGAGACGCCGCCGTTCGACATCGTGCCGAACTGCCAGACCTCGGAGCTGACCCGCCTGAAATACCGTTATCTTGACCTGCGCAGACCCGATCTGCAGGCGAACATTCTCCTGCGCCACAAGATCGCCAAGGTCACGCGTGATTATTTTGACGAGAACGGCTTTGTTGAGATCGAAACGCCCATCCTCATCCGCTCCACCCCCGAGGGTGCGCGCGATTATATCGTGCCCAGCCGTGTGCACAAGGGCAGCTTCTATGCCCTGCCGCAGTCGCCGCAGCTTTATAAGCAGCTTTCCATGGTGGCGGGCTTTGACCGCTATATGCAGATCGCCCGCTGCTTCCGCGACGAGGACCTGCGCGCGGACCGTCAGCCCGAATTCACCCAGATCGACCTGGAAATGTCCTTTGTGGAAATGGATGACGTTCTGGCCATCGGCGAGGGCTACGTCAAACGGTTGTTCAAAGAGGTGCTTGACGTTGACGTGGCGACACCCATCCCGCGCCTGACGTATCAGGAGGCGATGGAGCGCTACGGCTCCGACAAGCCCGA
>JAFTEL010000101.1 GCA_017453685.1 Clostridia bacterium
TATTCCATATCGCTGAAGGTCTGCTGCGCCATCTTCATCACTCCTGTGCTTTTTTCTGCTCCTATTATAGCACAGTTTGTTTCCTTTTTGATTCCATATTGCTAATATAGAATATTTGTTTTTTAATCAGTGTTTCCCTAATATTCAAGCCCCGAATCCGTAAAGAAACGGGGCTTGAGGGACGATATGTTAGAGGATGCGGAAAAATCAGTCTTCCTTTTTCTTGGCGAGCAGAACGCCTGCGCCGCAGAGGGAGGCAACCGCAACGACAGCCGCCATGGCGGTGCTGACCGTGCCGCCGCCGAAGCCGGTGCCGGGGGCGGAGGGATTACGGTCGGGTCTCGCGGTGCGGGTGTTGCCGTTTTTATCGGTGCCGTTCTTGTCGGTACCGTTGATGTCGGTGCCGTTCTTGTCGGTGCCGTTGATGTCCGTGCCGTTCTTATCGGTGCCGTTGATGTCGGTGCCGTTCTTGTCCGTACCGTTCTTGTCGGTGCTGGGCGTGGTGGGCGCGGTCGTGGGCTTGGAGGGGGTGGTGGGCGCCGTGGTCGGTCTGGGCGGACGCGTCGGCGAAGTGGTGGTATTGTCCTCAATAATGGGCGAAACCGGGCTGATCAGCGCGGAGACGAACATCGTCGTCGAGAACATAAAGACGAGCACAAGCAGTGCCGCTAAAGCTTTTTTCATGGAAATGCACCTATCCTTTCACATCTCAAAGCGAGAGTAATTACCAAAATCTTTTGATACATTGTGCATTATAGCACACGCAAATTTGCTTGTCAACGGGTAATTTTTCCCTATTTCCCGCTTTTTATGCGGAAATAGCGCGGATCTTCTCTTCCGCGTGCTTCATCAGGCTGCGGTAGCAAAGCGCGCCGACCAGCGCCAGCACGACTGCCAGCGCGGACACGACGAGGGGATAGAACGGCGTAAAGACCATGACGATGATCGCCGGCACAACGCTCAGCGGCATGAACCCGACCACGGCGATGAAGGTGGCGGCGCTCTGCTTGATGGGGGTGACCTCGGCTTTCCAGTCCATCATCGGATAGCGCAGATTCGCCATCAAACCGAGGACGGCGGACAGCACGGCGTAAAGCTGCGGCAGAACGATGACGGCGCAGGCTTCGACCGGCGCCATCCCGAACGCCGCCGCCAGCACGGCGCCGCACAGCAGCGAAACCGGACCCGTGACCGTGAGGTTGACCGCGAGCTTGGAGCGCAGCAGATCCTTCGCGTCGACGGGGAGCGAACGCAGCAGGGCGAAGTGGCGCCCCTCCAGCGAGACGGAGCAGGCGGTGGTGGCGCTCATGCAGATGAAAAAGCTCAGGATGAACGGCACGGCGCGCATAAACGCGGCGTCGCTGCTGAACATCTCAAGGATGCGCCCGCGGAAAATCACGGCGGCGATGGTCGAGAGCGGAGCGGCGACCATGCCGAAACCGAAATTCATAAAGTAGGTGTTGGACGAGAAGAAGCGTTTGAGTTCCTTACGGTAGAGAGCCTTGAACGGGGTGCCGTTCTTTTCGGCGGAGAGCTTGTAGCTGCGGCCGGAGCGCCGCGCCCTCACCACACCGACGAGCGTTTTGAATTTGCTGCCGACCACCAGACAGAACAGCGCGAAAGCCGCCAGCGAAACGCCGGTGAACAGCAGGAATTTTACCACGCTGCCGTCGCAGAAGGCGTCCGCGATCCACGGCAGAGGGATGTATATTTTTGCAGCTTTATTGCATACGTTTTCAAACGTCTTCGCCATCTGTTCCGGATTACCGTTGGAAAACGCGAAAGACGACGCCATCACCGCCACGACGAACAGTACGGAAAGGAAGTTGCGCAGCAGGTTGCTCCTGCCGAATTTCGCGGTCAGGATCTCAATGATCGTGCCGAACACGCCGCCGAGCACACAGGGCAGCAGCGGGATGATGAAAAAGAGAACCGCGAACAGCGCAATGCCGAGCGCGGACGGATGAAAGCGGATCACATAGACCACGCCCATGGGGATCAGCAGTGCCGCCGTATAGAAGAAATCCATGGCGTAAAGCACTAAAATACGGCTGGCGATGATGCTGGAGCTCCTGACGGGCAGCGACATGAGAATATCGGTGTCGCCCTCGCCGAACAACGTCGGCGAAGCCTTTAACAGCGTGGAAAGCAGCACCATCAGGACGCACGCGAAGCTCATGAACAGCGGCAGCGTTCTGGGCGACGCCGCGCCCGATTCGACCGTCATCGCGATCATGATGCTGTACTGCGCCGAAAAATATAACAGCGCGGCGGCGGAGATCAGCGCCATGTAAACGAAGCCGCGCGGTTTGCGTTTGCCGCCGGCGGTCTTGGCTTTTTTGGTTTGATTCACGCCGAAAAAGCCCAGAAGCTGCACGCGGAAAAGCAGGAAAATCTCGTTAAGCTTCATGGTCGTTTTCCGTAACCTCCATGAACATTTCTTCCAGGCTCGCGCTGCCCTTCACTTCCTCCATCGTGCCGCTCGCCATGAGTCTGCCCTGCTTGATAATAGCGACTTTGTTGCAGAGCTTTTCGGCGACTTCCAGAACGTGAGTGGAAAAAAATACAGCGCAGCCCTCAGCACAGCGTTCCGCCATGA
Source organism: Clostridia bacterium (assembly GCA_017453685.1). Classification (GTDB taxonomy): domain Bacteria; phylum Bacillota; class Clostridia; order Oscillospirales; family Acutalibacteraceae; genus UBA8612. Next base: position 2,600 of record JAFTEL010000101.1, read on the forward strand.
TGCCCTTGAGCAGGTGGGTCGCCTTGGGGTCAAGCCCGACGAACGGCTCGTCGAGCAGCCACAGCTTCGGGTCATGGATGAGCGCGGAAATGATGGCGAGCTTTTGCTTCATGCCGTGGGAATAGGACGAGATCACGTCGCCCAGACTGCCCTTGATCTCAAACAGCTCGGCGTATCTGGTGATGCGCTCGTTGCGCTGCACGGGCGAGATCTTGAAAATATCGGAAATGAAATTCAGATATTGAATCCCCGTCAGGTGCTCGTAAATATCGGGATTGTCGGGGATGTAGGCGATCTTTTTCTTGCACGCCACGGGATCGTCCCGCACGGAGACGCCGTCGATGAGGATCTCGCCCTCGTTGAAATCGAGCACGCCGGCGCACGCCTTGAGCGTGGTGGTCTTGCCCGCGCCGTTGTGACCGATAAAAGCGTAGATGTCGCCGGGTTCGACGTGGAGCGTCAGACCGTCAACGGCCTTGACGCCGCTCGCATAAGTCTTGGAAAAATCGTTGATCTGCAGCATAAAGAATCCTCCTTGCGGCATTAAACCAGCGCTTCATCGAAGCTGATGGTCAGGCTGCTGTGCGGCAGCGTCACCTTGCGCAGCTTCACGCCGGCGGCGCTGAGCATCCGTTTGGAGGCGCGGGTGCCGGGCGTGTCGGCATATTTATCGGACAGATAAACGACCTCGGTGATGCCCGCCTGAATGATCGCCTTGGCGCACTCGTTGCAGGGGAACAGCGCCACGTAAATTTTGCTGCCCTTGAGCGAGCCGCCCGCGTGGTTGAGGATGGCGTTCAATTCCGCGTGGCAGACGTAGGCATATTTGGTGTCGTATAGTTCGCCGGTGCGCTCCCAGGGGAACTCCTCGTCGCTGCACCCGAGCGGGAAGCCGTTGTAACCGACGGAAAGAATCTTATTGTCGTTGTTCACGATGCAGGCGCCGACCTGCGTGTTCGGGTCCTTGCTGCGCCGGGCGGAAAGCAGGGCGATGCACATGAAATACTCATACCAGCTGATATAATCCGTGCGTTTCGGCATCACAAAAACCTCCCGAAAATCTGTCTGTGTCATTATATCGCTTTTTTCGATGGTTGTAAAGTGAAATCAATTCAAAACCATCTGCTATCCGCTATCGGCTATTGGCTATCCGCTCAAACGGCTGTCCGCCAAAAAATGTAGGTTTACAATAGATGTGTTACACGGTGAAAAAAAGAAGTGACGAATGAGGACTCCAAGTGTTACAGTTAAGTTGCTAGACAAAAAAAGCAACAGGAGGTCATTCGTCACGGAAACTGTAACACAAAAAGCAAGGTTTCGTCAAGCAGTAATCGCATATGCCGACAAATACGGCGTCACAAAGGCAGCAAACAGGTACGATGTAAACCGGCAATACATTTACCGCTGGAAGAAACGTTATGATGGAACGCTGCAATCCCTGGCGGATAAATCCCACCGACCGCAGCATCATCCCAACCAGCACACGGAAGCCGAACTGAAACTGATTGCCGATATGAGGAAGCGAAACGTCAATACAGGATTGGTTGTGTTTTGGGTCAAGCTCCGGCAGAGAGGCTATACACGGTCGATCACGGGATTGTATCGGGTGATGAAAAAGATGGGATTAAAAGCAGAAAAGCTGCCCAACCCCAAGTATATCCCTAA
>JAFTEL010000001.1 GCA_017453685.1 Clostridia bacterium
CGGAGCGCTCCTGCTGGTGCGCCAAGTGCCGCCGCGACATGACCGCCATGGGGCTGGATTTCACGAAAGATGAAGACGTGGAAGCGTTCGGCAAACAGGTTTACCGTCATTATCTCGACGAGGTGGAGCGCGTGGTGCGCAGGCACAGCCCGACCGCCACGATCTTCCACAACAGCGGCCACGTGACCAAGGGCCGCCGCGACCTGATCGACGCCGACACCCATCTGGAGCTGGAAAGCCTGCCCACCGGCGGCTGGGGCTACGACCATTTTCCGCTCTCGGCGGCTTATGTGCGCACCCTCGGTGTTGATTTCCTCGGCATGACGGGCAAATTCCACCGCTCCTGGGGCGAATTCGGCGGCTTCAAGCACCCCAACGCCCTGCGGTATGAGGTCGCGCTTTCGCAGGCGCTGGGCGCGGGCTGCTCCATCGGCGATCAGATGCACCCCGAGGGCAGGCTCAACCCGTCCACCTTCCGCCTGATCGGTCAGGCTTATGCCGAATCCGAACAAAAGGAGCCGTGGTGCGTCGGCGCGAAGAACATTTCCAACATCGCCGTCGTCAGTGCGGAAGCGTTTTACGCCGACCGGTCAAAGCGGTACACCAACTGCGACGTGGGCGCGAACCGCATCCTGCTCGAGGATAAACAGCTCTATGATTTCATCGACCCAGACGCCGATTTCAGCAAATACGAATTGCTGATCCTGCCCGATCTCATCCCGCTCACGGGCGACCTGAAAGAACGCGTGTGCCAATACGCGGCGAACGGCGGCAAGGTGCTGCTCACCGGTCGTTCCGGCGTGGATGAAAACGGCGAATTTGCGCTGGATACCGGCGCGACGTTCAAGGGCGCGAACGAATTCAAGCCCAACTATTATATCCCCGGCTTTGACACGGTCAACGGCACGACGGAATATTTCATGGCGGCGCAGTCTTATTTGTTCGACAATGTTGACGCCGAGGTGCTCGCCACGGCGCAGAACCCCTATTTCAACCGCACCGTGCACCATTTCTGCTCGCATCAGCACGCGCCGAACAACCGCGCGCTGACCTATCCGTCCGTGATCAAAAAGGGGAACGTCGCCTATATCGGCTGGGATATCTTCACCAACTACGCCACCAACGGCGACTATCACATCAAAGAGCTGGTCGTTCATGTGCTGAATGAGCTGCTGGGCGAACAGAAATACATCCGCACGAACCTGCCCGACCGCGGCGTGGCCACACTCACCGAGCAGCCCGGCCGAAAAGTGCTGCACCTGCTCTTTGCCCACACCACCAAGCGCGGCACGGACGTGGAAGTGATCGAGGACGTGGTTCCGCTCTATGACGTCACCGCGAGCGTGCGCTGTGACAAACAGCCGACGAAGGTGCTGCTCGTTCCGCAGAATGAAGAGCTCCCGTTCACCTATGAAAACGGGCGCGTGAACTTCACCGTGCCGAAGGTGCTGATTCACCAAATGGTGGCGATTGAGGAATAACGTCAAATAAATGAAAAAAAGCGCGGCAGAGCAAATTACTCTGCCGCGTTGTGCATGACGTGAAAAACATCTATATCAATACCATAAGAAGCCGAAAAGCAGATACCAAATGATCTTTTGCCATATGGTGAAGGTGACAGTGACTTCATCCTGAGCCGTAAATGTACTGCCGGTAGTTGTCTTTTGGTATGTCACGGAAATGATCGCAGTTCCGCGGCCGGTCGCTGTTACGACTCCGTTCTCGTCGATTGTCGCCACAGATTCATCCGTGGACTCTAAACGAATCAACTCATAGCCAATATATTCCATTTGCTCCCTCTTGTCCGGTCGGGTCGCATAATTCTGATATTGCTCTCTGTAATGCAGTTCTTTTTCTGTAGGCAATTCGATAAAATACAGATATTCTCGATCATGATGCCAGTCATTGGCTATCATTTGCACTTCAAGAAATGACAGTCCAACTTTATCCGGCTGATCAGAACACGCCTTGATCCAACCGGCTACAATCTTGCAAGTATAGTCACCGGCAGGAATATCAATGTAAAAACTTTCATAGCTGTAGTAATATCCATAATTGATTGTGTCCGTCCCGCCATGACTATAAGCCTGATAGCTATCCAGATCACCGTCAACGAATTGGAAAAATGTTTCGATCCTTTCGTTTAAATCCGGCAATCTGGTTTGAATATAGACGCTGAACATCGCCGCAACCGCTTCAACATCATCCTTTTTAATTGCTTCCATAATCGTTTTTGCTGCCGGTTGGATTCCCGGAAACTTTGCCGCGTTCACAGAAAGCGGAGAAGAGATGCAGACAACTGTAAATACCACACAGAAAAAAACAAGCAGCACTTTTTTTACACGCACAATGACAACCTCCATATTCCTTAACCTGATTGATATCATATCAGATGAACACCAAAAAGGGCTGTGTGGCAGAGAAATCTCCGCCGCACAGTTCTTTTTTGATATTCAATTTACCACTTGTTTTCCACGTATTCGCAGAA
>JAFTEL010000102.1 GCA_017453685.1 Clostridia bacterium
GCCGGACGCGATCACGGATTATCTCTGCGTCGGCAGCCAGTACACGGGCGGCGGCAACAACGGCTGGGGCATCTACGGTCTGTTCCCCGAAAAGACGATGAACTCCACCGGCAACTGGAACTCCTGCATCTCGCTGGGCAATTACGGCGGCTCGATCACTTACTATTACGCCGACCCGATCACGGACGATCCGCGCAATCCCTACGGCGTTGATTTCACGGTCTTCGGCAATTCCAACAACGGCGCCAGCTTTTCGGAGCCGGGCGAGGTGAAGGTGTCCGAGGACGGCGAGACATGGTACACGCTCGCCGGTTCCGAACACTATGAGCCGACCGCGGAGTGGGATTACACCGTAACGTATCAAAAGACGGTCTCCGGCGGCATCTGCGATTACACGGACAGCTTCGGCCACGCGGACACGCTCGGCACGGGGTGGGCGCCCTACACCTATCCGGAGCCGGAGCTTTATCCGCTGCACAGACCGCTGGACGACCGGGAGGTCACGGTCAGCGGCACGCGTCTGTACGGCGCGGGCGGCAAGCGCGGCGACGGCATCGAAAGCGGCGGCAACGCGGCGCTGCCGAAATGGGGCTATGCCGACGTGCATACCAACTCTTCCACGACCGCGGGTACGGGCGAAGACGTGAACCTGCTGCTCACGCCCGTCGGGAACCCCTACACGGCGGATTACAACGGCTACGGCGACGGCTTTGATCTGAAATGGGCGGTCGACGAAAACGGCCTGCCGGTCAACGCAGAGAATCTGCAGATCCATTATGTCAAAATCCAGACCTGCTCGTTCATCAACGGCGGCTCCCTCGGCGAAAAGAGCACCGAGGTCGGCTGCATGGTGCGCACCAAGCCCGCGTCGCAGTCGTATGGCGTCACGGATGCGCCCGTGACGGTGACCGTCGGCAACCGGACCGTAACGCTGACGCCGGATCAGCAGGTTTATCCCGTCGACCTGCAAAACGGCGGCACGGTCTCCGTGCAGACCGCGTCCGACGCGAACGTATATATCGGCTCCGAACGCTGCACCAGCAGAACCTACGACGCAGCGCCGGATAAGGGCATCGTCCGCATCGTGGTGCAGCAGGGCGAAAAAGCGCCGCTGATCGGTTATCTGACGCAGGGCGCGCCCTATGAAGTGCGCGTGCTGACCTTTGAGGACGCGGATTACAAGGGCAGCGGCAATATGCTCGGGAAATCCGACTGGTCCTCGCTCATCGACGACCCGCAGTACGGCGGTCCGCTGCTGTACGGTCCGGACGGGTTCGGCTACATGGACGAGGACGACGCCTACCGCTGGAGCGACGAGGGCAACACCGGCCTTACCAGCGTGATGCCGGAATGCAGCGGCATGTGGTGCTTCTGGAGCGGCGCGCACGCGATCTCCCATTACAATTCCGGCAACACCGGCGACTACGGCGACTTCAGCTCACAGCTGACGGTTTACAAGGCGGGCGTGGACGATCTGGAAACGACCGGCGGCGGACACAACGGCTCCGACAATTTCGCCATTCACTTCGGCTATATCGACGGCTCCCCGTATAACATGACCGAAAACCTGCCGTTTGTCGCGTTCGCGGACGGCGAGGAGCACGTGCTCGACAGCATGTACGTCAACAACACCTGCTACGCGATCGGCTGCTATATGGACGGCAACGGTCTGACGGCCAGCATCGGACCGGACGACTGGGTGAAGATCGTCGCGACGGGTTACACGGCGGACGGCACGACCGTTTCCGTGCAGCCGGAAATGTATCTGTGCAACGGCCCCGACAACATCGTCACGGATTGGACGAAGTGGGATCTGTCCGCCATGGGCAAGGTGAACCGCGTCGAATTCAACATAACGGGTTCAAGCGACAACGGTTACGGCTTTTCGCAGCCCGCCTATTTCGCCTATGACGATCTGGCCGTGCGCTTTGAAACGAGCGGCAGCTTTGTGGAACCGCTGGAACCGGCGGCGAACAAAGCAACGGTCATCGACACGGAAAACGGCGTCATCTACGGTCTTGCCCCCAACGTGACCGATTGGCGCGAATACGTTTCCGTCAAATCCGGCTTCACGGTCACTGCCGCCGCTTCCGGAAACAACGGAACGAACGACGTGTATTCCACCGGTTCGACCATCCGCGTGTATTCCGGCGACACGCTGGTCAAAGAATACACGCTGGTGCTCTTCGGCGATCTTGACGGCAACGGCTGGTACGACGGCACGGACGCCTACTTCGTCAAGCTCGTGACCAACAGCATGCTCAGCCCCGACGCCTTGACGGCAGCGCAGCTTATGGCCGCCGACTGCAACCACGACGGCGCGATCGACGCGGCGGACGCCGCGATCCTCGGTCGGGCGGGTCTGCTGCTGAGCAGCATCGACCAGACCGCGTCAAGCCAAGAACTGCAGACCAACGGCGTCTATCTGGAATACTGCGGCCTGATCGACCAAACGATCGAAACGGACGAACCCGATGAACCCACCCCAACCGCCCCAAGCGTCTGGCAGAAAATCCTGAACTTTTTCAGGAAAATTCTGAATTTTATCGTCCGTGTCTTCTCGGCCGCCTCCTTCCGATAAAAGCAAAAACGACCCCGCACCGGTGAATCAATAAAAAACCAAGAACCGCAGCAAGGATCATCTCCAAGCTACGGTTCTCAGCGGAGGCGTTTTCTGAATGACAATCACCAAATCTACGCTCCTGCACCTGAGCGAACGCAGATTTGCCCGGGTGTTTGCTTTCAGCGGTTGAAAAATCGCAGCAAAACGTGTATAATGAGTTTTACAAATCGGGATTTACAAAGGAGAACTGTCTATGAAAAAGTTTTTATGTGTTATGATCAGTGTGGTTATGCTGCTCGGTATTTGCTGCAGCTTAACGGCTTCGGCGGCGTCCGACTATACGATCGTTTCGCCGTATGAGGACGTTGTATGGAGCGGAGACAACGCATGGGGCGCGTACAGAGGCGTTCTTCATTCGCATACGACCTGGAGCGACGCCAACGAGGATCTCCCGACGATGGTTAAGGAATACTATTCTCTCGGTTATGATTTTCTCGCCAACAGCGATCACGCCGTGACGGGCGTCGAGTGGAACAAAAAGCCGAAGCTGGTGACGCCTTATTGGTATCAGTATTTTCTGGGCAAAAAGCTGACGGTTCTGACCGATGAAGAATATGAAGCGATCACGTCCGGCTCCTATAACAACAGAGGGTACGGCATGACCTGCATCACCGGCGCAAATGAGCTGAATCATCTCACGCTCTCCAAAAATCACGTGAATGGATATTTCCTTCCAAGCAACGTGGGCAACGGCATGGCCGGATATTATCCGGGGAAGAATATCGCGGATCCTTCGGGTTACGTCGGCGAAAATGAGGTCGGCATTGAAAACGCCTTAAGATTTGTGGAAGACAACGGCGCGCTTTCTCATATCAATCACCCCGGCGACGTGCTTGATTCCAACGCACATCCCGAGGTGGTGACAGACCCCGAAACGATCCGTCTCTACGGCGATCTTTTGCTGAAATATAAGAGCTGCCTGGGCATCGAAGTGCTCAACGAGGTCAACAGCGTCACGCGCTATGACAGAGTGCTGTGGGATCAGCTTCTGATGTACTGCCTGCCCTACGGCAGAACGGTCATCGGCTTCAGCAACACGGACGCGCATTCTCTTTTGAACTGCGACAGCTCTTTCAGTGTGTTCATGATGAAAGAGAACACCCAGGAAGAAGTCAAAAAGACCATGCAGTCGGGCGCTTTCTTCTGCGTGTCGAAGTGCCTTCCGAAAAACGACGTTTACGAGATCGGCCCCAAAGAGGATATTGACGTCAGAGGCAAAGGCCTTCCTTATCCGATGTTCAACAGCGTTGAAGTCAGCGGGCACAAGGTTTCCGTCACGGTTGAAAACGCCGATGAAATCCAGTGGATCGCGAACGGAAAAGTGATCATGAAAAGCGAAGTCGGCGCCGACCCCATCGTGCTGGACCTTGACACTGTCGAAGGCAGCGGGGATTTCCAATATATCAGAGCAGAGATCCTGGGCGAAGGCGGAATTTGCCTGACCCAGGCGCTTATTATCGACGACGGAACGCAGCCGCTTGCCTTCCGCGCGGAAGAGCACACGCCGAGCCTCGCCGAACGATTCATCCTGTTCCTGCGCGGAACGAAGCTTTACAACATCATTGTTGAGATTTACCGCGCTGTAAAATAACGGTTGATCCTCAGATCAACCGCTGTTCGATCAATCATTCAATTATCAGGGCTTGCAAAGCAGGAAGATGGTTTCCCGGCTTAGCAAGCCCTTTTTGCCGCGCCGAGCACGAACAGAGCGAGATAGATCGCCGCCGCGATCAGGAACCGCCAGGCAGGAAACTTCTTCATGATAACACCTCTCTTTATTGTTTTAATTGCTGGTTAGCATATGCTAACAAGCGTGCCTAAATAATGGGTGGCGGACGGTGCTCCGGCTGCTCTGTAAAAACAGAATCGTTTCCGGATCGTCTTCACCCGATCTGTAAAGCTTCCTTCCAAAACGCCTCGACAGCCGTAACCGCGTTTTGGTTTACTTTTTCGCCAGCACTGCGATCCAGGGCTTTTGGGGATGCCTGCAGGAATAAACGCTGTCAAACCCGGCTTTGCACAACGCTGCGGATATTTCATTTTCCGTGTAGCATTTCATCCCGTCTATGATCGCCTCATATTTTTTACCTGTTTCATCCTCGCCATTTGATTCGTTGACGATCAGAAAAGTGCCTCCGGTTTTCAGAACACGGAACACCTCGGCGAAACACGTTTCAAGCCCCGGCCAGAAATAGATGGTTTCAAATGCCGTGGCAAGATCAAACGCATGGTCGTGGAAGGGAAGCGCCGAAACATCGGCTCGGATCACGTCGCATCTGCCCGATTTGATTTCTTTTTCGTTGTATTTTCCGGACTTTTCAACGGAAAGCGCAGAATAATCAACAGCGGTGACCCTTGCCTGCGGGTATCGCTTTAACAGCTCTCCGGCGTTTCTCCCACCGCCGCAGCCGAGCTCGGCTATCGAAGACGGGGACAGACCGCCGAGGTGCAGCAGCCCCCAATCCGCCATTTTTCCGTGGCCGCTGTTCATTCCCCCGAGCATGATTTTGCCGAGGAAGCCTTCCGGTTTTCTTGTCTGTGTGACAAACTTTTTAAACAGTCCCATATGTTCTCTCACTCTCCGGATACAGCATGGCGCGTTTATAGATCGGCGCATACAGATCCCACGTTTTCTTTTTCATTCTCTGATCCCAGTCAAACGGCTATCGTGAGCCGTTCGATCGACTTCCCTTTCGTCCATTGTTCCTGATAGACCTGTGTGCATTTCTTATAGCGCGAAAAGGTCTTTTCGGCTTTTTCTCTGTCACCGTACACCTTCCAGCAGCCAACGCATTTGAAGCCGCAGGCATTGTTTTCAATGAAACCGGATACGTCTTCGGGAGGATAACCGAGGAACAGCCCGATCTCATGCGGAAACTCGTCGCATTCTGCCAGACGCTTGATCAGATGAACGACGCATCTCTCTCCGGTGGAAATGTTATACCCGCGTTCGACAAGCATCCGGCACGCGTCCTTGTTCCTGATATCCCGTGACAGGAAAACGGGGCGGTAGAAATAGATCAAGGCGGAGCCGTTTTTGTACCGCAGCGGAAGAATGCGGATCCCTTTATCCCGCAGCCGTTGATTCCACAAGCAGATCGCGCGGCGCATCGCCTCGCGGCTTTGATAAGAATAACTGAATATACTTCCCGTTTTTAACCCTGCCAGAGTGGGAGAGCAATGCCTGATAATGACCTCTTCCGACATCTTCATCACACGTCCTTTTTCTCTTTCTGTTCTTCTGCCGGGGAAACACACTGCTTTCTTCCGACCAGAAGCGTCGAACCGGAAAGATCCAGCAGAACCGCCTCGGTGTGGTTCATGAAGCGGCCGCGGGTCGTGTCGATCAGCTGCACGTCTTCACAGCCCTGCTCTTTCAGACGCTGCACAAAGGCCTCCATGTCGCCGTACCGCGTCTTGCTCATCAGGTCGTGAATGGCAAAGGCGCCGCCTTTTTTCAGCACCCGCAGCGTTTCGGTCAGGAGCGCCTGCTTGTCCTGCCCGGCGATGTTGTGATACACGTAATTGCTGGTAACGGCGTCAAAGCTTTCGTCGGCAAACGGCAGGTGAATCGCGTTTCCCTCCTCGAAGCGCGTGTTGGACACGCCCTCGGCAGCAGCGTTCCTTTCGCACAGTTCTTTTGTAAAGACCGCTTTGTACGCGCCGCTCCAGATATCACAGCCGACCATTTCGGCGTTCGGATTTCGTTTTGCGGCCGCGATGGTCAGAGCGCCGCTGCCGCAGCCCACATCAAGACCTGTGCCGCCGTCCGGAACCGTCACATAGTCCGCGACGCCGTCGATGATCTGTTTTGCCAGTTTGCGTTTCCCATTATAGTCAAAGGATCTGTGCAGGGCGTAAAGCCACCCTGCCGCGCCGGTGCAGGCCGCCGTCCCGACCGTCAGCGCCGCACACAGCGCTTTCCCACCTGCCGACCGATTGTTTCCGGTGACAAGATGCGCCGCAATATCCGCGGCAAGCAGCGCGCCTGCCCCCGCCGCCGCACCGGTCACCATATTTTTCGGCACCCAGTTCTGATAATCCGGCTTTACGCCGGTCATTTTCTGTTGTTCGGAATCCTTCTTTGCCATTTTCTTTTCCTCCTTTACATATTCTGTGCTTTCAGCGCCTCGCCCATGGGGATGCGTTTGATTTTGAACAGCATCACGGCGGCCACGACAAAATAGCTCACGAGCCCCATGACGACCATTTTCACGAAGCAGAGGTCGGAGATCATATAAGGAATGTAGCCCGACATCTTTGTGTAGAGGTAATAGCGGAACGCAAACTCCAGCAGCGCCCGGATGAGCGGCACCGAAAGCAGCAGTGAGATCAGGACGGCGGCGGAGGTCGCGAGCAGATAGAGCCGGGCGATCTCGCCGCTGCGGAAGCCGAGGATCTTCGTCATGGCGATGGATTTAGCGTTTTTTTCGATCACCTGCTTGGTCAGCAGGAACATCAGCAGCAGGAACATGATGACGCTGAAATACATGAACAGATCCATGAACCCGATCAGGGAGGACAACTGATCGACGATCTTGGTCGCGTCCTGCAGCATGATGGTGGCGGCGATATCCTCCTCGTCGATATCGTCAAGCGCCCGGTTGCTGAAATAGCCGGTGAAATAATCCTCGCTTTTATCAAACAGCTCGAGATAATCCGCGCGGGGCATATACACGGCAAGGGAAGCGAGATAGGGGTAATCGCCGGCGATTCTGAAGGTGTAGGTCTTGGTGGAATACGGCTCCTTCAGCGTCACCTCGTCGCCCGGCGCAAAGCCGAACTTTTTCATCATGCTCTCGGATACCAGCACCTCGCCGGCGGGGATATCAGCTTTGATGTAGTCGCTGTCTTCCTGAATGCCGTAAACGGAGACGCCGTCCTTGACGTAGCCCTTCACGTCGGTATCCAGTGAGGTCAGGCAGAATTTTTCGGCCTGCGGGTCGGCGGTCACAACGCGGTCGGACTTGACGATATACTGATAATCGGAAACCATGGTTTCTTTGGCCAGAACGGAATAATCCTCAAACATCGGGCCGAACATCATGCCGAAAACGGCGAGGGTGCCGCCGAACAGAATTCCGACGAACAGAACGACGTAGGAGCCGAGGTTCTGGAAGAAGACGCGCAGGCCGAACCTTGACAGGAACGGCAGCTTCGGGCTGAGACGGACGGCTCTTTTTCTGGCTCTTCCCGTGGATTCCCCGCGCAGGAAATCAATCGGCCGGATCCGCATTTTTCTGACGAGCATGAAAACGTTGATCACGAGCATCAGCACAACGGAGCTGACGGTCGTGAGCAAAAACGCTTCGCCGTTCATCAGCGTCTGATAGGTCACGAGAGAATAGGTCGTGTAATAGACGTTGACAAAAAGATCCTCAAAAACAGTGTAGCCGAGGAGGTTCCCCGCCGCCGCGCCCAAAGCCGTGACGGCGACCGGCAGAACAAGATAATGCCGGATCATTTCGCCCCGGCTGTACCCCGAGGCTCTGAGCGTGCCGATCGCGCCCGCTTCCTTTGAGATCGTGTTCGACATGGTGATGGCAAAAACGAACGCCAGGATCACGAGCATGATGTAAAGCATGAGGATGACCGTGGCCTTGTCCGAGCTCATATCGTCGCCCGTGAACGTGATCGCCATGTTCAGGTATTGCGGGATATAATCCTTGGGAAACACTGATTAAAAAACAAATATTCTATATTAGCAATATGGAATCAAAAAGGAAACAAACTGTGCTATAATAGGAGCAGAAAAAAGCACAGGAGTGATGAAGATGGCGCAGCAGACCTTCAGCGATATGGAATA
>JAFTEL010000103.1 GCA_017453685.1 Clostridia bacterium
AGCTGCCCGTCGCGCTGCGCCTGTTGACACTGCTCCACGATCCAGCCGTAGAATTCGTCGTCGTATTCCAGCGCTCTGCCCTGCGCCGTGTCGTTGCACAGCACGAGCAGCCGGACGCCCTCGCTCAGCTGCGCGACATAGGACATGTGTTCCCGGTTGAACGCGATCGCCTGATCGTAGCCGAATTCGTGGTAGTAGTCGAGCAGCTCGTCAAAGCTGACGCCCTCAGCCGGCTGCTTTTCCGCCGTGCCGGGGAAGCAGAACGGATGCTCCGCGCAGTCGTGACCGGCGGTGACGACGAAAATCCGCTTGCCGCTGTCTTTGAGCTGACCGAGCAGCCTGGAGAACTCCTCGTGGCTCTCTTTTTCGCCGTTAAAGCTCAGGTCGCCCGCGATCAGCACGGTGTCCGCGCTCCGATCCTCCATGAGAAAGCTGATCACCGCGCGGTCGATCGTTTCGGTCTCCGCGAAGCATTTTTGCTCCAGCGACATGAATTCGTTATACCCTTCGCCCCAGGCGCCGAGTGAGTTTTTGAAAAAATGGGTGTCCGTAATGAGCCAAAAGCTGAATTCTTTCACAATGACCCTCCCACACAGGATGTATCAAAAGGGATTTCAAGGCTTGCCGAACGCGCGGCGTCAGCCGGAAATCCCTTTTGTTTTTCTCTTATTGTTACAGCAGCTCGCTGAGCTTGACGGGGCGATGCTCTTCCACGCTCTTCTTCGCGGCAAGACCGATGAGCACGGACTGAAGTCCCGCTTCGATGCCGACCTTCACGGGCTTGTCGTTCTCGACGGAATCGACAAAATCGCGCATTTCAGCAGAGAAGGATTCCATGTAGCGCTCCAAGAAGAAGAACAGCGGCTTTTCGCCGATGACGCCGTCCGCGCCGGAGAAAACGGCGGTGGAAAGCGTATCGTTCGCGGTGGCGACCATGCCCTTGGAACCGAACACTTCCGCGCGCTGATCGTAGCCGTAGGCGGCGCGGCGGGAGTTGTCGATCACGGCAAGCGCGCCGTTGGCGAGCTTCATGGTGATGATGGCGGTGTCCACGTCGCCCTGTTCGCCGATGGCGGGATCGACGAGAACGGCGGAATTGACGTAGATCTCCTCGACTTCGCTGCCCGACAGGAAGCGGACCATGTCGAAATCATGGATGGTCATATCCAGGAAGATGCCGCCGGAAACTTTGATGTAGGCGGGGTTGGGGGGCTCGGGGTCGCGCGAGGTGATCTTGACGATATGGGTCTCGCCGATCTTGCCCGCTTCGACAGCCGCGCGCACCGCGGCAAAGTTATGGTCAAAGCGGCGGTTGAAGCCGACCTGGAATTTCAGGCTTTTGCCTTCGAGCGCCTTTTTGACGTTGTTGATCTTTTCAATGGAATGGTCGACGGGCTTTTCGCAGAACACGTGCTTGCCCGCGTTGATCGCTTCCACGGAAATGGCGGAATGGGTGTCGGTCGAGGAGCAGATGAGCACCGCGTCGATGGCGGGGTCTTCGAGGATCTTATGATAATCGGTGTAGATTTCCTTCACGCCGAAGCCTTCAATAAAGGCCTTCGTTTCGTCGTTCATGAACGGGTCGGCGACCGCCTTGACCGTCGCGTCCTTGACGCGGTAGGAGATGGATTCCAGATGCACCTTGCCGATGCGCCCTGCGCCGATAATACCAATATTCAACATATTTTGCATTTCCTTTCAGCAAATAATGATTTGTCGATGTATCGCCTTGTGCAGCAATATATCGAGTCAAGCGTCAGCTCGACAAATTGAGATCAGATCGTGCCGTCCCAGGTGGAAACTTCGGTGTTCTTCATTTCTTCCTCGTCGAACCAGCGCGTGGTCACGCACTTGCTGTCGGTGAAGAAGCGGTACGCATCCTTGCCAAGGCAGTGCAGGTCGCCGAAGAAGGACTGCTTGTGACCGGAGAACGGGAAGAAGCCGATGGGCACGGGGATGCCGACGTTCACGCCGACCATGCCGCCGTCGGTGTGGCGGACGAATTCACGCGCGTAGTAGCCGTTCTGCGTGAAGATGACGGAGCCGTTGGCGTAGGGGTTCGCGTTCATCACGGCGAGGCCCTCTTTGAAGGATTTGACGCGCTTGATGCAAAGCACGGGGCCGAACACTTCTTCGTCGCCGATGGTCATATCGGCCGTGACGTTGTCGAAGATCGTCGGGCCGACGAAGTAGCCGTTCTCGTAGCCTTCGACTACGCAGTTGCGGCCGTCGAGCACGAGGGTCGCGCCCTCGGCCACGCCCTTGTCGATGTCGGCGAGGACTTCTTTATAATGCTTTTCGTAGGTGATGGGGCCGAGCTTCGAGGTCTTTTCCCACGCGGGGCCGACCTTGATCTTTTCTGCCTGCTTTTTCAGTTCGGCAACGAACTTGTCGGCGATGGCTTCTTCCACCACGCAGCAGGAGAGCGCCATGCAGCGCTGACCGGCGCAGCCGAACGCGGAATTGATGACGCCCGCGGCGGTGCGCTCGATGGGCGTGTCGGCCATGACGAGGGCGTGGTTCTTCGCCTGCGTGAGGCACTGAACGCGCTTGCCCGCTCTGGCGGCTCTTTCATAAATGATCTTGCCGACCGGCGTGGAGCCGACGAAGGTAATGCCGCGCACGTCGGGCGAATCGAGGATGGTGTTGATCTCGTTGCGGGAGCAGGTGACGATGTTGATCACGCCGTCCGGCACGCCGGCTTCCTTATAGAGTCCGGCGATGCGCAGCGCGGTGCGCGGGGTGAGGGTGGCGACCTTGAGCACCATGGTGTTGCCGGTCGCGATGCAAACGGGGGTCATCCAGCCGAA
>JAFTEL010000104.1 GCA_017453685.1 Clostridia bacterium
GGAGCCGGGGCCGATGCCGACCTTGACGGCGTCCGCGCCCGCGTCGATGAGCGCCTTGGTGCCTTCCGCCGTGGCGACGTTGCCGGCAATGAGCGACAGGCTCGGGTAAGCGGTTTTGACCTTGTCGACCGCGCGCAGAATGTTCCGGCTGTGACCGTGCGCGGAATCAAGCACCAGCGCGTCCGCCCCCGCTTCGACCAGCGCGGCGGCGCGATCAAGCACGTCGCTCGTGGCGCCGATGGCGGCGGCGCAGAGCAGGCGGCCGCTGGCGTCTCTGGCGGAGTTGGGATATTGAACCGCTTTTTCGATATCTTTGATGGTGATGAGCCCGCGCAGGTAGCCTTCATCGTCGACCAGCGGGAGCTTTTCAATTTTATGTTTTCTCAGGATGTCCTGCGCCTCGGCGAGCGTCGTGCCGATGTGGGAGGTGACGAGGTTCTTGTCGGTCATGACCGTGCCGATGGGCACGTCGAACTCGGTCATGAAGCGCAGATCGCGGTTGGTGAGAATGCCGACGAGCTTGCCGTCTTCACAGATCGGCACGCCGGAAATACGGTAACGGCGCATGAGATCGTTGGCGTCGCTCACCTTATGTTGGGGAGACAGGAAGAACGGGTTGGAAATCACGCCGTTTTCGGAGCGTTTGACCTTGTCGACTTCCTCCGCCTGCTGTTCGATCGGCATGTTCTTGTGGATGACGCCGATACCGCCCTCACGGGCAATGGCGATCGCCATGCGCGACTCGGTCACGGTGTCCATCGCCGCCGTCATGATCGGCGTGTTCAGCTTGATGTACTTGGTCAGCTTGGTCGAAATGTCGATATCCTTCGGCAGAATATCGGACTCGGCCGGGATCAGCAGCACGTCGTCAAACGTCAGGCCCTCTTTGCAGAATTTTTCCTCAAGACTCATCATAGTTCTTCCCACCATCCTATCGTTTCTTCTTCTTTTTTTATTACCGTTTATTGTACCAACTCATCCTGTAAATAGCAAGCGTTTTTTCAAGAATTCGGCAAAACGAAACGATTTTTCTCACCCCGCGCAAATCTGCGCGAAAAGACGCATATAACTGGCGTATGAACCAAAACGAAAAACGGAGGTTTTATCATGCCGAGTGTTTATCTCAGCCCATCCACACAGGAAAAGAATCTTTACGTGATCGGCGGCACGGAGGAATACTATATGAACCGTGTGGCCGACGCGATGGAGCCGTTTCTGGAGGCGAGCGGCATTGCCTTCGGGCGGAACACGCCGCAGATGACGGCGGCAAGCTCCATCCGGCAGGGAAACGCGGGCAACTACGACCTGTACCTTGCCATCCACTCCAACGCGTCGCCCGACAGTATGTACGGTCAGCTCATGGGCACCGACGTGTTCTACTACCCCACGAGCGTCAACGGCAAGCGCTTCGCGCAGCTCATCGCGAAAAATATGGCGGAAATCTATCCGCGGCCGGAGCTGGTGGATATCCGCGCCACGACCGCGTTGGGCGAAGTGCGCCAAACCAAAATGCCCGCCTCTTTGGTCGAGATCGCTTACCATGACAACCGCGAGGACGCGGACTGGATCGTGGACAACATTGAGCTCATCGGCGAAACGCTGGCCAAATCCGTGGCGGAATACTTCGACGTTCCGTTCGTGCGCCCCGAAGCGGGTGCGGTCGGCACTGTGCGGCTCACCGGCGGCGCGCTGAACATCCGCTCCGCGCCCTCGCTCAACGCGCCTATCATCAACCGCGCCTACAACGGCGACCGCGTGCTGATCTTAGGCGAAGACGGCGATTGGTACAAGGTGAATTACGCCGGCAAGCCGGGCTTCGCCGTGAAGCGGTACATCACCACGGATTGAGCCGCGTTTCCCCGCGTCATTCATAATTCCTGATCTTTTTCAGCGCGCCCTTTTCCAGCCGCGAGACCTGAGCCTGCGAAATGCCGACCTCCTGCGCGACCTCGATCTGCGTCAGTCCGCGCATGAACCGCAGGCTCAGAATGTGCTTTTCCCGTTGGGACAAGCCTTCGATAGACTGGCGCAGCAGGATCTCATCCACCCAGCCCTCGTCCGTTTCGGCGCCGCCGATCTGATCCATGACAAAGATCGTGTCGCCGCCGTCGTTATACACCGGCTCATACAGCGACACGGGGTCGACGATCGCCTCGAGCGCGATCACGATCTCCTCGGGGCGGCGGTTCATTTTTTCGGCGATCTCTTGGATGGTCGGCTCGCGGCCGTTGTCGTGGATGAGTTCCTCCTTTGCCTGCAGCGCGTGATACGCCGTATCCCGCATCGAGCGGCTCACCCGCACGGGGTTGTTGTCGCGCAGATAGCGGCGCACCTCGCCGATGATCATGGGCACGGCGTAGGTGGAAAACCGCACCGACTGGTTCAGATCAAAGTTGTCGATCGCTTTGATCAGCCCGATACAGCCCACCTGAAACAGATCGTCCATGCTCTCGTTGCGGTTGGTGAACCGCTGGATGACGCTGAGCACCAAGCGCAGATTGCCGTTGACCAGCGCGTCGCGCGCGAGCTTGTCGCCCTGCTGCGCTTTGACCATGAGCTCGCGCTTTTCGCTTTCCTTGAGCGTTTTCAGCTTCGACGTGTTGACGCCGCAAATCTCCACTTTGTTGAACTGCACTTTCTTTTCCTCCCTCTTTATTCACGGAGAGTATGGACGGCGGAAAAGAAATTTACGCAAAAAATTCATTGGTAATTTTTGCGAAGATATGGTACTATGAAAAGCAGAAGATCGACCGACTGCGGAGGAAAAGCGATGGAATATGATTTTTCCCGTCTGAGCGTTTCGGCGCAGGCGGGCTGCGAAAAGGCAGCCGCCCTGTTCTGTGAGGAGATCGAGCGGCGCACGGGGCAGCGCCCGCAGAGCGAAGGCAGCCCGCGCATTAGCTTTTTCATCGACAAAACGCTGCCGAACAAAGACTGCTACCGCATCGAGCAAAACGACGGTGAACTGAATTTTTACGCCCACGGCGTCCGCGGGCACATCTACGCCTATTCGCTGTTTTTGCGCAAATGCGTCTTTCGCGGCGACCGCGTCACGCTCACCAAAAACCTGAGCGGCGCCTACGTGCCGGACAAAGCCATCCGCGGGCATCAATGCGGCTACCGCGCCTGCCCAAACACCTATGACGCATGGGGCAAAGAGGAATACGCCCGCTTTTATCTGGACATCATGGCGTTCGGCTGCAACACCTGCGAACACATCCCCGCCGCACCGTTTGACCCGAACGACCCCGTGATGAAATACGACCCGCTGGACGTGGCCGTCTGGGCGAGCGAACTGGCGGACGAAGTCGATTTAGACGTTTCCTGCTGGTATCCGAACGAACGGGACGAGGAAAGCGACGAAGCGCTCGCCATCGCACGCAGAGCCGCCGTGCTCGACGCGATGCCGCGCGTGGACGCGCTCTTTCCGCCGGGCGGCGACCCGGGCGAAATGGACGGCGACGCTTTCGTGCGCCGCTGCGCCGCCATTTCAAAGCTGCTCAAAGAAAAAAAGCCGGACGCGCAAATGTGGCCGAGCGCGCAGGCGCCGCACGGCAAGCCCACCTGGGCGGCGGATTTTCTGCGCGAACTGAACAAGCTGCCCGCTGAGATCGACGGCGTCATCATGGGTCCGAACCACGCCTTCCCCCTGGAGGAGCTGCGCCGCAGGGTGCCGATGCCATACCCCATCCGATTTTATCCCGACATCACGCACAACGTGCGCTGCGAATACCCCGTGCATTTCGAGCGGGACGATTGGCATTACGCCTTCGCCGCCACGCTCAGCCGCGAAAGCGTCAACCCCCGCCCGACCGAGTTCCGCCTGCTCCACCGCCTGACCCGCCCCTACGTGGTGGGCAGCGTGAGCTATTCCGAGGGCGTGAACGACGACGTGAACAAGGCCGTCTGGAGCGATATGGACTTTTTCCCGTCGGTTTCGCTCAACGACACGCTGTGCGATTACGCGCGACTGTTTCTCTGGCAGGCGGACGCGCAAGTTATCGCCGACGGTATTCTGGGGCTGGAGCGCAACTGGGAGGGCGACCCCGCGGAAAACCCGCATATCGACAGCACGCTGCGTCTCTTTGAAAACCAGGCAGCGGAACGCCCCGAACTGATGGACAACTGGCGTTTTGTGCTGCTGCTCTTCCGCGCGCGGTGCGACGCGGTCGTGCGCCAACGGCGCGTGTTTGAGCTGGCGCTGATCGACGAAGCCAAAGCCGAGGCGGCGCAGGACGATTTGGAAAAAGCAAGAGCCATTCTCGGCACCGCTTTTCCGGCGGGATACGACAAACTGCGCGCGTCGCTGGACGAACTCGGTCAAACGCTGTTCGATCAGATCGGTATTCAGCTGGACGTGGAGCATTTCGGCGCTTCCGGCTGGGAGCGCGGCGCGACGCTGGACACCATCGACCGCCCCGTGACCGATCGGGCGTGGCTGCTGAACCGTTTCGCTTATGCCGACAGTCTGCCGGAACAGGAACGCGGCGCTTTTCTCATGCGGGTGTTTCACCGCAACGACGTGAAAAAATGCGAATTCTATTATTCTTTTGCCGAACACGGCTTCCCCCTGCTGGGCGAACGGCAGGAGGGTGAATACTACATGGACTTTCAGGGCGACCGCGCCGAAAACGTCGGCACGATACCCACCTGTCTGTTCAAGGCGTTCGACCATTTCCGTCTTTCGTTCCGCACAGGCGGCTTTGAGCCGGACGCCGACTACAAACTGCGCGTGACCTTCAAGCGAAACGACAAGGCCGTGACCGATTTCACGGTCAAAGCCAACGGGCACGTCATCCACAAGGGCGGCTTCTACGGGGGCGAACGGGACGAACGGTTCGACCGCGAAATGCTCAATGACCGCTTCGTTTCCGCCGTTTATCCCCTGCCCGCCGCCGTGTTTGAAAACGGCTGCGTCGCCGTGGAGCTGAGCGAGCCGACGGTCGGCATTGTCGTAACGGAATTCAAAATCTTCAAAGCATGAGGTGACATATGGAAAGGATCACAACAAGCGGCCGCCGCTTTCTGGATGAACACGGCAGAGAGCGCATCTTCAACGGCGTCAACATGTGCGACAAAGGGTGCTACAACTGGGAGACAAAAAAACGGGACTACGTGTTTGGGCAGGAGGAGGAGACCATCCGCGCGCTGGCCGAAAACGGCGTGAACATCGTGCGGCTCGGGATCGTCTGGGACGCGATCGAGCACGAGCCCGGCGTGTATGACGAAGCGTATCTGGATTCCGTGCAGACGACCCTTGACCTGTTTGAAAAGTACGGCATCTACGTCTATCTGGATATGCATCAGGATCTGTATTCCGGCTTCGGCGAACACGGCGGCGACGGCGCGCCGGACTGGGCGTGCCTGACGGACGGTCACCGCTTCAAAAAAGCGAGATTCGTTTGGGCGGAGGGCTACTTTTTCGGCAAGGCCACGCACCACTGCTTTGACAATTTCTGGGCGAACAAGCCCTGCCACGGCCGCGGCGTGCAGGACGCTTACGCCGAACTGTGGGCGCATCTGGCCGAGCGGTTCGGCGATCACCCCGCGCTGTTCGGGTTCGATATGCTCAACGAGCCGTTCCCGGGTTCCGACGGCGGCAAGGTGTTCAAGAAGCTGGTCGGCAGCCTCGTCCGCACGGCTTTGACGGATAAGCGCATCAAAAAGGCAAAGCTCATCAAGGACGCCGTGAGCGGCAACATCAAGGACGCGTTCGACCAGTTCAACGGCGACATTCTCAAGAAGATCGCGAGCGTCGGCGCCCCGCTGATCGAAAAATTCGACAAGGAGCGCTACACGCCGTTTTTGAACAAGGTGGGCGCCGCCATCCGCACCAAGACCGCGAACGGCATCCTGTTCATTGACAACTGCTATTATTCCAACCTCGCCATCCCCTGCCACGCCGGTCCCATCACGGTGAACGGCAAAGAGGAACGCACCTGCTTCTCGCCCCACGGCTACGATTTCATGGTGGACACGCCGCAGTATAAATACGCCAGCAATTCCCGCGTGGACGCCATTTTCAGCGCGCACGCCGACACGCAGGAGCGGCTGAACGTGCCCGTTTTGGTGGGCGAATGGGGCGGCGCGAGCGAAGGCACCGACTGGCTCCCGCACATTCAGTATCTGCTGGATTTCTTCGACGCGCACCGCTGGAGCCAGACCTACTGGCATTTTGACAAAAATCTGTTGAAAGAGCCGATCATGCAGCAGCTCAACCGCCCGGCGCCCCGCGCCGTGACCGGCACGATCGAAAGCTACCGCCACGACAGAACGGCGAACACGTTCACGCTCATTTATCGGCAGGAAAAAGCCTTCGATGCGCCGACCGTGATCTACGCGTCGCAGGAGCCCAAGGCGGTGCATACCGACGGGACGTTTGCGATCAAGCCGAACGGCGGCAGCGGCGTTTTGATCGAGATCACGACCGATCCCGGACGGCATGAAGTGAAGATCGAACTGTAAAAAAGCGGAATAAAAGGAAAGCATAGGCAGCTCCGACAGCTTGGAGTCGCCTATGCTTTTTTGTATGGAAGGCGGAATTCAGACAGCTAAATTGGGCTTCGCACAGCTAAATTGCTCCTGTGGAGCAGCTAAATTATCGTGTTGAAACACGATAGCGAAATTGAAAACCAGCGGTTTTCAGCTGAAAAAAGCTTCGCGCAGTGAAATTTAGCTCCCGAAGGGAATTTAGCTTGTGAAACAAATTTCGCTCACCCGTCAGGGCGAATTTAGCTATCGGAATTTGTCTGTGACAAATTCCGATTGTCTAATTCATTTCAACCAATACGGCTTCTTCCGGAGAAAAATAATCCTCTGTATTGCTGCTGAGTCCGGCAGCCATGTAGGCTCGTTCAAAGGGGATTTCCCCCACAGAACCGATTGACCCGACAAAAAGACTCCCGCTCATCGGAAGTCCCACAGTCCCGTGCCTGTCTCCGGATTGAACTTTCGGCGGATGACCCCGCCGACCACAGGCCGCAGTTCGATCTCCGCCGTGTAGAGAACCGTGATCGATTTGATGTGTCCCGCCGCAACGCGGTGCTGCTCGCCCTCTTTATAAGAGAAAACGGCGTGGGTATGCTGAAAAAGTTCATCCCGATCGTCGGTGATGACGCTCCCCGTCAGGGAAACGAGCTCCAGCATACCGCGAAGCGTTTGGGTCTCAAAAGCGCCGGTCTCCGGCAAAAAAGTCTGGATCTGCGCTTCGCTGCATCCGCCGATCCCGCTGAAAACAGCGGATGGGAGCTGCTCTTTCCGGCAGAGCGCCAGAACGCTGCCGATGATCTCATCGCCTTTGTCCAATCGGAGATAAAACGTCTCACCGAATTTTCTGTAATCCATAATCGGTCACCTCACCATTATCGTAATCTGTCGCAGACAAATTACGATAGCTAAATTCGCCCTTTGGGCGGGCTAAATTTGTTTCACAAGCTAAATTCCCTTCGGGAGCTATATTTCGCTGCGCGAAGCTTTTTACGCTGAAAACCGCAGGTTTTCAATTTCGCTGTCGTGGCACACGATAATTTAGCTGCTCCGCAGGAGCAATTTAGCTGTGCGAAGCACAATTTAGCTATCTAAGGAACCGCTGATTAAATCGCTACAACAGAGCGGCAATGTTCGCATTCAGAAATATACGTTCACGGCAACCGGGTAACAAGCGTAAAATATGTCCGTGATCCGTCTCATCGTGCCTCAATTCCCTGTATTTACCC
>JAFTEL010000105.1 GCA_017453685.1 Clostridia bacterium
CGAGCTGATAAAAAATTTCGGCGGCTGACAAAGTCGGACAAACTTTTCAAAGGACAACCTCTATGCTTAGGGAATAGAGGCTGTCCTTTTTGTTGTGACAAATCTTGAAAAGATCGGGAAAGGAAAAAGACGATGGAAATATCGATTCAGGGCAAGTGCATGACGGTGTTTCTCGACGGCGAGATCGACCACCACACCGCCGCGCCCATCCGCAAACGCATCGACGATGAGACCGACCGCTTGATGCCAAAGCTCCTGGTGCTGGATTTTCGCGGCGTGACCTTCATGGACTCCTCGGGCGTCGGGCTGGTCATGGGGCGTTACCGCAACGTCTCGGCATACGGCGGCAAGCTGGAAGTGGTCAATCTGCCGCCGCGGTGCTATCAGATCATGAAATTATCCGGTCTGGAACGGATCGCCGGACTGAGAATGGCAGGTGAAAGACCATGAGAAAGAAACCGTTGAACCGCTTTGTGCTGACCTTTGAGAGCCGCTCGGCGAACGAGAGCTTCGCCCGATTGGCGGCCTCGGGCTTCGCCGCCCAGCTTGACCCCACGGTGGAGGAACTGTGCGACGTCAAAACGGCGGTGAGCGAAGCGGTGACCAACTGCATCGTGCACGCCTACCCCGACGGCCTGGGCGAGATCAGGCTCACCGGTGAGATCTTCGCCGGCGGCGTCGTTCGTTTTCGGGTGAAGGACAAGGGCAGAGGCATTGAAAACGTGAAGCAGGCGATGCAGCCGTTATATTCCAGCCTTGGCGGTGAAAGAGCAGGGCTGGGATTCGCGGTGATGGAGAGCTTTTGCGACCGTCTCAGCGTGCGGAGCAAACCCGGCAAGGGCACCTGCGTCACGCTGGAAAAACATATTCAGGGCAAACCCGTTGGCAGCGGCAGCTGAAGCGCGCGAACGGCTGATCACGGAAAATATGGGTTTAGTCCACGCCTGCGCGGCGCGTTTTCGCGGCAAGGGCGCGGAATATGACGATCTGGTGCAGGCGGGCTGCGTCGGTTTAATTAAGGCGGCGGACGGCTTTGACGCGGGGCGCGGCTTCGCGTTTTCCACCTATGCCGTGCCGGTGATTCTGGGCGAGATTCGCCGCGTGTTCCGCGACGGCGGCACGGTCAAGGTCGGGCGCGTGCTCAAAGAAAAGGGGCGCGCCGCCATGAAGGAGCGCGAACGGCTCACCCGCCTCAACGGACAGGAGCCGACGCTCAGCGAGCTGGCGCAGGCGCTGGGGCTGGATGTGGAGCAGACAGCCGAGATCCTCAACGCCGCGCTGCCCGCCGTGTCGCTCACCGTGACCGATGAGGACGGCGAACGCATCGCGGATATCCCCGTGGAATCGGCGGAACGGGAGCTGGCGGAGCATCTCTCGCTCGAACAGGCGATGACGCTGCTGCCCGAACAGGATCGCGCGCTCATCGAACTGCGCTATTACGGCGGGCTGACGCAGTGCAAAACCGCCGAACGGCTTGGCACGACGCAGGTGCAGGTCTCCCGCCGCGAAAAAAAGATTCTGACCCAACTGCGGCAAAACCTGCTGCCTTAGAAGTTTTTTTCAAAAATTCTTGCATTACCTCTTCAAATAGATTA
>JAFTEL010000106.1 GCA_017453685.1 Clostridia bacterium
TAAAACAGGTCGTGCAGAACCATATTTCGCCGCAATCAGAATGATACCCTTGCTTTTCACTGTCACTGTAATTGTGTTGACTTAATCGCTTACCGCAAATAAAACAATGATCATGGTCGCCATAAGTACACGACGATTTTCTGAACATGGCATTTTTGAACCAACCGTCTTTATAATAGCTTTCAGCAGTGTCTATGATCCAGCTTTTATTTTCTGACATAGTCTATCTCCTCCAATTCCAACACTTTCCTTTCCCAAGAACCATCCGGAAATATTCTGTAACCTTTATCCCAACCGTTTGGATTCTTATAGTCCCAATGCGGTTGTTTCCCGTCAGGGTGGGTGGTTAATATCATAGTAATACTTTTCTTTTGTTTTGGGATTGTACCAACTTCCTTGATTCCGATCGATGTCACTATTACCTTTCCATTCAAAATCTTTTCCCGGCGCTTTATTTTCCCAGCCTGGGAAACCGGGCATATCGGTTTCTTCGTTAAAGATGATCGGATTCCCAGACGAAGCGCCGCCGGCTGAACCGCCGCCTTTGGGTATGCAGACAGATTCCGTATGTCCACATACAGTTTGGACACAACAGTTCTTGCCCAAACGGTTCGTTTCAGCGTAGTCGACTGCAATGATCCTGCCCTTCATTTCTTCAAATGGCTTGCCGTAGCAGATGACCGCTTCGGGGTGGATGCGGCGAAACATTTCATGGTAGCCGAGCAAAAAGTTGGCCTTGTCGTTTCTCAACCCGACCGTTGATACGGCGACGATACAGCCCTTTTCGATCCCGTCAAAGCAGTAGTTGAAGCTCTCCAGATCACCCCAACGAACGGTGGGAATCACCTTGACACCCTTGCTTTGCAGAAACGCTCCGACCCAGCGATTGCGAAAGCAGTCGTATAACTGCAGCGCCGTCGGCATTTCGGTGTACATGCTGAAATCAGGCGTCAGCACCGCCTTGAACCTTTTTAGCGTTTCGACCTTTTCCTCCGTTGCGTTATAAATGCTGCCGAACTTGTTGTCGTCCAGAAAAAAGTGGACGATTTTTTCGGTTTCACCTTCGCTGAGCTTATCATAACCGATCAGCGCAACGGAATCAAGCTGGATCGGCTGTTTTTTGACCAGCGGCAGGTGAAACAGTCCCACGCCTTTGAATTGATTTCTCAGAAACATCGGGTCGTTTCTGAATTCAATACTTGTGACAGTATTACCTCCTAAAATAAAGAACCAAAAAACGAACATTTGTTCATTTCTGATGAATAATCTATCGGCTTTTTTCAGCTTTGTCAAGGGTCAAATTGGATTGAATAATCATCCATGTAAAAAACGCTTTTCTCCGTCGGACGATCGATTGAGAAAAGCGTTTTAGACGTTTCACGACAACTCGCTTATCGAACTGAACAATATGTTAATTATGTAAGCTTTTTTTGCAAGATATTGACAATTTATGTTTTATTTGTTAATATTATGTTAATAAGCAGAGGAAGGAGGTAAAAATGATGAGAAAACTCATTTCTGTGTTGCTTTGCGTGGCCGTATTGGCCGCCTTTGTGCCGGTTTGCGTTGCGCACGCAGAAAGTGAAAGCGTGACCGTTTATTCAGAAAACGCACCGCAGAACGACGAAGCCAACCCCGCAGAGGAAGATCAGTCTTTTTGGGCAAAAGTCAAGGAAGAGTGGTATTATTTCTGGTTCGACGTTTTTTTATTGACCTATATCTTTGTCGGCGGAACCCTTGTCAATATTTTTCTCGGGCCGCTCTCCTGGTTCCAGAATTAGTTTCGTGAAAGGAAGGTGATCCATTTGTCATCGCTTTATACGGAGATCGTTATGCGCGGTCTGGAGCTTTGGCTTCGCATTCTGGGGCTTCTGTTTAGTCCATTCCTCGGCTATCTTTTTTAATCTGTTTCTTAAGTCGATATTGCTCATAATTTCTCAAAACAGCTCATACAAAAAACGCTTTTCTCCGCCAGCCGACCGGTTGAGAAAAGCGTTTTTATCGTTATTCCCGGATTTTCTGTTTTTCTTCCTCGGTGAGCAACCGGCATTCGCCGGGGGCGAGGGTTTCATCGAGCGTGAGCGCGCCCATCGCCGCGCGGTGCAGCGCGGTCACGTGGGAACCGCACGCCGCCGCCATGCGTTTGATCTGGTGGTATTTGCCCTCGCGCAGCTTGATTTCGACCAGCGTGCCGTCGTCGTTCATTTCGCGTATCGCGGCGGGCAGGCACTCGTAGCCATCGGCCAGCGTGACGCCCTGTTCAAACCGCTTTTGTTCTTCGGCGGGAATGCGCCGCGCCAGGAGCGCGATATAGTTTTTTTCCACATGCTTTTTGGGGGATAAGATTTCATGCGCGAACGCGCCGTCGTCTGTCACCAGCACAAAGCCGGTGGTGTCCTTATCCAGCCGCCCCGCCGGGAACAGGCCCGGGCGTTTGAGTTCAGGCGGGATGAGGTCGATCACCGTCACGTCGCCGGGCGATTCCGACGCGCTGACGACGCCCTGCGGCTTGTTGAGCATGATGTAAACATATTTGCGGTAAGTGAACGCCTTGCCGTCCACGGTGATTTGGTCGGATTGCGGGTCGGCTTTTTCGTCCGCCGCCCTGACCGTCACACCGTTGACCTGCACACGTCCGCCGCGCACGAGCTGCCGCGCCTCGCTGCGGCTGAACGCGCCCTGCGACGCTAAAATTTTATCCAGTCGTTCCTTCATTGATATTTGACACTTCCTGCTCGGGATAATAGAAATCATGAATGAAGCCGTCGCTTTCCAGCGAGCAGATATCGCCGCCGATGACCCGACCCTCATAAACGAAAAGATTCGCCTGCACCAGCCCCGAGTTCTCATACCCGGGGTAGTTCTTCACTTCATACGTCCAGCGCTTGGCGCGGCGGCCGCCGTATTTCGACAGGTCAAGTCCCTGCTTTTTCTGCATTTCGTTATATTCTTCAAACGCCTTGTCGAATTTGCCGGGGATCAGCACTTCGCTGACTTCCACGGGGTCTTCCACGACCTCCCAGCCGAACTGGGACAGGAAGGCAAGCCGCTGGTCGGCGTTGAGCGCCCGATAATCCACCGCCGAAGCGGAACGGCTCGCCGTGGACACGCTGTGCCCCGCGGCGTAAACGCCCAGCACGGCGCAGGCGACAAACAGCGCCCCTGCCAGCACGCCTTTGAAAACGGATGAACGAAGCGAAACGATAAACATAAACCCACCTCACAGCGTTTTGGTGAAATATATGCTGCCAAGGTGGGTAATATGTTATTTGTTTTTGTATTCGTCGATCAGGTATTCGTCGCCGATGATGGTGCGAATCTGCTCATAGATGGCTTTCATCGACATGCCCCGCACGCCGTGACTGTTCGCCAGCGAATCGCTGTACTGCGAGAGCTTGTAGAGTTTGATGCCCGAGAACCCGCCGCCGTAATGCGTGATGGCAATATCGAGCTGCGGCTTTTCGACCGTGACCTTGCCGCTCGTGTGCTCTTTGGTGAACGTGAGCCACGCTATGCCGCCGATGAGGCGCTTGGGCTTATCCTGCGCCGACACGAAGTTGCCCAGCGAATAGAGCACGGGCACCTGACGCCCGTCGGCAGCGGTGATGATCTCCACCGGCTGGAGGGTGTGCGGATGCGTGCCGATGACAACGTCGGCGCCCCAATCCGCCACATTCTGCGCGAATTCCTTTTGCAGCTCGTTCGCCGCGTCGGCATACTCAATGCCGCCGTGCATGGACACCACCACAACGTCGGCGACCTTGCGCGCGGCCTGCACCTGCAGTTTCACGTCGTCGCTCTCGTTCATGTAGATGATGTAATCTTCCTTATCCTTGGGCAGCGTGATGCCGTTGGTGTGCTCGGTGTAGGACAGGAACGCGAAGGTGATCTCGTTGACCGTCAGCGTTTTGATCTGTTCATATTCGTCGCGGCTGTGATAAGCGCCCACACCGATGAGCCCGGGCGTTTCGTTGATCAGATCAAGCGTTTCGATCAGACCGCCGCTCTGCGTGTCGAGCATGTGGTTGTTGGCGATGGTCAGCACGTCAAAGCCCAGATCGGCAAGCGTTTTCGCCATGACCGTAGGCGTGTTGAAGCACGGATACGTGGCGACCGGACGGCTTTTGGACATCATCGTTTCCTGATTGATCACGGCGATATCCGCGCTCTGAATGGTCTCCTTCAGGTTGGCGTAGACCGGCGTGAAATCATAGCTGCCGTCGCCCGTGCGCGCCTGCGCCTGCTGATAGATCGGCTTGTGGATGAGATTATCGCCCACGGCAAGCATTTTTACCGTTGTCGTGCGCGGAGCGGGCGGCGTTGTCGGCTCGGTCACGACGGTCTGCAGCTCGATGGAATCTTTGCTGATCGGGTGACGGGACATAACAACGAAGGAAACGCCGAGCACCGCGAGGAACACCACGAGCACCAAGGCAAGGATCTGCCTGCTTTTCAAACTATGCACCTCTTCCGGTTACTGCTGGGGAGGCTGCTGCTGTTTATTCTGCACCACGCCCGAGTTGTTGCCGATGGCGTTGTTGATATTCTCTTTCGCCTGACGCACGTTGGCAAGGCTGTTGGTCAGAGAGCGCTCGGTCGCGCCGATGACGTTCTGAACAAAATTCGCCGCGGAGGTGCAGATATCGCCGGACCACTGCGCGGCTCTGGCGCGGACTTCTTCCGCCTGCGCGTTGGCGCGCGCGACGGTCTCGTTCGCGGCGGCGTTGGCGTTCGCCGTGATGATTTCCGCCTGGTTCTTGGCTTTTTGAATGAGTTCTTCGGCGTGAGCCTTGGCTCTGGCGGTGATCTCGTTTTCTTCCACCATCTTGCGGGCGGTCTCTTCCGCGTCCGCCTTGAGGGCGCTGGCTTTGTCTTCCGCGTCCGCGATGGCTGCCTTGGCGCGCTCTTCAGCGGTGAGGATATGCTCCTTCGCCTTTTCGTTGGCGCGGTTGATGGTCTCGCGCGCCTGCGCGTTCGCTTCGTTCACGGTCTGTTCGGCAATTTCGTTTGCCTCGTCAATGATCTGGTTGCGATCGCTCACGATATTGCGCGCCTGACGGATCTCCTCGGGAATGCTGTCGCGAATCCCGTCGACACAGTTGCGGATCTCTTCAATATCGACGCTGATCTTCGAGGTGAAAGCGATCTTCTGACCGTTATCGAGCGTCTCTTCGATTTTTTCCAGGAAATCTTCAACATTCATGGCTAAACATCCTTTCTGATTCTTTTTTCGATATCTTCACGAATGACTTCGGGTACGAAATTGGAAATATCGCCGCCGTATTCGCAAATCTGCTTGACAACGCTGGAGGAGAGGAACATGTTCTCGGCGCTCGCCGTAATAAACACGGTCTCCAGCTCGCTGTTCAGTTTTTTGTTCGCCAGCGCCTGCTGGAACTCAGCTTCAAAATCCGACACGGCGCGCAGCCCTTTGACTACCGCGGCCGCGCCTTTTTCCGCCGCGTAATCCGCGAGCAGACCGGTGTAGGCGTCGACCTCCACGCCGGGAATATCCGCGACGCAGCGGCGGATGAGCTCCACCCGCTCGGCGGGCGTGAAAGCGCCGTCTTTCTTATAATAATTCTTCATCACGACCACGATCACGCGGTCAAACAGCTTCGCCGTGCGGCGAATGACGTCCAGATGCCCCAGCGTGATCGGATCAAAGCTGCCGGGGCAAATCGCAATTTTCATTCTTCCGCCCCCATTCGATAGACCGCCAGTTCGGTTTTGCCGTATTTATAGCGGCGATAAAGCGACATACCCGCGGCGGTCTCGGGCAGCGCCTCGCCCAGCGGCAATTCACACATGATGACGCCGCCCGGCGCAACGCGGCCGTCAAGCAGGGAAAGCGCCTTTTGCAGCAGACCCGCCGCGTAGGGAGGGTCGAGCAGGACGACGTCGAAAACCGCCGGCGTCATCTTCAAAAACGCAAACGCGTCGGTATGCAGCACCTTGGCGAAATCGGTCAGGCCGGTATGCTCCAGATTCTTTTGAATGACGCTGACCGCCTGTTTATCCTTATCCACAAAGGTACATTCCGCCGCACCGCGGCTGAGCGCCTCAATGCCCAGCTGACCGCAGCCGCCGAACAGATCGAGCACCCGTCTGCCCTCCAGCTCAAACTGCAGGATGCTGAACATGGCCTCTTTCACGCGGTCGGTGGTCGGCCTGACAATATCATCGCCGGAAAGGGTGAGCAGGGTGCGCCCCCTCGCCGAGCCGGTAATCACTCTCATCGGCTTCACCTTGCGGTACGAATCGCGTTTGGCGCGTACCGCTTCCTTTCCGATATTCCCCAAACGAATATCTTAAAAACAGTCATAAATCCCGATTGTATTCTTTTATTATTATGGATTTTCTCCCGTTTGTCAAGAAAAAATGCTTATTCCGCGTGAAAATGGGCGTAAATCGCCTGCGCGCTGCGCTCGTCGACGCCTTTCACCGCCCTGAGCTGTTCCACGCTCGCCTCGGAAACGGCGGTGACGGACTTGAACGCCCGAAGCAGCGCCGCCGCCCGTTTTTCACCCACGCCCGGGATGGCGGTCAGCGTGGTGGAAATGCCCTTGCTGCGCCTCTGGCGGTGATACTGAATAGCGAAGCGGTGCACTTCCTCCTGAATATTCGACACCAGCGTGAACGCGGAACGCTTGGTATGAATGGCGATCTCGCCGCCCTCTCCCGTGATGGCGCGGGTACGGTGGCTCGAATCCTTGACCATGCCGAACACGGGCACGTCGACGCCGAGCCGCTGCATCACCGC
The DNA here is from genome assembly GCA_017453685.1 of Clostridia bacterium. Taxonomy (GTDB): domain Bacteria; phylum Bacillota; class Clostridia; order Oscillospirales; family Acutalibacteraceae; genus UBA8612. The sequence continues at coordinate 6,764 of JAFTEL010000106.1, forward strand.
GCGCACGGCGTTCACCTGCGGCTGCGCGCCGTCGAGCAGGATCAGATCGGGCAGACGGGCAAAACCGGAAGAAGAATCGTCTTTTTCCTCCAGATAATGGCGGAAGCGGCGTTCGAGCACCTCCGCCATGGAGGCACAGTCATCCTGCCCCTCAAAGCCCTTGATCTTGAACCGTTTATATGCCGATTTGAGCGGATGCCCGTTTTCAAACACGATCATGCCCGCCACGTTTTCCGTTCCGGCGGTGTGCGAAATATCATAAGACTCAATATATTCCGGCGGCGCGGGCAGACCCAGCAGATGCGCCAGCTCGTCCAGCGCCGCGGTCTCTCTGCCCTTGCGCCCGAGGCTCAGGGCGAGCTTTTCCGCCGCGTTGGAGCGGCACAGCTCGACCAGTTCCTTCTGGCTGCCGCGCTGCGGCACGGCGATGGTCACCTTGTGCCCCGCCTTTTCGCTCAGCCAGCGGGACAGCAAGTCCGCGTCCTGCGGCTCATAATCGAACGAAACGCGCGGCGGGATGCGCTCGCGCATGGCATAATAGCCGATGACCAGCTCATACCGCGCCTGCGCCTCTTCCTCCGGTGCGTCGATGAGGAAATGCTCGCTGTCGACCAATCGCCCATCAAAAAAGCGCAGTACGGCAAGGCACGCCCGCTCCTGCGATTTCGCCAGAGCGAACACGTCCTGCTCCGGCACGTCGGCGCTGACCACCTTTTGCTTTTCGCTGAAGCGCGTGATGGCGCGGATGCGGTCGCGCAGCGCGGCTGCCTTCTCAAATTCAAGGTTTTCCGCCGCCTGTTCCATCTGCTGCTGCATGGATTTCAGCGCCTCGGCGCTGCCGCCGCGCAGGAATTCGACCGCCTGTTCCACGTTGCGCTGATAGTTTTCCAAACTGATCTTGCCGGCGCAGGGCGCGGAGCACTGCTTGATAAAATAGTTCAGACACGGGCGCTGACGGGTGCAGGGGAACGTCTTGCCGCACTGAGGCAGCAAAAAAATTTTCTGCACCTCCTCCACCGTCTCCTTCACGGCGAAGGAACTGGTGTAGGGACCGAAATACTGCGCCGTTTGATCATCCGTGTGAAACGACGCCTCGATCTTCGACCAGGGACCTTGGGTCACCTTCACGTAGTGATAGCCCTTGTCATCTTTGAGGAGAATGTTGTATTTCGGGCGGTGCTGCTTAATGAGGCTGCACTCGAGCACCAGCGCCTCAAACTCGCTGTCGCAGATGATATAATCGAAATCCTGCACGTTTTCCACCATGCGGATGACCTTGGTCTGGTGGTTGCGGTGCGACCCGAAATAGCTGCTCACGCGGTTTTTCAGCGCCTTGGCTTTGCCGATATAGATGATGCCGCCCGCCTTGTCCTTCATCAGATAGACGCCCGGACGCAGGGGCAGGCTCATCGCTTTTTTTCTGAGTCGTTTTTCGCGTTCCTGATCGGTTTCCATTCCAAAATCTCACTTTGTGAAGAATGTTAAAAAGGCTTTATACGCCATATACAGATCGAGCTTGGAAATGACTTCATAGGGCGCGTGCATAGACAGCACCGGCACACCGACGTCGACCACGTCGATATTGCGTCTGGCCAGATATTTGGCAACGGTTCCGCCGCCGCCTTCGTCCACCTTGCCCAGCTCGCCGATCTGCCACACCACGCCGTTTTCATCAAACAAACGGCGGATACGCCCCATAAACTCGGCGGAGGCGTCAGAGGTATCTCCCTTGCCCCTGTGACCGGTATATTTGGTGACAACGATGCCGCGGTTGGCAAAGGAGGCGTTCCGCTTTTCAAGCACGCCCGCAAACGTCGGGTCAAACGCCGCGTTGACGTCGGCAGAGAGACATTCGCTCCTGCTCATGACGTCGCGTCCCTCACAGCCCTGAAGCCGCGCCAGATCGCTGAGGAAATAGCTCAGGTAATTGGACACCAGACCGGTATTGCCCTCGGAGCCGATCTCCTCCTTATCGGTCAGCACGGTAACCGCTGTGTATTCGGGTTCGCCGCAGTCGAGCACCGCCATGAGAGACGGATAGGCGCACACGCGGTCGTCGTGGCCGTAGGCGCCGATGAGGCTGCGGTCAAAGCCGATATCGTCCGCACCGAAAGCGGGCACGACCTCCAGCTCCGCGCTGAGGAAATCCGCTTCGATCAAGCCATATTTTTCGTTGAGAATGTTGAGAATGTTGAGCTTCACGCGCTCGCTGCCCTCATCATCGGCAAACGGGCGGCTGCCCACCAGAACGTTGAGTTCCTCGCCCTTGACGCCGTCGGCCAGCGTGCGCTTCATCTGTTCGCCCGCCAGATGCGGCAGCA
>JAFTEL010000107.1 GCA_017453685.1 Clostridia bacterium
AGTTCAAAAAGTTCCTTGAGGGCAACGAAGAGATCAAAAAGCTGACCACCGATATCAAGTACGGCTATAACGTCGACCCGCTGATCTACAAAGCGGATACGAGCAGCGGCGTGTTCTGCGTGAACCCGTCCGAAGTGTCCGCGGCGCTGGGCGCCATGGGCAGCATGGGCGGCAGGATCTGGACGGAACTGGTGGGCAACGAAGAACTGCTCAACAGCCAATACAAGCTGCTGGAAGGTCACTGGCCGACCGCCTCGAACGAACTGGTTTTGTTCGTGGACAAGAACAACGAGATCAGCGACTACACGCTCTATTCCCTCGGTCTGGAAGATATCAGCGAGCTGGAAAAGGCGCTGGCCGAAAAGCAGAAAGAGGAAGAATCCACCACCCAAGCCGCCGACAAGGGCAAGGAGGAAGAGACCTCTGCGCCGGCGGACGACGAAACGCAGAGCTACGAGTACAGCGAATTTTTGAATCTCACCTTCAAGCTCGTGCCGCAGAGCAACCTGTATCAAAAGAACAGCAAGGGCATCTGGGAGGACAAGAGCGAGGACGAAGCCGCGATGAAGCAGATCATCGACAGCGGCAAAGAGCTGAAGATCGTCGCCATTGCCCGACCGGACGGCAAGGCCGAAGCCGCCGAAAGCAGCGCCATGAGCATCGCCGGCACCATCGGCTACCGCAGCGAACTGGCAACGGAGATCGTGACCGCCAACAACGAAAGCGCCATCGTAAAAGAGCAGAAGGCGAAGCCGAAGATCGACGTGTTCACCGGTCTGCCGTTCGCGGAAAAGAAAGAGGAAAGCAACTCTTTGTACGGCTTCAACACGAAGGGCATGAGCGCCACCGAAAAGCCGCAGGTTTCGTTCCTTGCCAAAACGGCGGACACGCCGAGCGTGACGTCCACCGCGGGCAGCTTTGAGATGCCCGAAGGCGTGGAAACCATGACCGAGCAGGAAATCTACGATTATATCGACAAAAACTACACGGGCGACGACAAAGAGGAACGCAAGGAACTGGTCAGGCTCGTGCTCAAGAATATCCGTTCCGCGAGCGAGCGCAAAAAGGTGATCGACGCGCTGGATCAGGCGCTGGAAGAGACCGGCAACACCAACAAGGACGTGACCGGCGAAAAGATCTACGCGATGCTCAACATGATGGATAAGGACACCAAGCTGCAGCTCATCACCCTGCTGCTGCGCGCGGCGGAAAGCGGCACGACCATCGAAATGCCCGCCACGATCACCGACAATTCCGGCAGCAAGAAGAACAACTCCGGCAGCAAAAAGAGCAGCGCCAAGAAAGAACCCGTGGTGGAAGAGCCGAAGTTTTCCGATTCCACGTTGGAAGAAAACCTTGACATTCTCGGCTCCGCCGATCCGGATACCCCCGGCACCATCAGCATCTATCCCATCGACTTTGACGCCAAGGAAAAGATCAAGACCATCATCGACGAGTATAACGCCCAGCAGCGGCTTGACGGCAACGACCAGAACGTGATCTCCTACACCGACTACGTGAGCCTCATCATGTCGAACGTGACGAAGATCATCAACGTCGTCACCTACCTGCTCATCGCGTTCGTCGCCATCTCTCTGATCGTTTCCTCGATCATGATCGGCGTCATCACCTATATTTCGGTGCTCGAGCGCACGAAAGAAATCGGCATCCTGCGTGCCATCGGCGCGTCGAAAAAGGATATTTCGCGCGTGTTCCGCTCCGAAACCATCATCATCGGACTCGTTTCGGGCGTGCTGGGCATCGGCGTATCGTTCCTGCTGCTCATCCCGATCAACGCCATCATCAACGCCCTGATCGAGATCGATGGGCTCGCCGTCCTGCCGCTCTACGGCGTAGCCGCCCTGATCGCCATCAGCGTGCTGCTCACCGTCATCGCCGGTCTGTCCCCCTCCAAGATCGCCGCGAAGAAAGACCCCGTGGTGGCTCTGCGAACCGAATAAAACAGCACAACAAAAACACACAGCCGCGTTCCGATCGGGTTCGGAGCGCGGCTGTGTTTGGATGTGTTCATAATCTTGTGATTGATTTTTTGGCCTGCATCCGATATAATAGTATTGAAAAGGAATGGAAAGGGGTGACGGGTCTTGCTGACAAGAGCGGAAATCGAAGCTGCCGTCAGAACGCTGCTGAACAAATACCATGCGGAATATGCCCTGCTGTTCGGATCCTACGCCAGAGGCGAGGAAACGGCAGATTCCGACGTTGATCTTGTCGTATTCGGCGGTCACAGCTTCAAAAAGACGAGCATCTTTGCCTTTGCGGAAGACCTTCGCAGCATGATCGGCAAGAACGCAGACGTGTTTGAGATCTGCGAATTAGACGAAGACACCCCCTTCTTCAACAACGTTATGAAGGAGGGCGTCAGAATCGCATGAAGGAATCCGATCGTGAAAAACTGAAAAGGATCGTCAGCCTCTGGTCTTCCCTCCGTTCACAAATCGAAGCGCGCTCCATTACAAAGGAGCTGCTCATGACGGACGAATTTTTGCAATGAGCTGTCACCACACCGCTGTATAATATCGGCGAACAGGTTTACTCTTTGAACCGGGAAGTGAAGGATCAGTACCCCGACATTCCGTGGAACGTCGTTTCCGGCCTTCGTCACAGACTGGTCCACAATTACGAGGGCGTCAATTGGTCGATCATTGTCGAGATCATCTTTGATGAAATGGACGGCTTCGTTCAGGCTGCGGCGGATATTTTGAAAGAATAGCTCTTGCCGGCCCTGCGCACCGAATAAAGCAACAAAAACACACAGCCGCGTTCCGATCGGTTCGGAGCGCGGCTGTGTTGCTTTTTCGTTATTTGTGGTTCTTTACAAAGTGCTTGTAAAACTTCACGCTGGCGGCCAGCTCCGGCACGCCGATGGTTTCGTTGGCGGCGTGCATGGCGGCCAGCTGCTCCTGCGTCATTTTGATGGGGCAGAAGCGCAGGCAGCTGTCGCACACTGCTTCAAACTGGCGGCAATCCGTGCCGCCGGCCATCAGGTAAGGCAGCGCGCCCGCGTCGGGGTAACATTCGTCAACGCACTGCTTGAGGTAAGCAAACTCCTCGCCGTCGAGTTTAGCGCAGTTCGAGGCGTTGCGGGCGATGATGACTTCACATTCCAGATCGTATTTGTCGGCGTATTTTTTGAGCACTTTGATGGACTCTTCGGCGTTCTGATGCTCGGACGGGCGCAGGTTGCACACCACGTAGGCTTCGTCGGGGATGACGTTCGCCGCCGTGGAACCGCCCGACATGGTGAAGCAGAACGTCGTGGACAAAAACGCCTGCGCATAGGAGGAAACCTTGGGCATCAAGAACTTGATGAGCGGCCCGAACAGCCAGAGGTTGCCCAGCAGCAGCCGCATCGGGAAAGTCATATAAGCCGCCGCGCCCTCAAACATGGCTTGCACGGTGGGCGAAAAGGCCGCCTTGAACGGGCGCTTCTTTTCCACTTCGGTCACGAAAGCGGACAGGCGCGCGATGGGCGTGTTCTTCGGCGGGGTGGAAGAATGGCCGCCGTTGCCCTTGGCCTTGATCTTCACGTCGACGTAGCCCTTTTCCTGCACGCCGACCGCAGCCGCCCAAACGGGCATACCGGGCAGCATGCCGTTCATGATCGCGCCGCCCTCGTCCATGCAGAGATCGAGGCGGATACCTTTTTCCTTGAGGTATGCCACGGCCTTTTGCACGCCGCCGCCGGAAATTTCCTCATTGACGGAGCTTGACAGATAGACGTCGCACGGCGGTTCAAACCCTTCGGCGAGCAGCTCCTCCATCGCCTGAAATTCCGCCATAACGGTGCATTTGCAGTCCATCGCGCCGCGGCCGAACACCACGTCGTCCTCGATCAGACCGGAAAACGGGTCGTGCTTCCAATCCTTGCCGTCGGCGGGCACCACGTCCTGATGCCCCATGAGCAGAATGCCGTTGCGGTTCGGGTCTTTGCCGGGCAGACGCAGCAAAAGATTGCCGTCCAGATCGGTCAGTTCCATTTTTTCAAACACATGCGGAAACTTTTCGCGCATGACCGCCTGCAGACGGCGGAATTCGGTCAGATCGTTTTCACCGCGCCTGGAGACCGTGGGGATCTGCACCATGGCGGCAAGCGTTTCGGCGTATTTTTGCGTTTCTTCCGGCGTTGCCCGGTCGGCGGGCTCACGGGTGTTGGCGGGCGCTTTGATGCGCATCGCGTGCACGGCGGCGATCACCAGCGCGACGACCAGAACGGCGGCCAGCGCCAGAAGAACGGCAAGAATGTAGGGACCCATATGAATCATCCTTTCTTGGAATGAATTACTGTGAAGTGCGGCAAATCGGAATTTAGCGCGCTCGATGCGCGCAAAATTCCGGTCGATATACGCCTGCGGCGTTCGATATATTTGCGTTGCAAATTCGATAGTTCTCGCTTTGCTCGATTCGATATGTTCGGCAGAGCCGAACAAGAATTTCTTGTCCCGACAGGGACATATCGAGCCGTCAGGCATATCGAATTGCGCAGCAATATATCGAGTCGAGCGACAGCTCGACAAATTCCGATTTACCGAAACGCTCTTCCCTGCACGATATCGTGCTCGTCGAGGTATCGGTTCAGGCCATTGAGCACCTGTTTTTTGTCCGCGCTCCACAGCGGCGCGATCAGATCTTTTTTCGCGCCGTCGCCCGTCAAACGGTGCACCGTCATGTCCGACGGCAGGTGTTCCACACATTTTGCCACAAGGGCGATATATTGTTCCCTTGTCAGCGTTTCAAACGCGCCCTGTTCATAGAGCAAAGCCAGATCGGTGTTTTTGAGCACGTGGAGCAGTTGGAGCTTCACCCCATCCGCGCCGCAGTGCGCGACCGCTTCCACCGATTGGAGCATCTGTTCTTCGGTCTCGCCGGGCAAGCCTAAAATCAGGTGAACAATGACCTCCAAGCCGTTTTGCTTCAGCTTTCTGACCGCCGCTGAAAAGCAGGCATCATCATAGCCGCGGCGAATGAAGCGGGCCGTTTTTTCATGGATCGTTTGCAGACCAAGCTCCACCCAAACGGGTTTTCGGCGGTTGAGTTCGGCCAGCAGCGCGACGACCTCGGGCGGCAGACAATCCGGCCGGGTCGCCACCGAAAGCGTGACAACGTCCGGCGCGGCGAGCGCCTGTTCAAACAAGCAGCGCAGCCGTTCGACCGGCGCATAGGTGTTGGTGTAGGATTGAAAATAGGCGATATACTTGGCGTTTTTCGCTTTGGGGGCAACGAGCGCCTTGGCGCGTTCGATCTGCTCGGCGACGCTGCCGCCCGCTGCGGCGAATTCGCCCGAGCCGCCCGCGGAGCAGAAGATACAGCCGCGCGTGTCAAGCGTGCCGTCGCGGTTCGGGCAGGTCATGCCGCCCGAGAGCGCAAGCTTATAGACCTTGCAGTCGAAGCGCCGCCGCAGTTCGTCGTTGAGTGAATGATAATGCGCGTTCATTATTTGAGCACCACGATGGTCACGCCGCTTTCGCCTTCGCCGAAGGTGCCGAGGCGGAAGCTCTTGACGCAGTGGCTCTTGCGCAGATAATTCTGCGTGGCGGTGCGCAGCGCGCCCGTGCCCTTGCCGTGGATGATGGTGAATTCGCTCAGCCCCGTGCGCAGGCTGTGGTCAATGAAGCGGTCGAGCTCAATGAGCGCGTCGTCCACCGTCATGCCGCGCAGATCGAGCCGCGTGTCGGCGTTCATCGCCGCTTTTTCCGACAGATGGTCGCCCGTGCGCCGCGGCTGCTGCGGCTTCGGCTTCGCCGCGCCTTCCAGCAAACGCAGATCGTCCTGCTTCACGCGCATCTTGGCGGCGCCCGCCATGACGAACAAATTGCCGCTTTTATCCGGCAGCGCCAGCACCGTCGCCTGCTTGCCGAGCGATTTGATCAGCACCGCGTCGCCCACGACCAGCGGGCGCGGCAGCACGTAGTTTTCGTCATCGTCGAAGCTTTCCACCGGATCGGCAGCTTCGTCCATGGCCTCCATACCCTTTTTGACGGCTGCCCGCGCGCGGCGCGCCAGATCCGCCATATCTTTGGCCGTGTCTTTTTCTTTTTTCAGTTTATCCAGTTCCGCCAGCAGACCGTAGGCTTCCCGTTTCGCCTGCTCGACAATGCGGGCCGCCTGCGCCTTAGCAGCCTCAAGCTCTTTCTGCCGCTCGGTCTCGAGCTTGTCCCGCCTGGCCTCGGCCTCTTTGCGGATCTTTTCCGCCTGCACGGTCTGCTCGTAGGCTTCGTTGCGTTCTTCTTCCAGCTTGCGGCGGCTGTCTTCCAGCGTTTCGATCACGTCTTCAAACTTGGTGTTTTCCGCCGAGACCAGTTCGGCGGCGCGGTCGACGATCGCCTTATCCATGCCGAGCCGCTCGGAAATGGCGAACGCGTTGGAACGCCCGGGCATGCCGATGAGCAGCCGATAGGTCGGGCGCAGGGTCGCCACGTCGAATTCACAGCAGCCGTTTTCGACCCGCGGGGTCTGCAGCGCGTAGGCTTTCAGTTCCGCATAGTGCGTGGTGGCGGCGATCTTCGCGCCCTTTTGGGCGAGGCTCTCCAGAATCGCCATGGCCAGCGCCGCGCCCTCCACGGGGTCGGTGCCCGCGCCCAGTTCGTCGATGAGCACAAGGCTCTTATCGTCCGCACGGGCGAGGATATCAATGATATTGGTCATGTGCGCCGAAAACGTGGAAAGCGACTGCTCGATCGACTGTTCGTCGCCGATATCCGCCAAAACCTGATCGAACACGGCGACCTGGCTCGTTTCACGCGCGGGGATCATCAGCCCGCACGACGCCATGACGGTGAGCAACCCGATGGTTTTTATGGAAACGGTCTTGCCGCCGGTGTTCGGGCCGGTGATGACGAGGGTGTCAAAATCGCGCCCCAGCCGGATATCGACCGGCACGGCCTTATCTTTATTGAGCAGCGGATGGCGTGCGTGGTGCAGTTCAATGACGCCGTTTTCGTTGAGCGTGGGCACGGCGGCGTTCATCGCATACGCCAGCTGCGCCTTGGCGAAGATCACGTTGATCTCCACCGCGCAGGCAAAGCTGTTTTTGATGCTTTCGGCGAAGCTGCCCGCTTCCACAGAAAGCGCCGAGAGGATGCGATCCATTTCGTCGCGCTCCTTGCTCAGCAGCACCTTGATCTCATTGTTGGCTTCCACCACCGCCATCGGTTCGACGAAGATCGTCGCGCCGCTGGAGGAGGTGTCATGCACCAGACCGGGCACCTCGCTGCGGTGCTCGCTCTTGACCGGCAGCACGAAGCGGCCGTTGCGGATGGTGACGATGGCTTCCTGTAGCGCCTCGCGGTAGCGCTGGGAGCGGGTCATTTTATCGAGCTGTTCGCGCACCTTCGCCTCCTGCGTGCGAATCTTGCGGCGGATGCTCGCCAGCTCCGGCGACGCGTTATCCGCCATTTCCTCCTCGCTGAGGATCGCGGAGGTGATGGCGTCTTCCAGATATTTGTTGGGCGTCAGCGCGCCGAAGAGCACGTCCAGACAACTTTCCACGCCGGCATTCGTGCTGCGCCACTGGGTCAGCGAACGGATGACCCGCAGCGTTTCGGCGATGTCGAGCAGTTCGCGCATGGAAAGCACGCTGCCCGCGTCGGCGCGGTGCAGGGCGTTATTTACGTTTTTGAGCCCGCCGAACGCGGGACCGCCGAACCGCGCCAGAAGCTTGTGCGCGTCGCCCGTCTGGTTCATCAGCGCCTGCGCTTCGTAGAGCGTGTGCACCGGGCGCAGCGAAAATATGGTTTCCCGCGCCTCTTCGCAGCAGGCACGCTCGGCAAGGCGTTCCAGAACCTTATCGAATTCAAGAGCAAGCAGATGTTTATTCATATCTCTGACCTCTTTGTCGGATTTCTTTTTGTATCATACCATAAGCGGATATATTTCGCAATTCTTATTGAAAAAAAGGCATTTCTTTTGTGATGGTCTTGCAAACGAGCCGTGGGATATGGTAAAATTTGATTTGTTTAGGAGGGGTGCACATGTCAAAAAAACCAACCAACAAACTCACGGGGCTTGAGATCGGCACTTATTCCGTCGGTTCCCTCGGCCGTGAAGTTTCCAACAACTGCATCAACGTCTTCTTCCTCGCCTTTTTGAATATCTACATGGGGCTGGACGTGCTGGTGCTCACCGTCGCCTTTGTGCTCGCCAAATTGTGGGACACGGTCAACGACCCCATGCTCGCCGCTTTGGTGAACAACTCCAAAAAAGGGCGCTTCGGGCGCTTCCGTCCGTGGATGCTGCTGGGCGCGATCCTCAACTGCGCGGCGCTCATTCTGTGCTTCTATCCCGTCGGGTTTGCTAACGTCACCCTCAAATATGTTTATTATATCGGGCTCTACATCGTCTGGGGCATGACCTTCACGATTGTTGACGTGCCGTTCTGGTCGATGATCCCGACCATTGCCGACACGACGGAGGATCGCAACAAGGTCAGCTCCTGGAGCAAGCTCGTCGGCGGCTTCGGCGGCTTCGTGGTCTCCTCCATCGGTACCTCGCTCATCATCCCGAAAATCGCCGTCACCAAGGGCGCGCCGTGGGCACATTTCATTTTGGGCATCACCGCGGGCGGCATGATCCTTTGCTTCATGCTCGTCACCGTCATCTGCAACCGCGAAAAATACGACCTGCCCGAAAGCAAGATTTCACTCAAGGAAATCCTCAACCTGTTCAAAAGCAACGACCAATTGCGCGCCTACGCCGTGTCCTACGTGCTGTTCGTGGGCGGCACCACCATTTCGCTGTTCCAGATCATCTATGTATTCATCTATTACGGCGACATGGGCGGTCTGAAATATCTCAGTCAGGGGCTCGGCTACACCGTGTTCACCGCCGTCGCCTGCACCGGTCAGGGCATCGCCATGATCTTCTATTCGCTCATCGTCAAAAAGATCTCGCGTGAAAAAATCTACGGCGCAAACTACTTTATGGCGATCATCGGCATGACGGGGCTGTTCTTCATCTTCTTCCTGCTCAAGCCGGAATACTCCTTCCTCGAAAACAGCAAGGCGATGTGGCTCAACGTCATCGCCGTCGCGCTCGCGGGCGCGTTCCTGATGACCTCGAACGGGCTGAATCAGATCGGCTCCACCGTCATGATCGCCGACGTGGTGGATTACGGCGAATGGAAGACCGGTCAGCGCAGCGACAGCGTGATCTTCTCCGTGCAGACCCTGCTGACCAAGTTCGCCGGCGCGATCGCCATGCTGATCATCGGTGTGGGCATCAAGGTCGCGCACCTGCCCTCCATCGTGCAGGAATTCGACGAAGCCACGCAGACCTTCTATTATCAGTTCATCTTCGGCAACGGCGAACAGATCACCACCGGCGCGCTCGACATTCTGCGCGTGTTCATGTTCCTCGTTCCCATTCCGCTCATCCTCGTCGGCTATCTGGTCTACCACAAAAAGTATTGGCTTTACGGCGAACGCTACGATCAGATCAAGCAGGAGATCGACGAACGCAGAAAAGCGGGCGTCAGCGCCGATTCGACCGACGTTTCCTGACGCCGTCCGAGAAGTCAAGCCGTCACTCATTCAAACGAACGAAGTCCTGCCCGCTGCGCCGCAGCGGGCAGGCTTTTTGTTTCGCGCCCGTTCCGACAAAGCGCCTGCGGCAAACGGTCGTTTTTCCGAACCGCCATATCGAACGGGTGTGTAAAATTATTCCTAATATTTCTTAACAATTCTTGCAAAACTAAGGGTGCCGTATTATAATACTTTCTTATAAAGGATAAGAATAAGGAGGAAGAAGCTTTGCAATCCGCTTCCGTTACGGAAAAGCACCGCAGCGTACTCATCAACTTTTTCTATTACGCGCTGATTCTGGGCGCGGCTTATCTGTTCCTGCGCTTCGCTTTCTGGCCGCTGTTTCCGTTTTTGCTGGCGTTTTTCGTCGCCATGCTGCTGCAAAAGCCCGTGAACCTCATCACGAAAAAAACGCCGCTGAAGCGCGGCTTCATTTCACTGATCTGCGTGCTGCTCATCGTGGCGATCGTTCTGAGTCTGTTCGCCCTGCTCGGCACGACGGTGTTCACCAAGGTCAAGGACTTTGTCACTTCGCTCCTCGCCAACTTTGAAAGCGTGCCGAACTTCATCCAACAGGCGGAACAATGGCTGCTGGGGCTGACCGAAAGGCTGCCGGCGTCGATCCGGACCGCGCTGCAAAACAACATTGAATCGTTCGCCGAAAGCCTGCTGGTTTCTTTCTCCGACACGGAGCAGCAGCTCACGCAGAGCACCACCGATACGGGCTTTGATCTTTCCGTTCTGAAAACGCCGCTGACCGGCGTCCTCTCCACGGCGAGCAAGGTGCCCAACTTTTTAGTCGCTTTTATCGTTGCCGTGATCGCCTGCTGTTTTATGACGACCGACTATAAGCGCATCACCAACTTCATCATGCGGCAGCTTTCGCCCACGCGGCGCACGGCGCTGCTGCGCACCAAAACGCTCACGCTGAACACGCTGGGCAAGATGGCAAAGGCTTACGGTCTGATCATGCTCATCACCTTCACGGAGCTGCTCCTCGGCCTCGGTCTGCTCAAGCTCATCGGACTTTACAAGGGCGGCTACGTGCCGCTGATCGCGATGATCGTTGCCATCGTCGACATTCTGCCGATCCTCGGTTCCGGCACCATTCTCATCCCGTGGGCGATCATTTCGCTCTTCACCGGCCGGGTGGGGCTGGGCATCGGGCTGTTCGTGCTTTACGTCATCATTTCCGTTCTGCGTCAGTTCATCGAGCCGCGGCTGGTCGCCGGTCAGCTCGGTCTGCCGCCGATCGCGACGCTGTTTGGCATGTATTTCGGTCTGAAGCTCTTCAGCATCGTCGGCATGTTCATCGTACCCATCACCATCAACATTCTCAAGGTTCTCAATGACGAAGGGATCCTCCATCTCTGGAAACGCGAAGGCAGCGCCGAAGCCGCGCCGCCGCTGGAGCTCCGTTCGTTCAAAATAAAAACCAAGCGTAAGGAAGAAAAGAGCCATGAACAAAATCATTGAGGTCAATGACCTTCACAAGAGCTACGGCAAAAACGAGGTGCTCAAAGGGCTGACCCTGAGCTATGAGCCGGGGCAGATCATCGGTCTGCTGGGTCCCAACGGCTGCGGCAAGACCACGCTGATGAAAATTCTCGTCGGTCTCATCCACGATTACGAGGGCGACGTCAGGATCGACGGACAGGCGCCCGGCGTCTACTCCAAATCCATCACCGCCTACCTGCCCGAACGCACCTATCTGCCCGAATGGATGCGCGCCGGCGAAGCCATTGACTATTTTCAGGATTTCTTCGCCGATTTCGACAAGGCGAAATCGCTCGAACTGCTGCGCCACTTCGGGCTGGAGGAAAAGCAGAAGATCAAATCCATGTCCAAGGGCATGCAGGAAAAGCTGCAACTGCTCATCGTCATGAGCCGCAACGCCAGACTTTATTGTCTGGACGAACCCCTCGGCGGCGTCGATCCCGCGACCCGCAGCGCGATCTTGGATTTCATCATGCAGAATTACACCGACAAATCCACCGTGCTCATCACCACGCACCTCATCAACGACGTGGAGCGCATTTTCAATTCCGTGCTCATGATCGGCAACGGTCAGGTCGCGCTCAACAGCAGCATTGACGAGCTGCGCGAAAGCGGCAAGACCGTGGAAGACATTTTCAAGGAGGTGTTCAGCTTTGCTTGGTAAGATGATCAAAAATGAAATGAAAGCGGGGCTCCACTCCGTCGCGCTGGTCTATGTGGCGGCCGTCGGCGCGCTGGCAGCCGTCGCGTTCTCGCTCATTTTCAAAATCATGTGGCTCACCGCCATCGCGCTCATCGCCGTTGTGGCGGTCGCGCTGGGCATTCTGCTCATCACCATCGTCTCGATCATTGCCGGCTTCAATCGTTCCCTGTTCCGCGACCAGGGGTATCTGACCTTCACCCTGCCGCTGACAAGCGGGCAGATATTGCTGGCAAAGGGGCTTTGCTCCTTTATCTGGCTGGTGCTTTCATACCTTTCCGTTCTCGTCATTTACGGCGCCGTTTTTTCCATGACCTTCGCGCTGGCGCGCGATCAGATGGGCGCCGAAAACCTTGAAATGGTCAAGCAGCTCGTCAACGCCTTTGTGCAGCTGCCTGATAAAGCGGCCGTTGTCACCGCCATCATCGCGATCGCTTCCCGCGTTTTCCTGCTGATCGTGTTCGCCATCGCGCTGGTCTTCTTTTCCATTACGCTGTCCAACGTCCGTCCGTTCCAGCGTCAGGGCTTTTTGCCCGCCGTGCTGATCTTCGTGGTCGTGTTCCTTATCACGCAGCTCATCAGCACCCTGCTCAACATTTACGTTCCGCTTTCCGTGACCGTTTCTCTCGCGGAAGGGCTCAAGCTGCAAACGCAAGTCGCCATGAACACCCTGCTCAACTTCGGCGTGGCGGACGTGATCTTTCAATTGGCGATCACCTGCTTCTTTTTCGGCTTCAGCGCCTGGCTGATGAACCATAAAATCAATCTGAAATGATAGGTGGATAATAATCATGCGTACTAAACTTGTCTCTCTTCTCATCGTCGCTGTTCTGCTTCTTTCCGCCCTTGCGCTCCCGAGCTTTGCCTGGAGCACCGAGGATTATGCCAACATTATTGCAAACGGTCAGGGCATCCGCTTCTCCGCCGTCTGCCAAACGGCTGACGACATCACGCAGGCCGCTCAGGTCGGCGCGGACTATTTCAACATCGCGCCCACGCTCCCGTTTGCCGACGCACTGGCTGCCATGGAGAGCGCCAAAGCAGCCGTCGGCGAAAAGACGGCGCTGGGTTCGATCGAAGGCAAGCACGCCGCCGCCCTGCTTGAAAAAATCGAAAGCGCCAAGTTCGTGGTAGACGTGACGAACGCCGAAGAGGCCGACGCCGTTTATGACGCCGCCAAAGCGGCAAACGCGCTGGATAAGCTCTGCCTGCGGTTCCGCGCCAAGGCGAAGGTGGCCGAAGCGTGGCTCAACGGCAAAGAGGAAAAGGTCGATATCATCGGCTTATACAGCGGCAACGTCATCTTTTCCGCCATTCTCCGCACCAAGAAATACGCGGCGATCGAGCAGACGCAGTACATGCAGCTGCAGACCAAGAACCGTTTCGGCGTGATCCTGCACCGCACCTACGTGCAGAGCTTTATCAACTTCAATATCAAGGGCATGTTCTCGTTCCGCGATCCCGTCATCGCCGCCGGCCGCGCGGATTGCTCGCAAAGCTGGGATGATCTGATCGCCCGCGGCTACACCGTGATCGAGACCGCCTACCCGCAGGATTTTGCCGAATACCTTGCCGCCAACTCGGCGGAACGCCAGAAGCTGCTGGATTGTGTCGCCGCCGCGCAGAAAGCGTCGACCGACGGTTGCCCGAGCAACCGCGTGAAGCACTACAACAAAGCTCTTGAAACCGCCAAGGCTCTGCTGGAAAAAGGCAACGTCTCTTCCACCGCCATGTCTCTGGCGAGAGTGGATCTTGACGCCGCCGTGCAGAATCTGAACGTGAAGGACGGCAAGACCGTGCAGGGCGATTTCGCCGTGACCCCGGCGCGCGTCGGCGCGGCTGTTTTCGGCGTTGCGCTCGTCGTTTGCCTTTCGGCGTTTTTCCGCTCCCGCTGGGCGAAAAAGAAAAGCAAATAAATAAGCTGCTGAATATAACGATTCGGAGGGATTGTTCATGAAAACTTTGATCGACAAATCGCTGCCCAGAGCTGCTTCGCCCGAAGAAGTCGGCGTATCGTCCGCCGTTATCGACGAGTATCTGCGCGATATTGAGGAAAGCGGCATTGAGCTTCATTCGATGATGGTCCTGCGCCACGGCAAGGTCGCCTACGAGACCTGGCGCGAACCCTACACGCCGGAACTGCCGCACACGATGTATTCCGTGAGCAAAAGCGTGATCTCCACCGCCGCCGGTTTCGCCGTGGCGGAAGGGCTGATGACGCTCGACACCAAGCTGCTGGACGTTTTTCCGGAATACCGCACCGAGAAGCGCACGGAGGACGACGAAAAGATCACCCTGCGCGCGCTGCTGACCATGACCGCCGGCAAGGATGTGAGCCTGTTTTCCGACAAGACCTCCAAGACCTGGGTCAAAGACTTCATGGACGCCCGCTGGGGCTTCAAGCCCGGCGAAGGCTGGAAATACATCAGCGAAAACACGTATTGTGTCGGCGCCATGATCACCCGGCTGACCGGCATGACCGTCACCGAATACTTAACCCCCCGCCTGTATGAACCGCTGGGCATCGACGTGCCCGCCTGGGAACGCGACGCGACCGGCGTGGAGACCGGCGGCTGGGGCATCTTCCTGAAAACCGAAGACCTTGCCAAGCTCGCGCAGTGCTATCTGGATCACGGCAAATTCATGGGCAAGCAGGTCATCCCCGCGGAATGGACGATCGAGGCAACCAAAAAGCAGGCCGACAATTCCAACGACGTCGGCATCGACAGCACCGTCGGCTACGGCTATTATTTCTGGCGCTGCGGCGGCTGTGAGGACGCGTACCGCTTCGACGGCATGTTCTCCCAGTTTGCCATCGTGTTTGAAAAGCTCGACGCCGTTCTGGTCGTGACCAGCAACGAGGTCAACGAACAAAAATCCCGCGACGCCATCTGGCGCCACTTCCCCGAGGCGTTCTTTGACGGCGACGCGCCCGAAAAAGCGGAGATCACCGCGCTCAAGCCGCTGCCCGGCATCGCCCCGAGAGCGCGCAGCACGGCGATCGAAAAGAAGCTGGAAGGTCACACCATCAAGATTACGCCCGACCCGATTCTGAAGATCGCGGGTTATCCGATGAGCGTGCTGAGCTTTGCCGCCGTGTATATGTCCGCCGACAAAGCGGGTCCCATCGACAACGTGAAATTCAGCTTTTATGAAGACGAATGCACGATGTACTGGACGGAAGGCAAGGAAACCAACATCATCCACCTCGGTATGGACGGCGTGGAACGCCTCAGCCATATCCGGCTGGGCAAGCTGGATTATACGGCGGCCTCCACCGCCGCCTGGACGGCGAAGGACACGCTGGAACTTTGGATCCGCCCGCTGGAAGCGGTCGGTCAGCGTCGGCTGAAATTCACCTTCTGCAAAAATAACGTCACCGTCAAGCCCTCCACCATGCCCACGCTGCGCAGTCTTTCCGTCAGCGTGGCGGAAGGTCTGAGAGGGATGTTCCCCAACCCCACCATCTTTGCCGCTTTCAAGGCCTTTATGAAGAAGCTGCCTCTGGTGCTGGAACCCGTTCACCACGGCAAGATCGTGTAAATTGAGAGATGATCTCCATGATGTCAACGAAAAATATCATCATCGTCGCGGCGTTCGTGCTGGTGACGGCTGCTGAAATTCTCCTCCTGCGGCGCTATCTCAAGGTGTTTTATCCCAACGCGACCAACACCTCGCTCAAATTCAAAATGCTCGCCTGCACCTGCTATCTGGCTGAAGCGCTGCTCGGCGTGCTGTTCTGCGGCTCGTTCAGCCACTATTCGGTGTCGGTATTCATTGCTCTGGCGCTGTCCTGGGTCGGCGATTTCTTTTTGCACGTGCCGAGCGGGAACCGAAGCGTCAATTACGGCGTCGGTTCGGTCTCGTTTTTCATCGGGCACTTTTTCTTCATCAGCGCTTACCTCTCCGCCCAGCAGAAGATCCTGCAACTGTACGTCAACTTTTATTACTGGCAGTTCATCGTCCCCGTGATCGCCGCCGTCGGCTTTTTGATGATGTTCCGCCTGCTCAATATCCGGATCGGCAAGAAGCTGATCGTGCCGTGCTTCCTCTATGCGCTTTTGGTCAACACCATGGCGGTCGCGGCGTTCGCCCTCGCCGTCACGATCCTGCAAAAGAAGCCGGAAATGGGGCTTGCGCCGGTGCTGATGCTTTCCCTCGGCGGGCTTTGCTTCCTGCAATCCGACGTGTCGCTGGGCATGAGCTTTTTTAGCCCGCGTTATAAAACGCTGCGCGTGCGCGTGTTCACCACCGTGACCTATTTCACCGCGCAGACGCTTCTGGCTGCCACCATTTTCTTTCTCGGCTGAGAACAAGTGAATCCAAACGAACCAATCCACCGTCGGCAGCGCTGTCGGCGGTGGATTATTAGAAAGGAACCGCTATGGAAAAGAAATTGAGAGTTGCCAACATCGGCATGAGATTCGGTATGTCGCATGTGGAAGGCGCCATGGCTTACGGCGCCGAGATCGCCGCGATCTGCGACTGCAACGCAGAAAACCTGCGCTTTGCCGGCGAACGCTACGGCATCCCCGAAGACAGACGGCACACCGACTATCGGGATATCGTCAACGATCCCACGATCGACGTTGTCACCGTCGCCGTGCCCGATCAGCTTCACAGGCAGATCTCCTGCGAGCTGCTCAACGCGGGCAAGCACGTGCTGTGCGAAAAGCCGCTGGCGCTCACCCGCGAAGATACGGACGCGATCATCCGCGCGGCGGACACATCCAAGGCCAAATTCATGGTCGGGCAGATCTGCCGCTTCACACCCGCGTTTGAAAAAGCCAAAGAACTCATCGACGCCGGCACGATCGGCGACGTTTATTTCATCGAGTCGGAATACGCTCACGACTATATGTATCTGCTGGACACCTGGCGGAGCGATCCCCTGCGGCACGGCGTGATCGGCGGCGGCTGCCACGCGGTCGACCTGATCCGCTGGCTCGTCGGCGACCCCGTCGAGGTCTTCGCCTACGGCACGCACAGGCTCCTGCCGCAGGTCAGCTATGACGACGCGACCATCGCCATTATGAAATTCGACGAAAACACGGCGGGCAAGGTGTTCGTTTCCACCGGCTGCAAGCGCGATTACACCATGCGCACCCTCGTTTACGGCACGAAGGGCACCATCATCTGCGATAACACTTCGCCCGAGATGACGCTTTACACCGTCGGCGAAAACGGCATGGCGACCACACCGCAAACCATCGCCGTTGACGTCAACAGCCACAACGCCGGCAGGGAATTTGAAGTGTTCGCCGACGCGATCCTCAACGACGAACCCATTCTGACCGACGCGCGCGAAGGCGCCAAAACCGTGGAGGTCTGCCGCGCGATCGTGGAAGCCTCTGTAACGGGTAAAATCGTCAAACCGAATTACAATATGTGAGAACACAAGGAAACGCTATGTATTATTTGATTCAGGAAACGCTCGTCCCCTGCGCGGCGAAGGATATTCTGTCGGGAGCGCCGTATGTCGCGATCCTGACCACCGAGCAGTGGAAAGCGGAAAAAGAGAGCTTCTTCATGGGCATTGATATGGATATCGAACTGCCCGCTCCGGAGCAGACCCGCGCCGTGGTGAACTACGATTCGCTCACCGGCAGCATCGCCATCCCGAAAATGGGCTATACGGAGCACGTTTCGGGCTCCTTCGCCTTCGCGCTGGATGAAAAAGGCGTTGTTTTCATCGACGACAGCGGTCTGGCGGAACAGATCGTTCAAACCCTTTCCGCCTCCAAGCGCTGGCGTATGCCCGGGCTGGAACGCTTCCTCTATGACTTTCTGGAGCAGCTCATCTCGCCCGATCTGGAGCGGCTGGAGCTTCTGGAACAATCGCTGGACAGAATGGAAGCGGAAATTCTCTCCGGCAACGCCGAAGCCGCCCTGTCCAAGCTCAACGAAGTGCGCGGCGATCTGCTCGACCTGAGCCTGCATTACGGACAGCTCATGGACCTCGGGCAGGAACTGGAAGAAAACGAAAACGGCTTTTTTGCCGAAGAAAACCTGCGCTATTTCCGCCTGTTCACGGCAAGAGCCGTGCGCCTGCGCGAAGTGACCGGCAGCCTGCGCGATTACACCGTGCAGCTGCGCGACCTCATCCAGACCCGCGTCGACGTGAAGCAGAATCGGATCATCACGCTGCTCACGGTCGTCACCACCATTTTCACGCCCCTGACGCTGCTCACCGGCTGGTACGGCATGAACTTCCGCTATATGCCCGAACTGAATTTCCGCTGGAGCTATCCCGTCGTCATCGCCGTGAGCCTCGTCATCGCCGTGGGCAGTCTGCTGTATTTCAAAAAGAAAAAGTGGATGTGACAGCACACCAGACGTGATATTAAATCCTGAAAGCTGAGCAAAAAAGCGTATATTTCTTTACTAGTAAAGCAGGGTATGATATAATATAAAATGAAAGAATTACACAGATATTCGTTTCAAGAAAAACTAAAAATTGGTGATGAAAACGGTCCACGTTTCGATTATATCAAAAAACGAATATCCCATATTCGCATTTAGAAACCCATTGTTAGAGGGTTAACTGATGTATTAAAGGAAGGTAATATCAAAATGAGTTTTGTCGATGAACTAAACAACATGCCTTCGACAAAAAACAGGGCAATTGAACAATATAAAAAAGAGTTGGAGGGTATACATGGTTGGATAAAACAGGAGTGTATTAGCCATAACACAGATAAATACTTAAAGGGATACATTGCATTTTATCATGATACAGAGTTTGGCGTAAGCGGATTTGAATTCATTGATTCTTTAGAGGTAAATCCGCCAAAGGAAACAGCAACGAATTCAAGGCTAAAAAGGGGATATCGATATACGTCTGCGTGTAAAGTTACCCAAAATGGGCAGTATACACCGATGTCTCCAACGCCAGATGGTTGTAGAATATATATTACAGATTTAAAAAAACTACTTACTCAAGATGGATTCAAAAGTATTATTATAAATGTGGTTCCGTGCTATGAATCATATTATGTCGTAGATTATGTTGGATTTCTAAGTCCTAAACTTACATTTAAGAAACAACAAACAAACAAAGTATTAGGGTATGTATTACAGATTGAATTAAGCTGGTAGAGAGAACGTTCTGTGAGGTGCAATTTGTATCCATATTGGAGTCTTTTGCCAAACAAGAGTTGCCCCATATGGGGGCTCTTGTTTTTTTGAATGTATGAGGTGGACCTGAAAATCCGCACTTGACGAAACGATTCTTCTCTTATATAATTAAACATGACAAATTTCGGAAGTGAGGTTTTGAGATGAGCAATCCAAGCACTGCCAAATCGGGTCAGGTGCTGACCTACACCAAGCGCGAGCTCGCCGGCTTTCTGACCGGTCTGGCGGGTCAGAACATCATTTACAACATTATTGCGACCGGCCTTGCGTTCTATTTTCAGAGCGTCATTTTCCTGCCGGCGATCGCCTGCTCCCTGATTTTCGCTCTTGCCCGTGTGTGGGATGCGGTCAACGACCCGATGATGGGTACGATCGTTGACAAAACGCACACCAAATGGGGCAAGTGCAAGCCCTATCTGCTGTTCGTGCCCGGCATCATTCTGATCACGACCATTCTTCCGTTCATCAATGGGATGTACGCGGAGCCGAACGATCTGCACGAGGTCGCGCTGCAGGATCAGACTGCCTACACCGCGTTCGTTGACAGCGATCTGACCAAAGAACTCGAATATGACGGCGTCAAATATCTCTTTGTCCCTGCCGGCGGCACATGGGAACTGCAGAAGGACGCCGACGGCAAGACCCTGATGGACGCCGACGGCAACATC
>JAFTEL010000108.1 GCA_017453685.1 Clostridia bacterium
CGCCGCGCGTTCGGCAAGCCTTGAAATCCCTTTTGATACATCCTGTGTGGGAGGGTCATTGTGAAAGAATTCAGCTTTTGGCTCATTACGGACACCCATTTTTTCAAAAACTCCCTCGGCGCCCGGGGCGAAGGGTATAACGAATTCATGACGATGGAGCAGAAATGCTTCGCGGAAACCGAAACGATCGACCGCGCGGTGATCAGCTTTCTCATGGAGGATCGGAGCGCGGACACCGTGCTGATCGCGGGCGACCTGAGCTTCAACGGCGAAAGGGAAAGCCACGAGGAATTTTCCAAACTGCTCGGTCAGTTGAAGGAAAGCGGCAAGAAAATCTACGTCGTCACCGCCGGTCACGACTGCGCGCCGCATCCGTTCTGCTTCCCCGGCACGGCTCAAAAGCAGCCGGCTGAGGGCGTCAAGTTCGACGAGCTGCTCGACTATTACCACGACTTCGGCTACGATCAGGCGATCGCGTTCAACCGCGAGCATCTGTCCTACGTGGCGCAGCTGAGCGAGGGCGTCCGGCTGCTCGTGCTGTGCAACGACACGGCGCAGGGCAGAGCGCTGGAATATGACGATGAATTCTACGGCTGGATCATCGAACAGTGTCAGCAGGCAAAACAGGACGGGCAGCTCATGCTCGCCATGGAGCATTACCCCGTCATCGCGGGTCAGCCCGTGCTGCAGCTCATCGGCGACGCGCGGCAAAAGGGCGCGCGCCGGCTGATCGACACGCTGGCCGACAACGGCGTTCACCTCATCTTCACCGGCCACATGCACAACCAGAGCATCAATCTGGAGCACAGCACGAACGGCAGCAAGTTCTACGACGTCTGCACGGGTTCGGCGATCGGCTGCCCCGCGTTCATGCGGCTGTGTACCGTCAAGGATGAAAAGACCGTTGAGATCAAGAGCCGACCCATTCCCGATTTTGAATGGGACACGGGCGGCAAGAGCTGCGCGGAATATATGCAGAGCGTGTTCGACGCGATGATCAACACCTGCATCACCGGTCTGCGCGACAATCCCGCCAGAACGCTGCGCAAGCTCGGCGTGAAAGGCGTTGAAAACAAAAAGGCGCTGCTGAAGCTCGTCGGCAAGGTGGGCAAGTTCCTCAACGAGGCCACCGTCGGCCGGATCTGCCGCGTGCTGTGCATCAAATGCGAGCCCGAGATCAAAAACGATCTCTTCCTGCCCCTCGCCTCCGACCTCGCCCGCTACACCTTCTGCGGCGATCAGCCCTACACCGATCAGACGCCGCAGGGCAAAACGCTGCTCAGAGCCTTCAAGCGCTTCAACTTCCTGAGCAAAAAGCTGCACGGCTCCCAGGGCGAAACGGTCGACCTTTACGAAATGCTCAAACACACGGCAGGCAACTACGGCATTTCGGATTACAATGCGACTCTCACCCTTGAATAAAAAACCATATAGTAAGGAGAAAACCACCATGAAAAAACTGATTTCCGTTCTTCTGGCAGCGGTGATGCTGCTTGGCTGCGCCGTTCCCGCGCTTGCCGTTGACGCAAAGAAGCCCGGCTTCGGCGAATATGAGCACGTGTTCATCATCGGCGTTGACGGCGCGGGCGCCGCGTTCGAGCTGGTCGACTCGCCGAACTTCGACCGCATTTTTGCCGACAACGCCTACCGCCACAACGCGGTCACCGAATACATCACCACCAGCGCGCAAAACTGGGGTTCCATTCTGCTGGGCGTCGATTACGAGACCCACGGCATGACGAACGACTCCACCAAAGAGAACCGTCACACCTCGGCGGATGAATACCACAGCATTTTCTACTATGCCCGTCAGGCGATGCCGAAGGCCAAGCTGGTCTCGGTCTGCCACTGGGCAAACATCAACTACGGCATTATTGAAGACGATATCAACGTCAAAAAAGAAAACCGCTTCACGGATACGCTCGTGGTGGATGAGGTCATCCACAAGGTCACGATCGGCAAAGCCCCCACGCTCATGTTCGTTCAGCTGGACGATGTGGATCACGCCGCGCACACCTACGGCGGGTTCAGCGAGGAATATTACGCAGCCGTTGAAACGATGGACACCAACATCGGCCGCATTTACGACGCCATTGAATCCAAGGGCTTGATGGAAAACAGCCTTTTCATCCTGGTCGCCGACCACGGCGAGACCGCGGGCGGTCACGGCGGGCAGACGGTGGAGGAGAGCTCCGCCATTCTGGCGGTCGCGGGCAAAAGCGTGAACAAATGCATCCTGCCCGAAAGCGCGCACAACCGCGACGTTTCCGCCATCGCGCTCTATGCGCTGGGCATTGAGCAGCCGGACGCGTTTATTTCCAGCGTGCCCGACGGTCTGTTCGGCGAAGCAAGGGAAAAGACGGTCGCCGAAAACCCGATGGAACTGACCGACAAGCTCCTTAACGCGTTTTATTTCCCGTTTATCCGCGGCTTCAACCTCATCATGCCGGCATTCGCGTGGATCTATGACATCGTTTATCATGCGGGCATTTTTGCGATTTGAGCGGATAGCGGATAGCAAATAGCGGATAGCAGATAAATAAGCTATCGGCTTCAGGCGTCAGCTCGACAAATCCCGATTTCCAGAGGTGCTTCTATGAGTAACAACCATTCTCTTTTCGGTCGCATCGCTTCGCTGTTCCGGCGCCGCGATGATCCGCCCGTTTCCGGCGAACCGCTGGCGGGCAGGATTAGCCTGACGGCACATTCCGGCTGCCTGAAGCTGGCGGACAATTCGCTGGAGGCCATGGCGGCGGGCATTGCCGCGGGCGCTGAGATCGTGGAATTCGATCTGAATTACACGGCGGACGGCACGCCGGTGCTTTCGCACGACGCGCCCAAGAAAACCGACTGCGTGACGCTGGCGCAGGCGTTTGCCTTTCTGGCGCAGCAGGACGGCGTGCGCGCCAATGTGGACGTAAAGTCCACGGAACACCTCGAAAAAGTTCCTGTGCTGGCCGCGGAAGCAAGGGTGACGGAGAAAATTTTCTTCACGGGCGTGGACGACAAGATGGTGCCCGCCGTGCGGGAAAAATGCCCCGGCGTCCCCTATTATCTGAACACAGCGGTTCGCAGGAGCGACGACGTGAAAGCGCTGGTGAAAAAGACTGTCGCCCTCGGCGCGGTCGGCATCAACCTCAAATGGAAGGACGCTTCGCCGCAGCTCATCGGCGCCTTTCACGAAAAGGGACTGCCCGTCTCGGTGTGGACGGTGAACCGCTAAAACGACGCGATCAAAATGGTGCGATACGGCGTGGACAACATCACCACCCGCCGCCCCGAC
>JAFTEL010000109.1 GCA_017453685.1 Clostridia bacterium
CGATGCCCAACGCCAGCGCCAGCGCGCCGCCCGCCGTGATGTTGGCGGAACCGGAGAGGAGCCCGGCATAGACCACGCCCACGGCCAGGCCCTCCGGGATATTGTGCAGCGTGACGGCCAACACCATCATCGCCGTTCTCGGCAGACGGCTCTTCGGACCCTCCGCCTGGTTCACACTGCGGTGCAGGTGCGGGATGATATGATCCAGCAGCAACAAGAACAGCACGCCCAGCCAGAAGCCGATGAACGCGGGCAGAAAGGCGAGCTTTTCCAGGTTGGCCGATTGTTCGATGGCGGGCACGATCAGGCTCCAGATGGAGGCCGCCACCATCACGCCCGCCGCGAAGCCGGTGAGCGCCCGCTGCACGCCGCACTTCAGGTCTTTTCGCAGAAAGAACACGCATGCGGCGCCCACCGCCGTGCCAATGAAGGGGATCAGCAGCCCCCAAATCACCGTTTTCATTTTTTTCCGAACCAGCCCTTCTTTTCGTAAGGCGCGCTTTCCACGCTGAGGCAGGCGTAGCCCGTTTCGTCAATCGCGTTTTTTACGGAAACGGCGTCCACGGCTTCTTCCGTCAGAAAGGTCGCTTCCTTTTTTGTGCGGGAGGCAGCCACTTTCTTTGCTTGGGGGATCGCTTTTCGGATCGCGTCGCAGATATGCGCCTCGCACATTCCGCACATCATCCCGTCGATTTTCAGCGTTGTTTTGATCATATCTTTCATCCTTTCTTTTTATACCCACAGTCGCAGCAGGGCCCGCCGGAGGCCAGCGTATATTCGCGCACAAAAACCGCCGTTCCGCCCGCGTCGGTCATATCGTAGTCCAGATGACACATCGCGGGTACGAAATCAAAAAGCCCCAATTCCTTCATCAGCGTGCAGATGCCGCATTTGAAAAACCGCGCCTCATAGCCGCTGCCGTCCGGATAAGGCAGCAGCTCCATGTTCCACGAATAGGGGTTGCGGTCGGCGGCATTCAGCGCGGCGGTCGCTTTCATGCCCGCAAGATCCTTTTCGCTGAATTTTTTCTTTCCTTCCATGCGGCAGAACAGGCGCGTCGGCGCGTTCATCATGGCTCGCGCGTAATAGGCCGTCAGCCGTTCCACATCCGGCTTTGGTTCCATGCTCAAAAGGAACGAAGCAAACAGGGCGCAGTTTACGATATTCATTTTGAAGCGGTCTTCTTTTTCAAATTCCGGCAGCTTTGCGATGATCGCTTTGTATTTCGGCTTGGCCGCCGCGGCGATCTCCGCCGCCTCGTCCTCTTTGAACCCAAGCACGGAAACCAGATGGTTTTGGAACGATCTTTTATACAGCGCCCACATACCCATGGGCATTCCAAAATATTTCATTTGATTCGTCTCCGATCACTCTGTCTGACTCTGAAACCGGTTGTTCGGGCTTCAGCGCGTCCGATCTCACGGAACACATGGAAGGTCATGCTCGCTCATTCTCTCCCATATTCTCTTCGTCATAAACCGATTCTCCGTTCAGTTTGCCTGCACCACAACGGTACAAACACGGCGCCGCATACGTTGTGTTGTTGACGCGAATGTTCCTGACGGTCGAGCATTTCAGATAGTTTTTTTATAGGTATTTCCCATAGTTACCTATCGCTAACCACAGGGCTTAAAATATAGTTAGTCTCCGCTAACTAAAAATATTATAATTATTCCATTCTGCTTTGTCAAGAGATAACAGAATCCATACCGGTTCTGAAGCAAAAAACAATCCAAAATGAATCACCCGCTGGGTCGTTAATCCCTTTGCAGCCCGAGTCCGTGTGTGTGATCACGGTCTAAACTTAATTCTTAACTATTAACGATAAGCAAGTTATAACGGCAAAGACGCCTGATTTGACAGACAAATCAGGCGTCTTTCGTGGAGCTGTTAGGCGGATTTGAACCGCCGACCTCATCCTTACCAAGGATGCGCTCTACCTACTGAGCTATAACAGCAGGTCTGGCGACCCGGAACGGGCTCGAACCGTCGACCTCTAGCGTGACAGGCTAGCGTTCTAACCAACTGAACTACCGGGCCAAAGGCCTGTTGTGATCGCCACAACAAAGACTATTATAACGATTAAACGACGTTTGTCAAGTCATTTTTTATAAAAAGAAAAGATTTTACGCGTTATCGCTTGCGATCATGCGGTTAAGCTCTTCTTCGTAATAAGCAATCGGCCGCGTCCTGACCAGATAACGGTGTTTCCCGTTCGGCGCGGGGGCGAATTGATTGCAGCCGGTCTCGGGGTCGACCGAGGCCGTGCCTGTCACGCAGGTGAATCCGGCCGCCGCCGGGTCGCCGCGCAGCGCAACGCGCACGAGCATCGGGTCCCACGCGCAGCGCCCGTTGGGCGAGCCGTGGTCGACGAGCACCTGCCTGAGGTGGTCGCCTTCGGCCAGCTTGCCGCCCACGATCACGTCAACCGCCGTTTCAAAGCCTAAAAACGTGATCGGCGCGGGGCAGCCGCGCAAAAACTCAGCCGCCGCGCGGCTGGTTCGGGGCGCCGCGGAAAAGTTATACTCCCGGCCGTTCGGCTCATCCCACTTGCCTGCCATCATCCAGACGTGCGCAACCTTTTCGGCAAACAGCTTCGGTTCTTTTTTCAGCGCGGCCGCCACGACCTGCGTGAACCCGATCTCGACGATCTCCACGGGTTCGGCCGCCTGCCGCAGCACGGACAGGTAAAGCTCCGCCGCGTCGGGAGCCTGTTCGTTCCGGAACGGGTCGCCGCTGCGCTTGGCCAGCCGCTCCTGATACGGCGGTCGGCCGCCGTAATCCGTGGCTTCGCGGTCAATGCCGATGGGCACGCCGTCGAGCCCCTCCAGCGCAAAAAACTCGCGCAGCGACGCGCAGGAATACGGCATACAGGCGTTGATGCCGACGCCGTCCAGCGCGATCTCGCCCCGCTTTGCGGCGCGGGCAAGCAGGCGCATGGCCATCGCGTCGTCACAATCCGTCCACCAATCGGTGCCCGCAATAAAACGTCTCATTGCGCCGCTTCCTTCCCTTTTTTCTTTTTGAGTACGAGAGCGGTCACGCACAGGGCAATGCCGATCACCGCCAGCGCAAAGCCGAGGGGCAAAACGATGTTCGCCGCCGGTTCGATCACGCCCTGCGCGCCGACGGCCGTAACTGACAGCTTGCGGATATGCTCGCCGTCAAAGGTTTCGGCGTGCTCCGCGGTCAGGTCGAACGCGCCCCGCTCCGCGCCGCGTTTCGCGCGGAAGCCGAGCGTGCACAGCGCGCCGGAAGCCGTGAGCGGCTGTGTGGCGGTGTAAACGATTCTGATGCGGCCGGGCTCGTTTTCCGAAACCTCCAGATAGGGCGACACGCCCTCGCACGCGCTGCCGGGGGCGTACTTGCCGGTGTAGCGGTAGGCGGCCGCGTCGTAGGTCAGCACAAATTCCGCCGTGTAGAGGTTGGAGCTTTCATCCACGTTCAGGCTCAGTTCCGTTTTTCGGCCGCCCTTCACCGTGGGCACGGCGCAGGAAAAATCCACCGCCAGACAAGGCAGAGCGCCGCCGGCCAGCAGCGCAAGCGCGGTCAGGATACAAAACAGTTTTTTCATGGCGATTTCCTCATAAACACAGTTTAGAGTTTACAGTTATGATTTCGCTTGCGCAAAAGTTATGATATGATCGCCTTATTACATAAACATTGCCAAAGGCAATTCATAACTTGGCGAAGCCAATCATAACACTAAACTCGCCGCAGGCGATCATAACTGGGCGCGCAAGCGCGCCCAAAGCCAAAGGGCTGCATCATTTGACACAGCCCTTGGGTTTATTGGTTACGGATTATTGCTTTTTGCTCAGGATGACCAGGCAGGCGCCTGCGCCGACAACGGCCACAACGATCACGGCGATGATGGCGATCTTTTTGAAGTCAACGCCCTTTTTCTCGGTCTGTTCCTCGGTGGTTTCTTCCTCGAACAGATCATCGTCGGCGAAGGTGTAGATGTTGACGTATTCGGTGGTGGTTTCTTCCTCGGTGGTGGTCTCTTCCGTGGTGTATTCCGGCGCGGCGGTGGCGATCACGACCGGCTTTTTGGTGGTGCCGCTCTTTTTCTTGGCGGTGGTGGTCACCTTTTTCTTGGTGGTGGTCACGGTGTTCTTTTTGGTGGTGGTCGGGCGGTCGTTAAAGGTCACGATGGGGTTGTCTTCGGTCGAGGTCTCGTTCTTTTTGGACGATTCGTCTTTGCCCGCGTTCTTGGAAGACTCATCCTTGGAGGCCTGCTCCTTGGACGCCTTTTCACTGGCCTCTTTGGAGGCTTTTTCGCTGGCTTCTTTGGACGCCTTTTCGCTGGCTTCTTTGGACGCCTTTTCGCTGGCCTCTTTGGAGGCTTTTTCGCTGGCCTCTTTGGAGGCTTTTTCGGATGCTTTGATGGAAGCTTCCACATCCACCGGATCGCCGGCTTCGACCGCCGAGGTCAGCAGCACGGTCGCGGTGAAGGTGAGGATCAGGCAAAGGATAATTGCCAGAGCGTTGCGGAATTTTTCATTCATGGTCTTTCTCTCTCCTTTTCATTTTGTCATAATATAAAAGCATTATAGCATATTTTTCGGGATAGTCAACAGGGGAAACTTAAAAATGTTCAAAATTTGTTAATATTTTAATTCTGTGGATCAGCGTTTGCTCAGATAATCCCATATTGCGTCGGGGGTGTTTTCGGCTTCGCCGTCGATCACGGCGTCGAGCAGCCGTTCCAGCGCTTCGCCCACCGCGCGGCCGGTCAGGCCGAGCCGTTCGGTCAGGTCGCTGCCGCTCACGGCGAGCTGTTCCGCCGCGACGCAGTCGCCCCGTTCGGCGATCTGCCTGAGCAGGGTCTGCGCCTGCGCGAATTCTTCGGCGGTGAGCGCGCCGGTCAGATGCGCGTATTCCAGCGCGTTGGCGGCGTCGGCCGCGCCGTAAGCGCCCAGCAGCCGCCGCATGGCGGGCAGCGTGGGGCGCAGCGCTTCGGCGGGGGGCTGTGCCGCCCGGATCGCCTGCGCGACCACCGCTTTGGGGTAACGCAGCCGCCGCAGCACGGCTTCGCGGTCGCAGCCCCGCGTGAGCAGGGCGAGCTTGACCGGCAGGCAGGAGGCCGCTTCGATCTGTCCGGCCTTCGTTTCGTCGAGCGCGGCCTCGGGCAGCACCACGCGGAACACGTCGGCATAGCCGGTCAATACGGCGGCGCAGCGGCCGCCCAGCAGCCTGGTCAGCTCCGCCTGCACGCGCTCCACGGCGATTTTTTCAAGGTTGCCTTTCAGCTTGTGAACGGCGCGTTCCGTCGCTTCCTCCACGGTAAAATCCAGCGTCGCGGCGAAGCGCACGGCGCGCATGATGCGCAGCGCGTCCTCGCTGAAGCGGGTCTCGGCGTCGCCCACGCAGCGGATGAGCCTGTTTTGCAGGTCGTCCAGCCCGCCGAACGCGTCGAACACGGTTCCGTCGCGGCTGAGCGCCATGGCGTTCACGGTGAAATCGCGCCGCGCCAGATCCTCGACCAGCCGGTCGGTGAAGGTCACCTGCTCCGGCCGTCGGCAGTCGAGATAGCGGCCGTCGACGCGGAAGGTGGTGATTTCCAGCGGTTCGCCTAAAATCACCGTCACGGTGCCGTGCCTGACACCCGTGGGCACGGTGCGGAAATCCCGGAACACGGCCTCGGTCTGTTCGGGCAGAGCGGAGGTGCAGATATCCCAGTCGGACGGCTCGCGCCCGAGCAGAGAATCGCGCACGCAGCCACCCACGGCGTAAGCTTCGTAGCCGCTTTCGGTCAGCCGGTCAAGCGCCTCGCGCACGTTGGCGGGGACGGCGACCGAACGATCAGAACGTGTCATAAACAGCCACAGAGTAGATCAGCTCCGGCACAAGCACGAGGAAGCGCGGCAGCCAGTTGGTGAAGGCGTAGACCGCCAGCGAAGCGTAAGACGCGACGCTGCCCACGGCGTAGGCCGCCTTGGAGGTGGTGTTGCCGCCGGTGTAGGTGATTTTGTTTTCGCCGGTGTTCTTGGTCAGCTCCAGCGCGTCGATCTGCATGGATTCCTGCGATTCGTCGCCGAGGATAAAGGACTTGAGCGTGAGCTTGCCGCCGTCGATTTCCACGGTGTTGTAGCAGCCGCCGACGTTGCGCTCGTCGGTGCTGCGCCAGTCGGAGCCGTTCCAGAAGTTGCCGTAGCCGCCCTTCTGCACAACGAGCGCGTCGATGAACGCCTTGGGCATGAAATGCTCCGCTAAAAATTCGCGCACTTCATAGCGCTTGCTGCCGGCGGTGCCGCTGAGCAGGTAGGTCGTGCCGTTGGGGTCGAGCTTGTTGCCGGTGAGCGGCTTGGTGCGCAGATACTGGTGGTCGTGCCCGCCGATGACGAGGTCGACGTTCGTTTCGTCGCACACCTTGGTCAGGGTCTGCTGCAATTGCAGCGCGTCCGGCCATTTGCCGTCCTTGCCCAGCGTGTAGGGCGATTTGTGGATGAACACGATCTTCCAATCCTTGTCGGTCGCGTTCATATCGTTTTTCAGCCACTTGAGCTGCGGCTTGGAAACGTTCAGGCAGTCGTTGGTGTTCAGCACGGCGAAATGCGCGTTGCCGTAATCGAACGAGTAGTTCACGCCGTCTTTGGTCTGCACGCTTTCGGTCGTGTCAAGGTTGAACATATTGTTGAACCAGTCGGCCACGCCGAAGCCGTCGTGGTTGCCCGCCACGGGCGCGAGCAGATAAGTGCGGTTCATTTCGCCGAAGGAGCCGTCGTAGAGATCCCATTCCTCGTTGGTGCTGTCGTTGGTGAAATCGCCGCAGTTGGCGACGAACGCGGCGTCGGGCATCGTCTCGAACGCGGCGCGCAGCGTGGCGGCGCCCTTTTCAAAGTTTTCGGCGGAGCTCGCCTGCACGTCGGCAATTTCGATGAACTTGACAGAATCGGCCTTGCCGCCGGTTCTGACCGTGCCGGTCACGGTGTTGACGCCGTCGCCCAGCGTGTAGGCAATAAGCGTTTCGGCGGGCAGGTCGGACGCGGTGACCTTGTGCATCCACATCCCTTCCCATTCTTCGCAGACCGGTTCGCTCAGCTTCGCGCCGTCAAGGGGCGCGCCGCCTTCGTCGGTCAGCGTCACGACGCTGTCGGTTTTGTCGGCGGTATACCAGCAGAAGCCCACGGTTTGGCCGTTATCGCCTGCGATGCAGGCGCTCACGCGCGCGGGGGCGTTGCCGATGGTCACCGTTTCGGCGCCTGCGGGGGCGCTGAACAGCGACACGAGCAGCAGCACGGAAAGAACGAGGCAGATGATTTTTCCGGAGTTTTTCATGGCGGTTCCTCCTTTATTCTTCAACGGCTTTGAAGTACAGGGCAAGGCTTTCGCCGTCGGTCTGCTTCATTTTGGTCAGGTTCAGCCCGGCGTTCATCAGCGCCGCGCCGGAGCGCGTGAGGTCAAGCGCTTCGCAATAATAGGTTTTGTTCGGGTCGAGCCCCTTGAGACGCAGCGGGAACGCGCTGGATTCGGGGCAGCGGATGATGACCACGGTGAACAGCGCCTCGCTCTTGTCGGGCGCGACGTGGCCCCACGCGCAGCGGAAGGTGTTGTCGGTGGGGGCGATGAGGCGGTAGAAATCGCCGAAATGCGTCAGGTTATAATACTTGTGGTAGTCGGCGACCTGTTTGCGGACGATCGCCTTTTCCTCGTCGGTGAGCTTGTTGGGGTCGAGCTCGTAGCCGAAGGAGCCGCTCATGGCGACGTTGCCCTTGGTGACGTAGCCGGTGCGGCTGTTGGCCGAAACGTGCGCGCCCACGCAGGAGGTCGGGTAGCACATCGAGGTGCCGAACTGGATGGTGAGGCGTTCGAGGGGGTCGGTGTTGTCGCTGCACCAGATCTGGGGCGAGAAATACAGCATGCCCGGGTCGAAGCGGCCGCCGCCGCCCGAGCAGTTTTCAATGAGCAGGTCGGGGAACGCCTTGGTCAGGCGATCCATCAGCTCATAGGTTCCCAGCACGAAGCGGTGGAACACCTCCTGCTGCCGTTCGGGCGGCAAAAGCGCCGAACCCGCCTCGGTGATGTTGCGGTTGAAATCCCATTTGAGATAATCGATCTTATTGTTGCTCAGCACCGCGCTCATCTGCTCAAAGATGTTGTCGCGCACGTCCTGCCTTGTCATATCCAGCACGCACTGGTGGTGACCCAGCGAGCGGGCGCGGTCAGGCACGTGCAGGCACCAGTCGGGGTGTGCGCGGTAGAGGTCGGAATCGGGCGAGATCATTTCCGGCTCGTACCAGATGCCGAATTTCATGCCCAGCTCGTTCACGCGGCGGATGAGTTCGGACAGCCCGCCGGGCAGCTTTTTTTCGTTCACGAACCAGTCGCCCAGCGAGTTGGTGTCGTCGTTGCGGCAGCCGAACCAGCCGTCGTCCATCACCAGCATTTCCACGCCCATTTCTTTGGCGCGCGCGGCGAAGGAGACGAGCTTATCGGTGTCGAAATCAAAGTAGGCGGCTTCCCAGCTGTTGATGAGCAGCGGACGCTTTTCGGTCTTCCAGCGGCCGCGGATGAGGTTGTTGTTGTAAAGGCGGTGGAAAATGCGGCTCATTTCGCCGATACCGTCGGGCGTGAACACCATGACGACCTCGGGCGCGGTGAAATGCTCGCCCGCTTCAAGCCGCCAGCAGAAATCGGTGGAATTGATGCCCATCAGGAAGCGGGTCGTGCTGTTGAAATCCACTTCCACCTCGGCGGCGAAGTTGCCGCTGTAAACGAAGTTGAAGCCGTAAACGTCGCCATGATCCTCGCTCGCGTCTTTTTTCGCCAGCGCCACAAAGGGATTGTGCTGATGGCTGGAAGAGCCGCGCTTGCTGGCGATGGACTGGATGCCGTGGCTGAGCGGACGGGTGGTGAGCGTACGCTCCTTGACCCACTTGCCGTAGAGGTGCATCATGTTGTAATCCATGTCGGGCAGATCGACGCAGGCGGAATACACGCGCTGCAGATCCATCGGGCGGTCGGACGTGTTTTCAATCCGAACGCTGCGGGTCATCGCGCCCGTGTTGTTGAAAACGGTGTAGAGCAGCGTGACCTTCGCGCCCGTCACCGCGTCGAGTGCTTCAAGTTCCAGCGTCTGCGCTTCGTCAGGGCTGTTGGCGTACAGCGCGGGCAGCCCTTCCAGAGCGGGCTTGCCGTCATAGATGCGGTGCGACACGTAGCGGATATCGGTGGCGGCGTTGCCGTCGGCGTTGCGGATGGCGAGGGCGGACAGGCGCATATCACCCGTGCCGTTGCAGGGGTATTCCTGCGGAAACGCGTCGAGCGAGAAATAATAATCGTCGATGTGCGCGGGCGCGGCGCTGAACGAGGCGCTGCCGTCGCGGTACGCCAGATCGGTCAGATCAAAATCGGGGATTCTGGCGCCGTAGTAAAGGTGGATGAGATAGTTCTCGTCATACACCTGAAAGATGTAACTTGAAGTCGCGGTGTCGAGCTTGAAAATCTTGTTTTTTTCGTCAAAGAAAATAGGCAAAGGTATCCCTCCATAACACAATAATACGCTTATATTTTAACGGTATTTTGCCCGCTTGGCAAGGGATTTCGGGCAAAAAAACAAAAGCCCCGACGCCTTTGTGCGTCAGGGTCTTTGCTCAATGATCATTCAGCAAACGAACAATTAGCCGATTAGCCGGCAACCTTCTGGATAGCTTCAACGATAGCGAGGCAAGCATCCTTCAGACCGTCGAAGTTGATGGCGGCGTAAGCCTTGGCGATGTCGTCAAGCTTGATAGCATTGAAGAAAGCGACGATCGCGTTCACAACGATAGTAATGTAATCCATTCTGTTGCACCTCCTCCACTTTTAT
This sequence comes from Clostridia bacterium, assembly GCA_017453685.1. Lineage (GTDB taxonomy): Bacteria > Bacillota > Clostridia > Oscillospirales > Acutalibacteraceae > UBA8612. The sequence goes on from JAFTEL010000109.1 coordinate 9,815, forward strand.
ATTTGGAATCATGATAGCACAAAATCTTGGCTTTGTCTACCACTGAACCGAAATTTTCATATTTTTCCAATTTCCGCTATAAAAAAACGGCGAAAACAGGGAAAGTTGTGCAAATTGTGCAGAAAAGCTCAGCGGCGTTGTTCCAAAAGCGCGAGGATGCGCGCGCAGGAGCCGCCGTCCACGCTTGCCAGATTCTTTTCGCGGAACGATTTGCGCGCGGTCGGATCGTCCGGCTGCTTCATCGCGGCGATCAGCTCCGCCATCGTTTCGCAGACCGTGCCCGGCACGCCCGTGCGGTAGTCGAAATAGAACGAGCGGGTCTTTTCATAGCGTTCCAGATCGGGCGCAAAGAAAAAACAGGGCTTGTCCAGCAGCGCGAAATCCATGCAGATGGAGGAATAATCGGTGATGAGTTTTTCGCAGATCAGCGTCAGCTCGTTCACCGCGGGATAATCGGTGACGTCCACGGCGTCGGGAAACGCGCGCACCGTATGTACCTGCGGGTGCAGGCGAACCAGCAGAGCATAATCTTCGCCCAGTTCTTTCGCCAGCAGCGCGGAATCGAACGAATCCGAAAAAGATTTGTCCCACGCCGCGTCTTCCCGAAACGTCGGGGCGTAGAGCACCAATCTTTTGCCCGCGCACTGCGGATAGCGTTCGTCAAATTTCGTGCGCAGTTCCTCGGCGTTTTGCGCTTTGAGCAGCGCGTCCGCGCGGGGGGAGCCCAGCGGCAGCACCTGTTCGGGCGCCACGCCGAACGCGCCCGCGTAGATCGGCTGGACGGCGGGCGAAGAGCAAATGACATAGGTCAGCTTTTGATTGGCGGCGATTTCGCGGCGGCGCACCGCGGGCGGCTGGTCGATATCCAGCCCGAAGCGCTTGAACGCGCCCTCCGCGTGCCAAAGCTGGATGACGGTCGTTTCATCGGAAAAATCCAGGTAGCCCAGCGGCATGAAGTTATCGTTGAGAAAAACGGTCTTGGCGCGCGCAAGCTGAAAAGCCTTTGTTGTGAAAAAGCGCAGCGCCGAACCGAAGCCGCTGAGATCAGCGTGGGAAAGGCGCAAAAAACGGCAGCCGCCCTTTTCCTTCAGCGCCGTTTCGACCTCGCCCAGACTGTCGTTGAACGAGGCGTTGTGCGGCGAGATCAGGGCGACCAGATCGGGGTCGACGCCCCGATGCAGCCGCCGTGACAGCCAAAAGAAAAACGCGAACAGCCGATAAAAAAGTTCTTTCATAGCCTATTTTTTCCAATCAATGACCGTCTTGCCGAAGCTGCGGTGGATATCGGAATCGAACGCCTTGTGCAGGTCGGGGATGCAGGTCACCGGCACCACGTCGCCTACTAAATTGTCCAGATAAGACACCATGTGCGGATGCGCGGCAAACAGATCGACCGTCGCCTGAAAATCGGCGGCGCTGCTGCGGGAGGAGCCGCACAGGCGAAGCCCTTTTTCCAGCACCATGCGGGTGTTGATATCCACAAAGTTTTCGCTCACGCCCATCAGGCAGATCGTGCCCTCGGGGTTGATCAGATCGATCATCTGGTTGATGGCGGGACGGCAGCCCGCGCCGCCGACGCACTCGAACGCGTGGTCAACGGTCAGCCCCTCCGGCACATGATCGACGTGGTAAGTGCCCTCGGCAAACGAAAAATAGGAGAGCTTTTCCTCGACCGTGCCGAAGACATAGAGCTTGGAATCGGGAAACTGATAATGCAGCACCAGCGCGGCGATGTAGCCCACGTTGCCGTCGCCCCAAACGCCGATCTTGTCGCGCCGCTCATGCGAAAAGCGGCGGAAGCGGTCGACCGCGTGCACGCACACGCTCACCAGCTCGGTGAACGAGGCCACGTTCAGGTTCTTGACGGCTTCGGGCAGCTTCACCAGCCGGTCGGGCGTGCAGGCGATGAGATCCTGCAAAAAGCCGTCGTAACCGCTGGAGCGGAAGTAGCTGGACAGGCGGTAATTTTCGGCGATGATCTCGTCCTCTTCGGTGGGCACGGTCGGCACGGGCACGACCAGATCGCCGACCGAAAACGTGTTCGTCGGGTCATAGATCACCTGCGCCACGCACTCATGGATGAGCGCCATGGGCAGCTTTTTTTTGAGCGCCGCCTGCGAGCGGGTGCCCTGATAATAACGTTGGTCGGCTTTGCAGATGGACATTTTGACCGGGCGGAGCAGCACGCTTTTGCCGTCCAGCTCCTGCTCTTTATAAGTCACGTCGATCATGCGGGGCGCGATCAACTGATAAACAGCATTAATCATCGTTCAGAAATGCGCGGCGCAGAAGCCGCGGCTTGTCCTTTCCTGAATTTGCCGATTCAAGCGGGGTTTCTCACTTGTTGTATTCGGGGTCGTTGAGGAGCGCCTGCGCGATCTTCATATCGAACGGATAGGTGATCTTGATGTTGAACACTTCGCCCTTGACCAGATGCACGGGCTCGCCCTTGAGCACGTACATTTTGCACGCGTCGGTCAGACTCGCCTTTTCTTCGGGCGTGAGGGAAAGGTAGATTTCTTTCAATCGTTTGGCTTTGAAGCACTGCGGGGTCTGCCCCTGATACATCTTGCTGCGCAGCGGCACGGCGGAAATGGTTTTCCCGTCCTCACATTCCACGATGGTGTCCACCGCGGGCTCAGCCACGTCGCACGCGCCGTATTGCAGCGTCGCGTCGATGCATTCCTCAATGATGCGGTGGGTCACGAACGGGCGCACGGCGTCATGCGTGACGATCACGGTGTCGTCCGCCAGCCCGTAGTTTTCTTCAATGTAGGCGATGGCGTTCATGATGGTGTCGTTGCGGGTCTCGCCCCCGTCGATCACCGCTACGCGGTCGGTCTTGCCCAGCTCTTTTTCGATGAGATTCTGCGCGTGATTCACCCAGGATTTATGGGTCGGCACGATCACCTTTTCAAAGCGCGGGTTCACGAAAAACTTTTCGACCGTATGCACCAAGATGGGTTTGTTTCCCAGCTTGAAAAACTGTTTGGGCATATCGGTGTTGCCCATGCGGCTGCCCTTGCCGCCTGCCAGAACTACTGCGAAAATCATGGAGAGCCCTCCTTATGTTCCGTGTTTATTTCGATTTGATTTTTTCGTCGTAAAGGTCGCAGATCTCATTCACGCCGCCCGCGGCGATCAGCTTGCCGTGGTCGAGCAGGATCGCCCGGTTGCACAGCCGCCGCACCTGCGCGGTGTTATGCGAAACGAACAGCACCGTCACGCCCTTGTCGAACATGGTCTTGATCTTGTTCTCGCTCTTGATGCGGAACTTGGCGTCGCCCACCGAAAGCACCTCGTCGAGAATGAGGATCTCAGGGTCGACCGCCGTGGCGATGGCGAAGCCCAGGCGCGCCCGCATGCCCGAAGAATAGTTTTTGACGGGTACGTCGATAAAATCCTTCAGTTCGGAGAATTCGACGATCTCATCGTACCGCTCGTTGATGTATTTGCGGGAATAGCCCATCGTCGCGCCGTAAAGATAAATATTCTCTTTGCCGGAATAGTTCATGTCGAACCCCGCGCCCAATTCCAGCAGCGGCGCGATCACGCCGTCAACATAGATGCTGCCCTTGGTGGGCTTGAGTACGCCGGCGATGACCTTAAGCAGCGTGGATTTGCCCGCGCCGTTAAAGCCCAGAATGCCGATGCGTTCGCCCTTTTCCACCTCGAACGAGATATCCTGCAGCGCCCAGAACTCGGTGAAATGCAGCTTGCGGGTGACGAGCTTGATGAAATATTCCTTGACGTTGTCGATCTTTTCTTTGTTGAGGTTGAACAGCACGCTCACGTTGTCAACCTTGATCGCCAGTTTACCCATTGTTTACCTCACAGATGGAGAATGAATTTATCCTGCTTTTTGTAGAACACCCAGACGCCCAGCAGCAGCATCACGCCGCTGAAGCCGGTCGCGTACCAGAACCAGTTCCAGTTCCACATTTCGCCGTAAAGCACGCAGGAGCGGAACATCTGCACGATGGAATAGAGCGGATTCGCCATAAGCACGTACTGGATCCACTTGTTGGTGCCGAGGGTCTTGACCGTGTAGAAAATGGGGGTCATGTAAAACAGCAGCATACAGAACACTTCGTAGAGATATTCCATATCCTTGAAAAACACGTTGAGCGTGCAGATGATCATACCGACGCCCAGCGACAGCACCAGCAGGATCAGCACCGGCACGAAAGAGAGCAGGATGTAGGGCGTGAGGTGCAGATCGGGTACCTTTTTGATGAGCATGTAGTAAGCCATCATCACCACCAGAACGCTCAGGGAAATGACGAAGGTGACGAAGGTGGAAAGCACGTTGGAAAGCGGGTAAATATATTTGGGTACGTACACTTTTTTGATCACGCTCGCGCTGTTGCGGATGGAGCGCATGGCGCGCTTGGTCGACTGCGAATAGAATTCATACAGCAGCCTGCCGCACAGCAGGTAGAGCGGGTAGCAGACCACGCCCTCGTTGCTCCTGCCGAAGATGTTGCCGAACACCAGCGCCAGCACGATGGTGGTCATCAGCGGCTGCAAAAACGTCCAGAACACGCCCAGAACCGAGTTGCGGTATTGGAGCTTGACGTTTTTGCGCACGATCTCCATGAGCAGATAGCGGTATTTTTGAAAATTGCGGAAGTAGCGGCTCAGCCAGAAGCGCTTGCCCTTCTTGTTTTCAGCGGTCGTCATAAATCGCTTACCCTTTCCGAAACGCCCATTTGGTAAAGAATTTGAACATGGAAGAAATCTGCACCAGCGTCAGGCGCAGATCCTTTTTGCTGTCGCGCCCCCAGACGTGGTAGACCACCGCGTCGGGGTAATAGATCACCTTGGCTTTGGTGCGCACCATGCGCGTGATGTCGCAGTCTTCAAAATAAAGGAAATAGCGCTCGTCGAACCCGCCGATCTCTTGGAACAGATCGGTGCGGAACATCATGAAGCAGCCCGTGGCGTTCTCGATCTCCTGCGGTACGGTCAGATCAACGTCAAGCATGGCGTATTCTTTGAGCAGGGGGCCCGGTTCGTCGCCGTCGCGCAAACGGCTCGCCGCCAGATAGCGCAGCGTGGGCGTGCGCTTGCCCAAAATCTGCGGCCGCCCGTCGGGGAAGCAGATGCGGGGCGAGAGCAGACCGATCTCGGGGTGCTCGTCCATGTATTCCGCCATCTGCCGGATCACGTCGCAGTCGATGGTGATATCGGGGTTGATGACGCAGTGATATTTGGAATCCAGCCGGTCGCGCACCACGTTGTGGCCGCTGCCGAAGCCGGGGTTTTTCCTGTTATAAATGACCTGAACCTGCGGATAATGCGCTTCGATGTGTTCGGGCGTGCCGTCCGTCGAATCGTTATCCACAGCGTAGAGGGTGAAGTCAATATCCGTCGTGTTTTCCAGCAGACTTTTGACGGTTTCGTCAATGGTCCTGCTGTTGTTGTGGGTCACGATGCACCCGCTGATTTTACAGTCGATGATGACCAGTCCTTTCGTCGGCAATGCCGACAATGAATTTGCCGACGGGGTCGGCAGCTAAATTGTGCTTCGCACAGCTAAATTATCGTGTGCCACGATAGCGAAATTGAAAATCTGCGGTTTTCAGCTATTAGCTTCGCGCAGCGAAAATTAGCCCCGAAGGGAATTTAGCTTGTGAAACAAATTTAGCTCGCCCGTCAGGGCGAATTTAGCAATCAAGATTTCCGAAACCTCAGCAGCGCCCGCACGATCTCGACCCGCCAGAGCAGCTTTTGCAGCGGACTTGTCCTGCCGCCGGTCATGCTGCCCTCGTTGCGCCGCCAGAGCAGCAGCGGCTCGTCGATGAGCGCCACGCGGCCCACTCGTTCGCTGACGAGTCCGAGCCACTGATCGTGCATCGGCAGCTTTTCGGGAAACGGCAGCGCCGCCTCGAACGCTTCGCGCGTCAGCGCCATGCAGCAGCCGGTGTAGCCGTTGCGGATGACGTTGCGCACCAGCCCCGTGCCGACGTGTTTGTTCTCAAACAGCGTTTCGCCGATGGGGTTGAGTTCGTCGTCGGTCAGGCGGGCGTTGTGCATCACGCAGCACGCGCCGCCTTCGATGGCGGCCATCACTTTTTTCACCTTGCCGGGGAGCCAGACGTCGTCCTGATCGCTCAGAAACGCCGCATCGCCCGTGCATTGCCGCAATAAAAACTCTTTGTTTTTGTCGACTCCCGCGTGAGGACCTTCGAGATAAGTCACCCGCGGGTCTTTCAAAAAGGGCTTGCACGCCTCTTTTGTTTTGGATGTGCGGCTGTCGTCGGAGATCAGCACCTCGTCCCCTTCGCCGAGCTGCGGCAGAATAGAGGCAAGCTGCTGCGCGATGTATTTTTCGCCGTTATAGGCGGCGACAAGAACCGAAATTTTCAACTGCCGACCGCCTCCCGCTCCTTATTTTTTACAAAAATCACAGTTATTTTTGATATTTTATCATACATTTATTAACAAAGTGTGAAATCGTAACATGTCGAGCTGACGCTCGACTCGATATATCGCCTTGCGGCGATTCGATATATTTGCTTTGCAAATTCGATATATGCTCACTTGTGCTCGCATGCGATATGATATAAATTCCTTTCTTGCCCCGCAGGGCATATCGTGTGCGAAGCACATATCGAATCCGGCAGGGTATATCGTAAATTCCGCAGGAATTTATATCGCTTCGTAATTTGGCTTCGCCAAATTACGACAGCCTGACCGCATACTTGGGCTTTTCGGGCAGATATTTGATGCGCACGCGGCAGCCTTCGTACAGGTCGTCGTCCCAGGCATGACCGATCCGAACGTCGAAGCTCTTCCCGCTGCCGAGCTTGGCTTCCACGCTCTGTCCGTCCCGCGTCTGATAGGTAACGTAGAAAGTTTTGCTGGTAGTCACGGAACCGTCCTCGTCGACCGATTCGTTCACGTTGATGCGGGTCACGACGGCGTCGGCCTCGATCCCGTTCTGATCGATCTCTTTGTTCCGTTTCGAGGTGAAGATAACGGCGACGGCGATCACCGCAACGATCACCGCGATCATAATGTACAGCATCATTGGTTTTTGTCTCCTTTTTCTGTTTTTATCTGTGTATCGGGCCGCCTTGTCTCGTTAAAGCGACCGGATGATACCCTTCGCAATGGCTTCGGCGTAAGCGTCGAAGTTCTGATCGAACCGCTCGTTGTCGAGCTTGTTGCTCATAAAGCCGAGCTCCAGCAGGCAGCTCTTGCATTTGGTGTGGGCGTTCACCGCGTAGTTTTTGGTGAGGTCGCCGCGATAGCCCGCGCAAACGCCGCGGTCGATGCCGAAGCCGACCCTGTCGAGCTGTTTGAGAATGTTCGTCGCCAGTTTTCGGTCGGGCACCGGCGAAGTGTTTTTGATCCAGGCCTCAATGCCGCTCGCCGCCTCATTTTCGGCGCTGTTGCGGTGGATAGCGACGAACACGGTCGCATGTTTTTTGTTGCTGAGCGTATAACGCTCTTCCAGTGAAACGGTGGAATCGTCCGTGCGGGTGTAGATGACTTGGTAGCCCTTGTCCTCCAGAATTTTGCCGACCGCCAGCGTCATCGCCAGATTGTCGTCTTTTTCCAGACGGCCGTCCTCTGTCATCGCGCCGGTGTCCTTGCCGCCGTGACCGGCGTCCAGACAGATCAGCGGCTCGGTGTGGCGGAGCTTCACAAAGCCGAACACGCCGCCCGCGATCACGATCAGAACCGCGGGGACAATCCAAATGATCTTTCTCTTCATAGGTATCCTTACTCTTATCCTTTTACCGCTTTCATCACGGTGCTGGCGATGGGCAGCGCTTCGTCCGACCCGCCGCCGCCGTTCTGCACGACGACCACGACCGCGTAGGGGAAGCTCTCGTCCATCGACGCGCCGACGAACCACGCGTGCGATTTTTCGCCCTCCACCTGCGCCGTGCCCGTCTTGCCGCCGAACGACATATTGGGAAACTTTTTATCGCCGTAATTGTTGATGACGTTGTTGCGCATCATGGTGCGCAGCGTCGCAGCGGTTTCCGCTTTCATTTTATTGGTCATTTTCAGGCTGCCGACCGTGTCGGTGATGGTGCTGCGCACAAAATAGGGGATCGGCGTCGAGCCGCCGTTCGCGGCTGCACCCGCGAGCATCATCATGTTCAGCGGGTTCATCAGCGTGGTATACTGCCCGATGGCAGCCCAGCCCAGGTCGATCTCCACCGATTTTGACAAATCGAACCGACCCTTCGCGGTCTTCACGCCGCTGATGTTGTAGCTGTCGCACAGCCCCAGCTCTTTGACCGTTTTGGTCAGCTTGTCCTTACCGAGCTCCACGCCGATGGCGGCAAAGGTCGCGTTGCAGGATTTGGTCAGCGCCTTGCCGAAATCGAGCTTGCCGTGCGTGTTGTTGCAGATGACCTTGCCGCCCGTGGAAGTCGTATAGGCGCCGCTGCAGGAAAACGTGCGCGTGTTGATATCCGGAATGTTTTCGATGGCGCACGCCGAGGTGACGAGCTTAAACGTCGAACCCGGCGTGAACAGACCCGTGAGCAGGCGGTTCATGTAAACGCCCTCGTATTTGTGGTTTGTTTCGATGTCGGCGGGTTTGTTGACGGGGTCATAGCTCGGGGCGGAAACGTTGCAGAGCATCTCGCCCGTCTTATAGTTGTAAACGCCCACGCAGCCCTTGCGCCCGTTGAGCGCCTGATAGGCGATCTTGTTCAGGTTCGCGTCGATGGTCAGCGTCACGTCGGCGCCCTCGCCCTCGGTCACGAGCTTGAAAATGCCCTCGATGCGGCTGTAACCGATGAGCGCGTCGCGGCAGACGGTGTGCGCGCCGCAGGCAATGTAGCCGTACTGGTCGCCCACGGCGTGAAGCGTCGCCTTGCGCATGGTCGCGTCCGAATGAAACTTGCGCTTGCCGTTGACGCTCTGCGCCAGCACGACGCCGTTGCGGTCGAGGATTTTGCCGGCGTTGGTGATCTGCCCGCCGGAATACAAATGCCCGTTGGCGCGGCTGGTCGCCCAGGTGCCGCCGTGCACAAAAAAGCTCACCGCCAGCAGCACCAGCCCCACGAGGAAAGCCGCGATGATGCCCAGCAGAACGTAGGCGCGTTTGGTCAGGGTATTCATGCCTTTTCCTCCATTTGAACTTCGAGCTTGGGGTAGGTCTTGATGTCGGCGCTCTTGATGAACGCGAACAGCGCCCACGAGCAGATCATGCTTGTCCCGCCGCGGCTGATGAACGGCAGGGTCACGCCCGTGAGCGGCAGCAGATCGGTCACGCCGAAGACGTTCAGGCTCAGCTGCACCAGCAGCAGCGCCGCGGAGGCGACCGCCGCGATGGCGTAGACCGTGGAGCGCGCGTGGCGCGCCAGCCGCAGGGCGTAGACCGCCACGAACGCGAAGCTGAGCACGACGCAGAATGCCACGATCATGCCCCATTCTTCACAGATGACACCGAAGATCAGGTCAGTGGTGGAGGCGTAAACCTTGCGCAGCCGCCCGTTGCCGACGCCTAAGCCGAACAGCCCGCCGCTCGCCGAATAGATCAGCACGCGGGTCTGCTGAAAGCCGCTGTCGTTCATATATTCCCACACGTGGCGGTACGCCTTGAAGCGCTTAGCCACATAAGGCTTGAAGTAAATAATCAGCCCCGCGCCCAAAACGGCGCCTGCGCCGATGAGTCCGATGGTTTTAACGTCGCCCGAGCGCATAAACGCCATGACCATGAAGGTGCAGAAAAAGATCAGCGCCGTGCCGAAATCGCGCATTAAAAACAGCGCGCCGACGCAGCCGAGCGAAAAGATGAGATAGGAGGTCAGACTGCGGGCGGACTGCAGCTTTTCCAGCGTGGCGGCGCCCACAAAGATGAAGCCGATCTTGACGATCTCCGACGGCTGGATGGACACGCCGCCGACGTTGATCCAGTTCAGCGCGCCGTTATGTACCTTGGCGAGCAGCAGATTCAGCGCGAGCAGCCCGACGCAGCCGAGGGCGACGGGGATATGCAGCGCGTTGACGACCTCGACGTTGCGCATGAGCGCCAGCAGAATGACGAACGCCGCCAGCCCGATGAGGATGGCGATGAACTGTTTGAGCGCGTAATGCGGGTAGACGCTCGCCACCGTCACCAGCCCGAAGCCCGAGAGCAGGAACGCGATGATCTCCAGCTCCGTGGCGCGCTGGTTCGCCAGATTGCGCGCGAAAATGAAATAGAGCCACTCCACGATCAGAAAGCCGCCGAACACGGAAAGCACTTCGGTCTGCGCTTCCTGAATCTGCGTGAGCACCGTGCCGCCGGAAATGATCTGGATCGACGTGACGAGCAGGAGCATATACAGCCAGTGAAACGGTTCGGTTTTTTTTCGGGTCTTTTGCTTTTCCTGTTTCGCCAAGCGATTCACCGCCCTTCCGCGGAGGATTTGTTTTTGACCTTATAGTGTTCGTTGAAGACGAGGATCACGCCGCCCAGACCGACCACGTCGCCGTCGCGCAGACGGCGGCGCCCCTTGCCGATGGATCTGGCGTTGACGGTCGTGCCGCCCTCGGAGCCGAGGTCTTCAATGAACCACGCGTCGCCCTGCGCGGTCACGCGGGCGTGCTGCGCGGAAACCGCCGGATAGCGCAGCCGCGCGTCGCAGTCCGCGTCGCGCCCGAACACGCAGTCGTCGCAGGTGATGACGTAGGCCTTGTCGCCCGCCTCGTCGATCAGCGCCGGATAAAACGACGCCTCCGGCTTCATGGCGGCCGCCCGTTTGGCGGCGCTGCGGCTGAACGCGCGGCGTTTTTCGCGTTCTTCCTGCTCTTTGTCGTCCTCGTCGGCGTCCACAAACGTAAAGCCGACGCTGCCGAACGACACCGTGTCGCCGTGGGCGATGGGCGTAGGCTTCGTCACCGTGTCGCCGTTGACGAACACGCCCGTGCTCGAATGGGTGTCCGCCACGACCCAGCCGCTGCGCCGCTTGGAAATGACGGCGTGGAAGCGGGAAACGTCGGGCGCGCTGAGCACCACGTCGCAGGTCTTGCTGCGCCCCACGGAATTCTCCCACCGCGTGAGCGGCAGGCGTTTTTTGCTGCCAGGATCGTACAGATAGGAACCGACGCGTTTGCCGAACTGACGGCTGACCAGCGAAACGACGCAGCTGCCCAGCACCAGCACGGCGAGCGCCGCCACCAGATAGCGGCTGAGGATGACAAGTATGTCAAAAATTTCGTCAAATTCCACGTCTGAACCCCCCTTTTTTTCTAATGCGGAATGCGAAATGCGGAAGGCGGAATGAGATTATAAAATTATTCATTTTTCATTATTCACGATTCATTATTCATTTACGTCGTTTTTTGCGCCATTTTAACCAAGATGGAAAACGGCTTCCCAATGAATAATGAAGAATGAAATCGCTTTGCTAATGAATGATGAATAATATAAATTCGGAGCGAAGCGACCCTCAATTCCGCATTTCGCACTCCGCATTTCGCATTATTTTATTTTACTCTCTCTAAGGCGCGGTGTCAACCGCGGCGATCGTTCGCGGGCGGTTGACATTTTTCGCAACAGAATTTATACTGAGGATAACCCGCATTTCTTAAAGTTTGCTTGCAAAACAGCAAAAATCCAGTAACAGCAAGGAGAGTATCGCCATGAGTGTGAAACAAAGTCTGTTCGGCTTCGCTGCCGACGGCAAAGAAGTGACCAAATACACCATCAAAAACAAAGGCGGCAGCTTCATTGAGCTGCTCACCTACGGCGCCACCTGGCTGTCCTGCTTCGTGCCGGATCGCGACGGCGTTTATCAGGACGTTCTGCTCGGCTTCGACGATATGGACGGGCACATCAACCGCTCCAACTATCAGGGGCAGTTCGTCGGGCGCTTTGCCAACCGCATCGCGAACGGCCGCTTCACGCTCGACGGCGTGACCTATCAAGTCGTGCAAAACGAAGCCGGAACCAAGAGCCTGCACAGCAACGGCGAATTTTCCCACGCCGTGTTTGACGCCGAAATCGTCAGCGACAACGCGGTCGCCTTCTCGTTCACCTCGCCCGACGGTACCTTCGGTTTCCCCGGCACGGTGACCGCCTCCGTGACCTACACCTTCACGGACGAGAACGAAGTGGTGCTCGACTACCGCGCCGTGTCCGACAAGACCACGCTCATCAACCTGACCAACCACGCCTATTTCAATCTGGGCGGCTGCAACAGCGGCGACGTGCTCGACCACGAAATGATGATCGACGCCGACGCGTTCACCCCCACCATGCCCGACAGCATCCCCACGGGTGAAATTCGCAGCGTGGAATGCACGCCGTTCGATTTCCGTCAGCCCAAGCCCATCGGGCGCGACATCGGCGCGGATTACGACCAGCTCATCAACTGCAAGGGCTACGACCACAACTTCTGCCTCAACGCGGGCGACGGCGTGAAGGTGCGCGTGTATGAACCCAAGAGCGGGCGCACGCTGAGCATGACCACCGACCGCCCCGGCGTGCAGCTCTACACGGGCAACTTCCTCGACGGCAAGAAGGGCAAGAGCGGCTGCCCGATGACCAAACACGCGGGCTTCTGCCTGGAAACCCAGGTCTACCCCGACGCGCCCAACCATGAAAACTTCCCGCAGTGCACCTATCGGGCGGGCGAGGAGTTCGTCTCCCGCACGGTGTATAAGTTCGGGGTGAATTTGAAAAAATGAGACGTTCAGCGGATAGCCGATAGCGGATAGCGGATAGCCGATAGCGTAATATAATTCGGGCAAGGGCGAAGCCCTTCCTCAATTTCGCACTTCGCATTCCGCATTTCGCATTAATATGTACGGAGCGTTTGCTCCGTCAGCTTCTCCGCACGGTTTCGTTGTGCATATCGTTGTCATAGAGGTCTTTGCCCTTGGCGTTTTCATCCGACGCGGGCTGCTGCGCGCCGTTCGGGTTCGGATTCTGCTTCTTGTCTTTTTTCTTATCCATGTTGACACCTTTCTTCAGCAGGGTAGATTTTGTGTGAACCTGCAACGGTAGGTTGCGCCAAAATATCCAGTTTATTCTTTGGGAGTGATGATTTTGAGAAAAAGCGATCTGGCGGATTACGCCGTTGATCTGCTGAAAAAAGAATATCCCGACGCGATCTGTTCGCTCGACGCGACGGACCCGGTGCAGTTGATCATCGCCACGCGCCTTTCCGCGCAGTGCACCGACGCGCGCGTCAATCTGGTCACGCCCAAGCTCTTCGCCAAATATCCCACCCTCACGGATTACGCCAACGCGCAGCTGAGCGACGTGGAGGAGATCGTGCGCCCGTGCGGGTTTTATCACACGAAGGCGAAGGACATCATCGCCATGGCGCAGATGCTGCTGGAGGAATACGGCGGCGTCGTGCCCGACAATATCGACGACTTAGTGCGTCTGCCCGGCGTGGGGCGCAAAACGGCGAACCTCATCTGCGGCGACGTTTACCGCAAGCCCGCCGTCGTGGCGGACACGCATCTCATCCGCATTTCCAACCGGCTGGGGCTGGTGAACACCAAAGACCCCTACAAGGTGGAAATGGGACTGAAAAAGCTGTTGCCGCCGCAGGAGAGCAACGATTTCTGCCACCGCTGCGTGCTGCACGGCCGCGCCGTTTGCCAGGCCCGCAAGCCGAAATGCGAAAGCTGCTGCTTAGCGCCGTATTGCCCCAAAAACGGGGTGTAAGACAATGCGGAATGCGGAGTGCGAAATGCGGAATTGAGGGTCGCTTCGCTCCGGATTATAAATATTCATTTTTCATTATTCACGATTCATTATTCATTAACGTCATTTTTCACGCTTTTCAAATGAGGAAACGCTGCTCTCGGCGTTCCGCCGTTCATTCATGCGGAGTTCAGAATTGAGTTAAGAAATAAAATAATAAGACGCTGATCGAAAATCCGGTCAGCGTCTTTATTCGTTTTTTGGGGAGCGAAGCGAACCTCAATTCCGCATTCCGCACTCAGCATTCCGCATTCACTTGCTGCGGTTCTTCCTCTCTCATGTGGGTCAGGTTTTCCGCCATGCGGGTGCGGCGCTCGTTGAGTTCACGGTACATCCGGTCGCGGGTCTCTTTATCGACATTGTACCAGAACATGGGGATCATGCTGGACAGCACGATGAACGCGGGCAGGATGGTCGCCATGGCGAAGATCCATTTCTGCGCGCGCAGCGGCTGCTCGCGGCCTTCGGTGTAGGCGGTCTGGTCGTAGCCGACCCACTGCTTATAGCGCGGCTGCAGGATGTTGTTGATGCGCGCGGGAATTTTGCAGATGAAGGCGCTGGCAATGGAAAGCGTCGCCTCGTTGCGGTAGCCGCATTTCCATTCGATGTAGTCGTTGCACTCGTTGCCGATCTCGGCCAGAGAAATGGATTTGACGCCCCAGAAGGTGGCATAGATACATTCCCACACGGCGGTGACGGGGAACATGGGGATGCGCCCCTGGAAGAAATATTTGCCGTCCTTTTTGGTCTTGAGGAAACGGCCGTAAAACCAGAGCGGAATGTAGAAGGTTTTGGCAAACACCTGGCTGACCATGTAGAGCGATTTGGTGGAATACTTCGCGGCGAACTTGTTGTAATGTGCAAAGCCATAGGGCTGGAAGAAGAAGGAGGGAATGCCGGCAAAGGTCTCGAAGGTGGTCATGTTCAGCACCTGGCGGTAATAATCGTTGGTGGTCAACCCCGTGCCGAATGAACCGAGCGCATTGGAGAGCATGTACATCAGAACCGGCCGGTTGCTGAACACGATCTTCAGGCTCTCGAGCACCTTCGGCTTTTCGATGCGCTGGTGCACGCGCTCCTTGGCGATGGTGGCATACCACGAAACGATCAAACCGGAAAGCAGGGCGGTGGCCGGGCCGATGACCATGAGCTGGCGGCGGATGAGGTAATCGGTGCCCTTGGTCGCCGCGGATTTAACCAGGCCGTTTTTGATGCTGTCCAAGGAGAACTCGATGATCAGATCGGGGATGCGGGAATACATGATGCTGAAATAGTTGGAAACAGCCAGCAGCCGCCTTCGGTCGGACGGGTAGGGCGTGATGGTGGACATATAGCCGCCGATGGCGACGTTGCGGAAGTTGCCCGTCAGCTCAATGAGCATATCCAGCACCGCGTAGACCAAAAGCTTGGGCAGATAGTTGAAGTTGTTGACGTGCTCCGGCGAAAACACCAGCGGCAGCAGCCAGTAAGCGGTGGCCAGCAGCGCAAACGGCAGGCCGCCCAAAAAGATGTAGGGCACGAATTTGCCCCAGCGGGTGCGGGTCTTTTCCACCACGGTGGCCACGAGGAAATCATCCACGATGTCCCACACGCCGGCGATGACGTTGTAGGTGGATTGGAACGAGAGGCTCAGCTTCAGGATGCTGTCGTTGAACAGGTCTTTATGCCCGTCGATGTTGAAGCCGCGGCTGCCGTCGAACAGCATGTAGGCCAGCGTCTGCTTTTTGTTGATGACGCGGCGGTCCACGTCGACCAGCTCTCTGAGCTTTGCATTGACCTGCTCCAGCTCCTCAGCCGGGGTATAGGTTCTTTTTTCTTCCGACATGATTTTCACCCTCCCCCGTTATTTGCGGTGCGCGCGCTCTTCCAAAGCCTTCTGTTCGGCTTCGGCGGCTTTTTCGCGCACTTCATCCTGCATTCTTTCGAGCGCTTCGACCATTTTTTTGCGGATCTCAAGGTCACTCACGCCCTGTTCGACCATGGCGAAATATTCGTCGCTCGGCAGCCCGCCGATGAGGCAGACCGTTTTGTTGAGCACGGGCAGCCCTTTGGCGGCAAGCACTTGATTATAGACGGTGATCACCAGAATCAGCCCGATGTAGACGAACAGACCCGCGCCGAGCGGGCAGCCGCTCACGCCGAGACAGACCGCCGCGCCGACGGCGCACAGCAGCATGAACAGATCAAGGATCAGATTGCGCTGCCTGCCGTGCTTGCCCAGCGACATCACCGTGCAGCCCAGACACACTAAGATCATCACCGCCGACACGAGCAGCAAAACGACGCCGAGCGCGAACGGGTCGCCCCCGAACGCCTTGCCGAAATCGAGCGAGGACACGAGCTTGTAAACGCCGATGGCGTTGACGCTGCCCTGCGCCGTTTTGAACAGCGGCAGGAACAGCGCCGCCAGCGGCAGCACCGAGACCACGCTGCGCGAAACGGCGACGGGCGAACCCAAAAACGAGGACTTCGCGCGGTCGATCGACGGCTGGCTTTTGGCGTGGGCGATCTCCGCCGCCTCGGTCTCCGCGAGCAGGCGTTCGTTGGATTTGAAATAGACCATGTTCACGCCGCAGTCGGGACAATCCGGCTTCCAGTTATACAGGTGCAGCTTGCGGCCGCAGTTCGGACAATGCGCCATAATGATCACACCCTTTTTTGAATGAATTCTCGTTTAGTCAAACACTCTTTTGATGGCTTCCAGATAGCCGTAGCCGTACAGATCGTCCGGCTCCAGATAGCTCGTCTCCGTCCACTCGTTCCAACTGTTCACGGTGATGAGCGGCGCCGCCGTTTTGCCCTCACCCAGCATCTTGTCGGCAAGCTGACGGATGCTCTCACACGCTTCCTCAAACGCCTCGGGCGTGTTGTTGCGGATCACGCCGGGCACGAATTCTTTGAAGCGGATGTTGTTGTCCCACCCGATGGTGATATTCGGATAAAACGGCGTTTTCCATGTGCGGTATTTTTCGCATTCCGCCAGATATTCGTTCAGCACCAGCCGATAATCCTGATCGATGTTGATCGGCACGCACGCCCAGTTGTAATTGGTGAAGCTGTCAAACCCGATCAGCTCCATGAGTTCGCGGTAGGTATACGGTTCGCCCGTTTCCTCATTGGTGAAGGCGGAGGGGCGGTCGCTGAAAAACGCGAGCTGAAAATGCAGCCCCTTGAAGCCCGCGGCGACCGTTTTGGCGCGGAAGCGCTGCACACCCTCGCGCGCCGCCTGAAGACTCGGGAAGCTCTGCAAAAAGTTGCTCAGGTCGAAGATCATATAAACGGGGCAGCCGTCGATCTGATAATAGTTCGGCTGCTTGAAGTATTTTTCAATGGTGCGGTCGCAGATCTCGTCGAAGATTTTTTCCGTGACCTTGCCGTGCCACACCACGGTCTTCTGATCGTGGGAATTGCGGATATCCCACAGATAGGTCGCGCTGTGGTTCGCCCACATCAGATAAAATTTCATCTCGCGGTTGTTGCGCGCTTTCAAAAAGCCGTCGTTCAGACAGTTTTCAAGGAACGGTCGGTCGTCGTACCAGTACCAGTCATAGATAAACGTGTTCACGCCGTGGCGCACCGCGGCGTTGATCTGCATTTCCATCACGTCGCTGCTGGCCTCGTTCACGTAGCCCCACAGCGGCTTGCGCGGCCAGCGGCAGCCCTCATAGCCCTTGTCGGTCATCGCCTTGACCGATTGCCATTCGCCGTAACCCTCCGACCAGAAAATATGGGCGCGCGGATCGTCGCCCGAATAGGACGGCCAGATGATGGCGGCAACGTCATACTTCGACATAAAGCAACCCTCCGTTTCTTTGTTCCATTGTAACAAAACGCGGGAATAATAACAAGCGTTCCCGAAAATTTTATGCGCGTTGGCGGAAGATATGGTATAATACAGCCAGATCCGATCGAGGAGGCTTTTGCATGAACAACCTGGAAAAAATCGACCGCAATTTTGCCGTAAAAGCGCCGGACGGTGCGGAGCGCGCGTGGCTGGATATCGAGCAGGCGCCGTTTCAGATCTGCGGTCTGATGCGCGAAGGCGACCGTTACGTGCGCCTGCCGTCCGCCGTTGCCGAACAGGTCAGCGACGGCGTGGCGTTCCTGAATTACAACACCGCGGGCGGGCGCGTGCGCTTCGCCACCGATTCGCCGCGCATCGGTCTTCGGGCAAGCATGCACGGCATTTGCCGCATGCCGCACTTTACGCTTTGCGGCAGCGCGGGGTTCGACCTGTACGACGATACGGGCGAAAAGCCCGTCTACCGCGGCACCTTTATGCCGCCCTATGAGTTTGAAGACGGCTACGAGAGCGAAGTGTTCGTCGGCGAAGGCGGTCTGCGGCAGTACACGGTCAACTTCCCGCTTTACAGCGGCGTGAAAACGCTGGAGATCGGACTGCAAAACGGCAGCACGCTCGCCGCCTGTGAACACTATGAACCCGTGGAACCGATCGTGTATTACGGCTCCTCCATCACGCAGGGGGGCTGCGCCTCGCGCCCGGGCAACGCCTATCAGGCGATGGTCTGCCGCGCGCTGGACTGCGACTTTTTGAACCTCGGCTTTTCCGGCAGCGCCAAAGCGGAGGACACGATCAGCGACTACATCGCCCGCCTGAACATGTCGGTGTTCGTTTACGATTATGACCACAACGCGCCCACCGCGGAATACCTGCAGGAGACCCACGAAAAAATGTTTCTGCGCTTCCGCGCCGCGCAGCCGACCACACCCGTCATTATGATGTGCCGCCCGCAGCCGAATCCGAACGAGGACGACCTCAGGCGGCTGGCGATCATTCAGGCAACCTATGAAAACGCGAAAAAATGCGGCGACGAAAACGTGTATCTTATCAATATGCACCGCGCCGTGGCGGATTTCTGCGGCGACGGCGCCACGGTGGACAACTGCCACCCGAACGACCTCGGCTTTATGGCAATGGCCAACGCCGTGATCGACGCGATCCAAAGCAATTGCCTGCTTTGAATCAAGGCGAAATGCGGAAGGCGGAAGGCGGAATTGTGGGTCGCTTCGCTCCGATTATAATTATTCATGATTCATTAGCGCAGCGACTTCATTCTTCATTATTCATTGGGAAGCCGTTTTCCATCTTGGTTAAAATGGCGCGAAAAACGACGTATAAATGAATAATGAATCGTGAATAATGAAAAGTGAATAATTCCACTTTCGTTAGCGAAGCGACCCGTTTGAGTTTACAGTTTACAGTGATGATTGTGCACTGCGCGCACAAGTTATGATACGATCGCCTTTGCAGTGCAAACGCTGCCGCAGGCAGCTCATAACGCGGCGCAGCCGCTCATCACTCATCACGCGCCGTCAGGCGATCATAACTTCATAATTCCGCACTCCGCATTTCGCATTAAAAAACGGCGGCAAACTCGCGTTTGCTGCCGTTTTTTCTTACTCTTCGGTTTTTTCTTCCGCGGGGGCTTCGACCGGTTTGTTCTTCGGTTCGATCTTGCCGTAGCGGCTGGTGCCCTCGATGTCGGAGCGGGGGCTGCGGGTGGGCTGCTGCGGGGCGCTGTTGGCGGGCTTGCGGTTCCGGTCGCCGCCGTGACCGCCTCGGCCGCCTCTGCCGCCGCGACCGCCTCTGCCGCCGCGCTGGTCGGGATGGGTGGGCTTGTAGCCGTCCGCCAGCGTGATGACGACCTTGCGCTCGCTGTCGGAGCCGACAGAGTGGGAATCCACGCCTTCAATGCCCTGAACGGCGGTGTGGATGATGCGGCGCTCGTAGGGGTTCATCGGGTCAAGCACGGCGTTGCGGCCGTATTTGAGCACCTTCGCCGACTGGCGCTTGGCCAGCTCCTTGAGCGTCTGCTCGCGCTTTTCGCGGTAGTTGCCGATGTTGATGGAAACGCGCTTATAGTGATCTTTGCCCTTGTTGAGGAACAGGCGGATGAGATACTGAATGGCGTCGAGCGTTTCGCCGCGGCGGCCGATAACGACGCCGTAGTCCTCGCCGCAGTCCAGTTCGATGGAAACGCCGTCTTCCTCCTCGGTGAAGGTCATGGAACATTCCGTGATGCCCAGACCCTTGAGGATGGAACGGATGTAGGCTTCGGTCGCGTCAAAGCCGGGCGCGCTCACGGCGGGCTTGGCAGCCTTGGGCGCGGGCTTTTCCGCCTTGGGGGCAGGTTTATCGGTTTTCTGGGGCTTGTTGTTCTTCTGCTGCGCCGGTTTGTCGCCGCGGGGCGGACGATCGTTTCTGGCGGGCTTGGCGGGCTTTTCATCGGGCGCTTCGTAGAAGGCGCGGACCTTCGCCGGTTTTGCTTTGCCGAAGATACCGAGGGTCTTGCCCTTGGGCATTTCCAGCACTTCCTGCTGTACGGTTGCGGTTTCGGGCGCGTTGAGGGCTTTCTTGGCGTTTTCAAAGGCCTCGACAACGTCTTTGCCCAAACCGATTGCTTCCTTGATCAATTAATTTACCACCTTTGAATCAATCTACTTGTAACTATTCTTGTGCTTTCTTCGCCGCAATGAGCTTCGTGTTGGCTTCTTTTGAACGGCGTTGGATCGTTTCTTCGACCATTGTTTTGGCAATGACCTTTTCGGGGCTGTAAATGCGGCCGACCAACAACACCTGAATGAACGAATAGACGTTGTTGATGATCCAGTAAATACCGATCGCGGCCGGGAACAGCGTGACGAAATAAAGGGAGAACAGCGGCATACCGAAGGTCATGCAGCCCATGGTCGCGTTGTTGGCCTGATTGGGGTTGGTGCGTTTGGAACGGATATAGCTGACGAGCGAGGACGCCATGGAAGTGAGGAACGACAGGATCGGGATGAGCAGCAGCAGATTCGCTTCTTTGAAGCTCGGATTCGAGCTCAGCTGCAGACCGAAAATCTTGAATTCTTTGTCGCCGAACAGTTTGATGCTCTGCAGCACTTTTTCGCCGATGCCGCTTTCCAGAGCGCTGTTCCAGATCTTGTCGAGATAGTCAATGACGGAAATTTCAACGGCGCGGCCGGTCACCACTTTGCTGCCGCTCGCCTCAAGATAGGCGTTGACCAGCTCGGTGAGCTTGGTGATGGTGCTTTCGCCGATGTGCAGGCAGTAGGTCAGCGGCTTGTAAACGGCGCCGTAAAGACCGATGATGATCGGGAACTGGATGAGCAGCGGCAGACAGCCCTGATTCATGGGGTTGAAGCCTTCGCGCTGGTAGAGCGCCTGCTGTTCCTCCTGGATTTTGCGCTGCGCGTCTTTATCGCCCTTGTACCGCTCCTGAATACGGCGGAGCTTGGGCTGCAGACGAGCCTGCTTGGCGCTGCTCTTTTGCTGCGAAATGGCGCTGGGCAAAAGCACGATCTTGACCAGCAGCGCAAACACCGCGATCGCGACAAGATAATTCCCTAATAAATTGTAAAACTGTCCGAGAAGCCAGCCGAACGGAACGGCAATGGCGTCGTAAAGACCGGTCATGGATCGTCCTCCGTGTGGTGGTGATTCTTTTTCGGCGGCACCGGATCGTAACCGCCGGGGAACAAAACATTGCACCTCAAAAGCCGCCGGATCGCCAGCAGGCTGCCGAAAAACGCGCCGTGCGTTTCGATCGCCTCCACGGCATATTCCGAACAGGTCGGGTAATAGCGGCACATGGGCGGCTTGTGGGGCGAGATCTTCGTCCGGTAAAACCGCAGCAGCCGCAGCAGAAACTGTTTCATGAGGGGATCACGCCCGCCTGTTTGAGATGCTTGAGAAGAATCGGCTCAAGCTGCGTGCTTTTGAGGGTTTTTGTTTTGCTTCGCGCGACAAAGACGATGTCCCACCCGCCCTGCACCTGAGGCGCGGCGGCGCGATAGGCAGCCCTTATCACTCTGCGGGAACGGTTACGCTCTACGGCATTACCGATCTTTTTGCTCGTCGTGATGCCGATACGACAAATGCCCGCACGGTTTTTCGTTACGTAAGAAACCAGTGCAGGGTTTGTGAACACCTTGCCGCGCCCGTAAGTGCGGCGAAAGTCCGTATTGCGATTTAAGGTCGTGATCTTGTCAGCCATAACCGTTCGATTGAGCAGCGCTCAATTAATAGGAAAGCTGTTTTCTGCCCTTCGCTCTGCGGCGGGCGAGAACCTTGCGGCCGTTTCTGTCCGCCATTCTTTTGCGGAAACCGTGCTCCATCTTGCGATGACGCTTCTTGGGCTGGTAAGTCCTTTTCATGCGCTAAACCTCCATTCAAGGTAAATTTATCAATCTAATGCGGAAAAAAGCGAAAGAGGCTTATACCCCACTTTAGACCTTGCGAGTGGATATTATATAACAAAATCAAGCCCTCTGTCAACCTTTTTTCTTGAAAATTCCGCCCCGCCCACATCTTGCGCCGACCGCTTTCTTCTGCCACAAGATAGGGATTTTTTTGGGTTTGCCAAGCCGATTATCACGAAAAAACCGCTCAAGTCGGGAAAATATATTCTTCAGGTCTTCCTTTTTGCCGCCCGTTGCGTTATAATATAGGTTTATAAGGCATAATTATCAGCAAAGGAAGGTAAATCCATGTCATTTTTCAAAAAACTCTTCGGAGATTATTCCAAAAAGGAGATCAAGCGCATCACCCCCCTCAAGGATAAGGTGCTGGCGCTCGAAGAAGAATACGCCGCCCTGAGCGACAGCGAGCTGCAGGCCAAAACGCCCGAATTCAAGGAGCGGCTGGCGAACGGCGAAACGCTCGACGACATTCTGCCCGAGGCGTTCGCCGCCTGCCGCGAGGCGTCGTGGCGCGTGCTCAAGCTCAAGCATTATCCCGTTCAGATCCTCGGTGGCATCGTGCTGCATCAGGGGCGCATCGCCGAAATGAAGACCGGTGAAGGCAAGACCCTTGTGGCAACGCTCCCCGCCTACCTCAACGCGCTGGCGGGCAAGGGCGTTCACATCGTCACGGTCAACGACTACCTCGCCAAGCGCGACAGCGAGTGGATGGGCAAGATCCACCGCTTCCTCGGGTTGAGTGTCGGTCTGATCGTCCATGACCTCAACAGTGACGAGCGCCGCGCGGCCTACGCCGCCGACATTACCTACGGCACCAACAACGAGATGGGCTTCGACTACCTGCGCGACAACATGGCCATCTACTCGAGTGAGCTGGTGCAGCGCGGTCACGCGTTCGTCATCGTGGACGAGGTGGACTCCATCCTTATCGACGAGGCGCGCACGCCGCTGATCATCTCCGGCATGGGCGAAAAGTCCAC
>JAFTEL010000110.1 GCA_017453685.1 Clostridia bacterium
CGACGGTCGAGGCGGTTCGGGAACATATCCGCGCGGATATCCGCCGCATCCGCTCCTGGGGCTACGACCTGCTCAAGCACGATTTTTCAACCTACGATCTGTTCGGCGCCTGGGGACCCGAAACGACCGACGGCCCCACGAACACGCCGGACTGGCATTTCAGCGACCGCGCCAGGACCAACGCAGAGATCGTGCTCGACCTGTATGAACTGATCCGAGAAGAATGCGGCGACATGCTCATCATCGGCTGCAACACGGTCTCGCACCTGAGCGCGGGACTGGTGCAGATCGCCCGCACGGGCAACGACACGAGCGGACGGGACTGGGCGCCCACGAAAAAGAACGGCGTGAACACCCTCGCGTTCCGCCTGCCGCAGAACAAGCGCTTTTATCTGGTCGACGCGGACTGCGTCGGCATCCTCGGCGACAACATCCCGTGGGAGAAAAACGGCTGGTGGCTGAACCTGCTCGCCAGGAGCGATTCCGCGCTGTTCGTTTCCGCGCCCGCGGATATTTCCGAGGACAAAAAAGCGGATATTGCGGCGGCGTTTGCCGACGTGCAGACGTTCCACGGTCTGCGCCCGATCGACCGCTATGAAAACAAAACGCCCGACGTCTGGGAAGCGGACGGAAGTCTTCTGCCGAACGGTTCAAACGAAAGCTGAAACAAAGAAACGACGAGGAAAAAAGATGTTTCGGAGCATGAGAAGATCAAAACAGCAGCTCTCAGCGGAAGACTGCGTTGAGCTGCTGAAAAGAGAAAAAAGAGGCGTGCTTTCCGTCATCGGGGACGACGGCTATCCTTACGGCATTCCGCTCAACCACTATTACGCGGCAGACGGCAAGCTGTATTTCCACGGCGCCAAAGAAGGGCACAAGCTCGACGCGATCAACCGCTGCGCCAGGGCGTGCTACACCGTTTTGGAAAAAGGGACCCGACCCGACGGCGAGTGGGCGTATCATGTCAAAAGCGTGGTCGTGTTCGGCACCGTTTCGTTGGTGACGAACGAGGAAAAAGCGAAGGAGATCTGCCTGGCGATCGGCGCGAAATTCACCGACGACAAAGCGTATTGGGAACGCGAATGGGAAAGCGCGAAAACAAGAGTACAGTGCCTTGAACTCACGCCGCAGCACATGACGGGAAAACTCGTCAAGGAGTCATAACGCAGTTAGAATTACTTGCTGAAAACTGAAAAATGAAGAATGAAGAATGATGGAAGGGCTTCGCCCTTGCCCGATTATAATCCGAAGCCGAAAGCTTCCCTCTATTTTTCATTCTTCAGTTTTCAATATTCATTTAGAAAGCTGTCATCGACAAATTCCGCTTTGGAGGTTTTTATGTATTTTGATGAGTTGTGTCCCGGCATGACGGTGCGGTTCGCACCGGCTGCGATCGAAAAAGAAAAAATGCTGGCGTTTGCGCGGGAATACGACAACATCCCGCTCCACACCGATGAAGAATACGCGAAGACCACGCCGTTCGGCCGGCTTCTCGCCCCGGGTATGCTGTCCTTTCTGGAGGTATGGGCGAAATATCTGGACGCTGACTTTTTCGGCGAGGAGCTTCTGGCCGGAAAATCGACCAAAATCGAGTGGCGCAAGCCGGTCTTCGCCGGCGACGTACTCAGCGGCAGGGCGACCGTCACCGACCTTACCGCACGCAATGAAAGAAACGGTCTGGTTCAGGTGACGATCGACGTGACCAATCAAAACGGCGACCTTGTGCTGACAAGCGTAACGGAAGCTGTTGTGAAGCGCAGAACGGAGGGCTAAACCGCATGGAACATCCGACCGACAGAACCGCCGGCATGAACCCGTTTTTGCCCTTCGGCGTTTATGTGCCCGACGGAGAACCCAAGGTGTTCGGCGATCGGGTCTATTTGTACGGCTCATATGATCGCTTCAACGGGGGCTACTGCAGCAAAGAATATCACAGCTTTTCGGCGCCCGTGAGCGACCTGACCGACTGGACGGAGCACGGCGTGAGCTTCACGACAAACGAGGTGCCGTGGTCAAACGCCGATCTGTACGCACCCGACGCGCTGTTTCACAACGGAACCTACTATCTCTTTTTCTGCCTGTCGGACGGCAGCGAGGGCGTGGCCGAAAGCCCTCGCCCCGAAGGGCCGTTCCGAAACGCAAGGCGGATCACGCTGGACGGCGCGCCCATCACGGGCATCGATCCCTCCGTGCTGGAGGATAACGGCCATATCTATTACACCTGGGGTCAGTTCGAGCTGCGCATGGGGGAACTGAACGACGACCTGTGCTCGCTCAAGCCCGAAACGGTGCGAAGCGGCGTCATCACCAATCACGACGGCGGAGAGGGCTTTCACGAAGGATCTTCCCTGCGCAAGCTCGGCGGCAAATATTGCCTGATCTACGCTTCCGAATTCACGCCCGACCGCCCGAACCACGGGGCGAGACCCACCAAGCTCGACTACGCGGTGAGCGACGCGCCCTGCGGGCCATATGAACGGCGCGGCGCGGTGATCGACAACGCCGGCTGCGATCCGTCTTCCTGGAACGATCACGGTTCGGTAATTAAAATCGGGAGCGAGTGGTTTGTTTTTTATCACGCTTCCTCCAACAATTCCGCGTTTTCCCGTCGGGCGAGGGTCGAACGGCTGCGGGTGGACGAGGCGAACGCGGCGATCGAACAGGCTGCCCCGTCCTCAAACGGCTTTCTGCCCGTTCTGCGCCCGCAAAATGTCGTTTCCCCGGTCAACGCCTGCCGCTTTTTCGGCGGCGCTTACCTGACGGAAAAGGACGGCGGCTTCCCCACCGTCGGCATCGGGAACGCCGCGGGCTTTGCGTTCAGCGCCGTCATGTTTGACGGCGGCGCTTACACACTGACTCTCGATTGCCTTGTCAGGGAACCCGCCGTTCTGCGTTTCTCCCTCGGCGAAGAAACAGCCGCCGAGGTTCGGCTTTTTCCGAACGAGAGCCGGCAGACCGTCACCGTTCCTTTTATCACCGAAAAAGCCGCTCTGCCGTTGCAGTTTGCCTTTTACGGCAGCGGAAACGAGCTGTGCGAAGTATATGAATTGAGCCTCGGATAACTCGATCTGCGCAAAGAAAGGACGATCTCTGTGAAGAAGAAACGCTTGCTCGCCCTGCTTTTATCCGCCGCAATATTTTTGAGCCTGCCGCTTCCGACCGCCGCGGCCGCCCGGCAGACCGCGCTGCAGCGGGAGATCGCGCAGTTCAACTACGTCATCGGCACCAACGCCTTCGCCCCACGCTATCAGTTCACGCAGAACGACCCGCTGCTTGAAATGGCGGACGCCGTCATCGCCTGGGGCTCCAATATGATCAAGTTCAACGCGCGCAATGACACCGAATTGGTCGACCGCATATTGGAAGGGCGCGATTTCGCTTACGTATTCATGTGGTTCCGTTCGAGCGGCGCTTTTCGGGACGGATACAGCGAGGCCGAAGCCCGCGCGGATTACGACGCGTTTTACGCCTTTACGCAAAAGCTGCTGCGCACCTACAACGGCACGGGCAAGCAGTTCTTCCTCGGACACTGGGAGGGCGACTGGTATTATCTCGACGACAAGTCGCAGGAAACCGTCAGCGACACGGTGACAGAAGGCATGATCGCGTGGATGAACAACCGCCAGAAGGCAGTGGACGACGCCAAACGCGACACCCCGCACGAGGACGTCGAGGTCTGGAATTATCTGGAGCTCAACCGACCCGTGGACGCGATGAAGAAGGGCTACGATCGGGTGGTCAACCGCGTTCTGCCCCATACCAACGTGGACTACGTGTCCTATTCCGCCTACGATTCAAAGGGCGGGTCCGCGAAAATGATCCGGAAAACCATTGATTACATCGCTGACAACCTGCCGGAAAAGAACGACGTTCCCGAACCGCGCGTGTTCATCGGCGAGATCGCCGTGCCCGCCTCGCAGTTCAACTATAACGACCGCAGGCATTGCAGCGCCAATCTTCGGATTTTGGCGAGATATTTGCAGTGCGACGTGCGGTTCTGCCTGTACTGGGAAATATACTGCAACGAAACGCTGCCCGACGGCAGGCAGAACGGCTTCTGGCTGATCGACGCTGACGGAAACGAAACGCAGCTGTATCAAAAGCTCAGGACCGTGTTTGCCGACGGGAAAGCCTACGTGGAAGCGTTCGCGCAAAAGAACGGCAGAACCCCGACCGATGCGGAATACCGCGCCTTTTTGCTGCGGCATCCCGTGTTCGTCAAAGCGCGCCTCGCCGGATTCTTTGAGGATATCTGGCTGCGGCTGCGGGAACTGGCGGAACAGACGATGTGAACAAAAGAATTGTTTCAGACATGAACCAAGAAGAAAAGGTGAACGATATGAAAAAAGCACAGCGATTTCTTTCCATTCTGTTCTGCGCCGTGATACTGGCGGCTTTGTCGATTCCGGCGAGCGCGCAGCAAAGCACGGCAAGGCTCTGCAACGTCTACGGCGATCACATGCTCTTTCAGCAGAAGGAGGACGCCGTTTTTGCGGGCGTCGCGTCATCGGGCGCCGCCGTGGCCGTCTCGCTGAAAAACGCCGCGGGAAAAGAGGTGCGTTCCGCCTCCGGTTACGCCTCGAAAAGCGGCACGTTCTCCCTTGCTTTTCAAGCGCCCGCGGGCAGCTTTGAAGCCTATTCCGTTGTTTTCACCGAAAACGGCAAAGAGGTCTGCACCCTCAGCGACGTGGTTTTCGGGGAACTCTGGCTTTCCTTCGGGCAAAGCAACATGGAGTATCCCCTCCTGGGCACGCCCGACGGCAGGCAGATGATCGCCGAGGGCAGAACCGGCCGGAACGGTATTCGCGTGCTTCAAATCCCCCATCCGATGAAAGACGGCGCGCTCTATGCCGGCGCACAGGAGCAGACCGACGCGGCCGACTGTTTCTGGTTCGGGGCGGATGACGCTGCCGTTTACAACATGAGCGGCATCGCGTATTTCTTTGCCGAAAAGATGCTGGACGAGCTCGACGTGCCCGTCGGCATCCTCAACGCCGCCGTGGGCGGCTCCGCCATCGCCGCGTGGCTTTCCCGACAGACGATCGAATCCGACGCGGCGATTTTAGAAGCGGTCAAAGAGCACAACGCCTATATCCCCTTTGAAAAGTGGGACAGCGGCACGAGAACCTACACCACCGATATGACGGGCATTTACAACACAAAAATCGCGCCGCTTCAATATTTCCGTCCCGCAGGCGGCATCTGGTATCAGGGCGAAAGTGAGATCTTCCTCTATAACGACCCCGACTATTACAAGCAGCTTTTCGATCTGATGCAGGACAGTTATACCGACCTTTTCCATAAGGAAGAGAGATTCCCGATCGTATTTTCGCAGCTTGCGGCTTATAACTACGGGCTCGGGCCTTACGGCGAAACGAAGTTCAACGACGTGTTCACAACGCTGGCCGCCGAAGACCCCGCGAGCCGCAGCGAGATCGTCATTCATGACCTTGTGCCCGCATACGACCTTGACAATCACCCCATTCACCCGAACAACAAAAAGCCCATCGGCGAACGGATGGCGCAGGGCGCGTTATCCCTCGTCTATGCCGCCGCGGCGCCCGCCTCGTCTCCCCGCATGACGGATATGCGCGTACGGGAAGGCAGCGTCTACGTGCAGTTCACCAACGTCGGCGACGGGCTCGTTTGCCGTGACGCCGAAGTTACGGGCTTTTCCGTTTACGGCGAGGACGGTATCTGCGTCGGCGCGCGCGCCGAGATCGTTTCGGCAGACACGGTGCGTGTGTTCAGCGACGAAGTGCCAGCGCCGAAAGGCGCCGCCTATGCGGTCAACAGCGTTGCCCTGAACGCCAACCTTTACGGCAGTTACGGCGGCGAACGCGGTCTGCCCGCCGCCTCGTTCGGCGGCAGCGATCCCGCGATCGTCAAGCATTTTGACAACGCCGCATGGCTGACCTGCGACGCCCTGACGGCGTGGCAGACCGGCTCCGACGCGGCGGGGTTCCGGGACGCGTGGACGGGCAGCGGCGCTTCGCTGACCGTGAGCGACGACCGCGTTCAGGGGCAGGCTTCGCTGGCCATTCGCGGCACTGCCGCTCGTTTTTCCGCTTCCGCCGTTCTCTATGAAAAGAAGAACGGTCAAAAAGCTATTTATGACAGCCTTGACACCGATTTTTCCCGTTACGGCGCCATCAAGGTGCGTTTCAAGAACGAGGGAAATTCCGACGTCACGCTGGACGGGATCCGACTCGTCGGCAAAGGTGCTCTGTTTTTCTGCCCGCTCTGTCGGGAAAGCGGAAAAAACAGCGCCGTGATCCCCGCGGACGGAGCATGGCACGAATATTCGTTTGACCTGAACGAACTTGCCCTGTTCGGTCTTCCGTTCGATCGGTGGTCAAATGAAGCGCTGAAAGAAGTGACCGAAGTCAGGCTCTGTTTCAGCGGGACGGATGCGTCCGTCCTGTGCGACGATATCCGCTTTTCGCCCGAAAATCAAGAGAACGGCGCAGGCGGTTCCTCGCTGCAGCGCATGATCGCTTTCTTCGGCGATCTGTTTGCCCGATTGACGTCCTTTTTCACCGGTTTTTTCAACGGATGAATCTTTTGCGCCGTCATGTTAATTTGCGTTGCTTGTCATCCCCCGATCGCGGCCGTACAATAGGGTCAACACAAATCCAGGGAGGTTGACTTTATGCTGAATCAAAACATCAAATCGCTGCGCAAGCAAAAAGGCTACACGCAGGAGACCTTCGCGCAGGAGCTGAACGTCGTGCGCCAGACGGTCTCCAAATGGGAAAAGGGCTATTCCGTACCCGACGCGCTGATGCTGGAAAAAATTGCCGAACTGTTCGAGGTTTCGGTCAGCGAGCTGCTGGGGGAAGAAGAGATCAAAGCGGATGAAAAAACCGATTTGGAACAGATCTCCGAACAGTTATCCCTGCTCAACAATCAATTCGCCAAAGAGCTCGCCCGCAAAAGACGGAATCGAAAAATCGCGCTGATCGTCCTGGCGGGGATCGCCGCGCTGGCGCTGATCGTGGCTCTCATCAGCGTTGTTCCCCATGCGCGTGTGGTTTCTCAAAAGAATCAGGCTTATTATTGGGACAGCGAATCGGGTCAGTCGGTCGCCAACAATCTCACCGTCGAATTGGATCAGGCGGTGTCCGACGTGATTTTGGAAAACCACCCCGTCGACGCCCTGCTGGGCGAGTGCCCCGCCGAGAGCCACTTCGTCTACGGCACGGAAGAAACGGGCGATACCGTCACAATCTATCTGCTGGAGGACTATAAGCTGTTCGGCTTTCACAACGGCTTTTTCACCAACGTCAGCGGCGCGGAAACGCCCGTAATCCTGACGTTCCAGAAAACGGAGAGCGGTTATCATCTGCTTTCCCGACAGGCTGTACAAGATGCTGACAAGATCAAAACCGTGTTCCCGAAAAGAATCGCCAAGGAGATTCTGCGCGGACTTTCCGCCGTGGATCAGGAACAGCTTTGGCTCAATCAGTTCGGTCAGGCGGCGGATTATCTGGGCTCCATCAACCGCAACGCCGTGATCGCCCGACGCGAAGAGATCGGCTTTGAGTTCCTGTCGGAACATGGAATCCCGACCGAGGTCTCCAATAAGATTTGTGAAATGGGCTTGGTCTATGACACGACCATCGGCAGCCATGAGCTACTTGAAAACGGCGTGCGTTACGTGTACCAAACGGAATATGATAAACGAAATGATTGGGTCACCTTCACCAAGTTTACCTATGACAACAACGAGATCGTGGAATTCATCGCCGTTGACGCGAAAACGGGCGAGGTCGTCCCAGACGCCACGCAGCCCGAAAAAGCCACTTATTACCGCGGTCAGATTCCCAATGAAAGCTATCAATATACGACGGTCGCGTATTTCCAATAAATCTTTGTTTTAACAATCAACAAGCCCCGAAGCACTTTCTGCTTCGGGGCTGTCTTTTTTGGATGATCTTATTTCTTTCTGACGACCAGCAGGCAGTTGTATTCATCGCGGATGAGCTTATCCCGCGGGCGTTCCAGATCGGCGGGATTGGAGCGGAGCAGGAATTCGTCGCCCGCTCCGGTGTAGGTCACGGAGGAGCCGCCGCCGTCAAGGTTCACGGCGCGCACCGCGCCGAAGCGTTTGAGCAGTTCCGCCAAGTCGATCAGACTCGCGCCGTTGGAGTATTCGGGGATGCGGCCGTCGACTTCCAGGAGCAGCACCGAGCCGTCTGCCGTCACGCCCGCCGCCGTGCGCGGGTGGCGCACAAAGCTGAACGGTTCGAGCGGACCCCATTCAAAAAGTTCGCCGTCCTTCAGAATCATTTCCAAACCCGCAGCCGCCTGCTCCAATTCATCGAGCAGCTCGGGGCTTTCGGTCAGCGTGGTGATAACGGGCGAGCCGTCTTTTTTCACGCCGATAAACGGGCGCGTGCTCTCGGCGTTCGCCACCACCCTGCCGTTTTTGACGCACAACCCCGAGGGGCTGCCGTCGCCGAACATATCGAAAAAGTCCGCGTTCATCGCCGCCAGAACGTCCTGCCCGTTGAGCACGGCGCTGTCGATCATTTCGGGCACTTTGGCGATGACGTGACCGACCTTGTAATCGTCGTTCGGCGTGCCGACGTAGAGCGAATTCTTTTTCATATCCACTTTCAGCAAAAATGCGTGGACGGGATTGTTCTGCGGGTCGCGGCAGAGCATATGGCGGTATTCCAGCCCGTCGGCGATCGGCTCGATCTCCTCGGTCTCCACCGTCAGGTGATTGTTATACTGCTCCTTCAGTTCCTCTGCGTCTTTCAGCGCGGAAAATCGGAAAGCGGTCTCATAATAATAGCGGTCTTCCTCATCGACCGAATCATAGCCGCTCACGATCAGCCGGTCGCCCTCGCGCAGCTCAGCCGTGGGCAGGTAGAACAGGTGCGTCATGCGGTCATACGGCTCTCGGTCGTTAAACTGATCGGTGTATACCCGATCGTTCCAGAGCAGCGTCACGTCAAAATAGGGATAAACCGCATAAAACGCGAGCTTGGTCAAGCCGTTTTCCGTTTGCAAGGCGGCATAGCCTTCCCAATCGCCCTCATCGGCAGGTTCCCATTTTTTCAAAAAATCTTCAAGCATTTTCTTTTTCTCCTTCCTCCCGGAACAATACCGCGCCCGCTTCGCGCGCCTCGGCAAAGTCCGCTTGAGACAGAGCGCGCTTGTCGGTCCCCGTCACGGTCACGACCGCGGTCAGTTCGGCATTGAGCACCGTGCACTGCTGCCGCAGCGCTGCCGTCATCTGTTCGCCGCCCTCTGCTTCACACCCGCCGGTCAGCACCAGCGCCGCGCGGCGATGCTTTTCGATCGGCGGTTTGACCCTGTGGGCAAAGCGCAGCGCGTAATAGCACTGAAAGCGGTCGAGGATGGCTTTCAGCGGCGCGGGAAAGCCGCCGTTGTAGACAGGCGAAGCAAAAACAACGTAGTCCGCCGCCTCAAAATCCCGATAGAACCCGTCCAGATCGCGCTGCACGCAGCCGACCTGCCGGTCGCAGCCGCCGCAGCCCAGACAGGGTCTGGCATTCATGCGATAGGCGTTATATTCCTTGACGGCCGCATCCGCTGGCCGCTGCTCCAGCAGCGCCCGCGCCAGCGCCGCCGAGTCGGATTTGGCGCGCGGCGAGCCGTAAATCACCAAAACATTTACCACCCTGATCGCCTCCTGTCCCCCATTATAACGCATCTTTTCCGCTTTTTCCACTCCCCCGGCCGAACGCCGAAAAAAATTGTGTTTCGCACTTGATTTTTTTGCCCGAATACGCTATAATGCGTTTTGTTCCACCGGCCGGAATGATGGAATTGGCAGACGTGCTGGACTCAAAATCCAGTGGTGGCGACACCGTGCGGGTTCGACCCCCGCTTCCGGCACCAAAAAAGCAGCTGAGCCAACGGTTCGGCTGCTTTTTTTGAAAGAGTGTGAAAGAAACAAATCTGAGTGCTAAAGGAGAGAAAGCTATGTTTTACTTTTTGGCAGCACCGATCATGACCTATAATTTCATCCTGATCGCAGCGGCGGTCATCCCCGCGATCTTTCTGATGATCAAGGTTTATAAATCCGACCGTTTGGAAAAGGAAAGCGCGCACCTGCTCTGGACGCTTGTCAAAGCCGGTATTTTATCCGCGCTTCTCGCGCTTGTCGAAGAGAAGGTCTTGTCGTTTTTGCTCAATTCGTTTGTGGACGTAAACTCGGCTGCGTATAATATCATCCTGTATTTCGTCATCGTGGCGGGCGCCGAAGAAAGCTCCAAGTATCTGTTCTTGAAGAAGAACTCCTGGAGAAGCGTTGAATTCAACTGTCAGTATGACGGCGTCGTCTATGCCGTTTTTGTTTCGCTCGGGTTTGCGCTTTGGGAAAACATCAGTTACGTTCTGAGCTACGGCTTTGCAACGGCCGTTGTCAGAGCGGTCACGGCGATCCCCGGTCACGCTTGCTTCGGCGTGTTTATGGGCGTGTTTTACGGCATTGCCAAGAGAATGGAAAAACAGGGAAACAGAATTTCCTCCAAGGCTTTCCGCGTATTGGCGGTGATCGTTCCGATGCTGCTCCACGGGACTTACGATTATATCGCAACGAGCGAGCAGCAGCAGGGCGGCTGGTATTTTACCGTCTTCGTGATCGCGCTGTTTATCATATCTTATATTCTGGTCAACTCAAACGCGAAGAAAGACAAATACATCGGCTGAACCGAATCAATAAAAGGAGCAGTGCTGCGGGCACTGCTCCTTTGTTTTTTGTTGTGAAAGATCGGAAACTTATTCCGCTTCGGCTTCGACCTCAACCGTCTTGCCTTTTTCCGCGATGATCTTTTCCACGTCTTTCGCGTTCTTCTTAATAATGAGCATATAAACGATGGTGATGACCGAATAAACGACCAGAACCAAGCCGATATAAACGGTCAGAGAAAGAGCGGAGAAAACCGGCGAATAGAGAACGAGACAGCCAAGCAGGATGCTGAAAACATTCAGAATGATCATCAGTACCCAGGGCAAGCCGGTATAACGGAGCGCGGCGGCAAGCTTGATCCCGCCGAAGCTGTTCACGATGATATAAATACCCAATGCGACGCCGATGTAAGCCGCGAGGCTGTCCGGATGCTTTAAGAGCAAAAAGCCGAGAATGATGGACAGGATACCTTTCAGCATTCCTTCAAACGGGATGAACAAGCGCCACGCTTTGACGTCGAGAATAACCAGAACGATACCCTGCACGATCAGGTAAGCGCCCACGAGAGCGCCAATCGCGACAAGCGACAGGCCGGGATCGGTGATCAATCCGATTCCGATCAGGAGTGCCAAAAGCGATACAAGGATCACATAGGTGGTAATGTTTTTCACGATCGTTTTCATGTTTTTTCTCCTTTCAAATGAAGCATAAATCGCAATTTCATTGTAGTGGCCTGACGACAAATTGTCAACGAAAACATCCGTTTTTTACCATAAAAAGGAAATCTCCCGTCTATTTAACGGCGGTGGGCGGTTCTCCGCCGGCGGAACCTGCACCCCGCGAAAAAGTTCAACGATTATTCATTGTCATTTTTTCATAATTATGGTATGGTAACAAAAGCGAGGATCGGATACAGGGAGATATCCGCGAATCGTGAAAGAATCAGACGAAGATCGGAAGTGCATGATGATGAATTACGTCTTTTTGGCCGTCTTCCTTGTTTCGACCGCCATCCATCTGTATGCTTCTCTCAAGCAAAACAAAAAGCTCAGGAATATCACCAAACCGTTTATCCTGCTTTCCCTGCTCGGGTTTTACGTGCTGACGGCCAACGTCGTTTCGTTAGCCATCGTCTTGGCGCTGATCTTCAGTTGGCTCGGCGACGTTCTGCTGATCCCCAAGGGCACCAAGTGGTTCACGGCGGGCGGCATCGCCTTCATGATCAGCCACGGCTTCTTCATTGCCGGTTATTGCCGGGACGTCGTCTTTTCCGCGATCCCCGTCGTGCTGATCGTGCTGCTGTCCGTGTTCTTCGCGGCGACCGTCGCTTTCATTTTCTCAAAGCTGAAGCCGCACCTGCCCAAAGCGCTGTTCTATCCCATGTTTCTCTACCTGCTCATCAACGGCGCCATGAACTGCTTCGCCCTTTTCCGCTGCGTCAGCAACCCCACCGCCGCCACCGTCACCACGGCGATCGGCGCGGCGCTGTTCTTCATTTCCGACACGTCTCTGTTCTTTGTTCGCTTCAAGAAGGACAGCCGCCTGAAAACCCATTTTCTCGTCATGCTCACCTACTCGATCGGAGAGTTTCTGATCGTGCTGGGACTTTTATAAAAACGGAGGGTCAATATGAAATACTATCTTTACAATTCTCTGGCGAATAACGGCATCCGCCCGAAGGTTGCCGAGGGAACGGAACTGGTGGACGCGGTCGGCATGGATTATCCCGCCTACCTGCAAAACCTGAATCCGGAGGATGAAGTCGTCCTCGTCGGCGGAGACGGCACGCTGAACTATTTCATCAACGCGGTCAAAGGCGTGGAGATCAAAAACAACATCTACCTGCTGGGCTGCGGCACGGGGAACGATTTTCTGAAGGATATCGACAAGCAGCCGGGCGAAGAGGTTTTGATCAATCCGTATCTTGCCAATCTGCCCACCGTTTCCGTCAACGGCTTTGAAAAGCTCTTCATCAACAACATGGGCTTCGGGATCGACGGCTACTGCTGCGAGGTCGCGGATCAGATCAAGGAAAAGAGCCCGCAGGAGAAGATCGATTACACCGGCATTGCCATCAAGGGGCTGCTGTTCCATTTCAAGCCCTGCCACGCGGTGATCACGGTCGACGGCAGGAAACATGAGTTCGACAACGTGTGGATCGCGCCGACGATGAAGGGCAAGTATTACGGCGGCGGCATGAAAATGGCGCCCGATCAGGATCGTTCTTCCGATCATCTGACGGTGGTCGTCTATCACTGCCGCTCCAAGCTTAAAGCGCTCATCTCGTTCCCGTCCATCTTCAAGGGCGAGCACGTCGCCAAGAAGGATATCGTCAGCATCTTCACGGGCAACGAGGTCAAGGTGCGGTTCTCTCGTCCCTGCGCGGCGCAGATCGACGGGGAAACGGTTCTGAACGTAACGGAATACACCGCCGTTCTGCCGAAATAACCGTTTTCAGGCAAGGTAAGACAAACAAAATGAACCGGTCGCTGATTCCAAACAGGATCAGCGACCGGCTTATCTTTTTTTGATTTATTTCACGATTCTTCCTTTTGCGCTTGCTGACCGATCCACATCTTGTCCCACGGAACGCCGGCGATCTGCTCGCAGACCTGCTGCTGCGCGGGCGTGAGCGTGGCGCCGCCCGTTTCGTGCTTTTCGCGCAGCGCGGCGCGGATGAGCGTGTGGTCGTCCTTGGTCATGCGGTAACGGTAGGCGCAGACGATGGAGCACGCGATGAACACGATCGGCAGCACAGCGTAGGTGAACCGCACGCCGAACAGCGCCGTGGGCGTATGCGCCGACGCGTTGGCATCAAACCCGAACGCGTGCAGCACGAAGCCCGTCACCGCCGCCGAGAATCCCGACACGATCTTTTTGATGAGCGTGGAGAACGTCGATATTTTTCCTTCGCGGCGCTGCCCGCAGATCATCTCGTCCACGTCTGTCACGTCGGGGAACAGGTTGCTCGTCACACCCGAACAGCCCGCCAGCCCGAAATTATAGAAGACACAGACCAGCAGCATCGTGGCGCGGCTGCCGCCCTCATGCACAAAAAAGCTCAGACCCATGGCGAGGATGATGAACGGCAGTTCGATCTTCGCCGGCGTCTGCTTGGAAAAGCGGATGGACAGCACATAGTTGAGCGGAAAGCCCGCGACCTCGCCTGCCTGCGAGATCAGGTTCGTGATCGTATACAGCCCCACCATGCCCGCGACGCTCTGCAGGAAATAGTAAGAGGAATTGGACACGAAGCCCAGCGCGACCGTGTTGAAAAAGCTGAGCGCGAAATACTGCCGGAACGCGCGGTTGCTCAGAATCGAGCGGTATTCCTCCCAGAACATGCGCAGCGAAAACGGCTCGGGATGCTCCCCGAGCGAGCTTTCCTCTTTCGTGCCGAAAAACGTCGCCAGCAGCGGCAGGGAAAAGAACAGGCTCAGAATCAGCCCCATGATCATGAATTTATGGCGGAACGACGCGTCAAACGACGGCGTGTTGCCCAGCGCGCGCACCGCGCTGCCGAAAACGCTTTTGCCGCTGATGCGCTTGTAGCTCAGCAGCAGCGTCGCGATCAGGAACAAGCCCTCCGTACCGACGGCGTCAAGGATCGTGCGCATGGCGTTATACTGCGTGCGCAGGTCATAAGTCGGCGCGAGCACGGGCAGCATGGCGGTGTGCGGCACCATCACGACCGTATACGCAACGCTGAAAAGCATATAGGCGCCGATGTAGTAGAGCATTTTGCCGGTCGAACTGCCCTCGGCAATGCCGAAGGACGACCAGAGCATGGCGTAGGTAACGGCAACGGGCGCGAGGCCGATCAGCAGATAGAGCCGATGGCGGCCGAAACGGGAACGCGTGCGGTCGGTCAAAATGCCCATGATCGGGTCAGTGACCGCGTCGCACAGCTTGGCGCACAGCACGACGATACCCGCCTGCGCGGTGGAAAGTCCCTCGACGCGGGTGAGGAACGGAATGAAAAACAGCCCGAGGATATAAAAAGAACCGTTTCCCAGAAAAATCGCCCAGTTGTAATGGATCATCGACGGGAACGCTGCGCGGAACGTGCTGTCGAAGCCGAGAAACTGCAGCACGCGCTGCCCCGCCGATTTAAGTTCGTTTGCCATTCTACACTCCCTCAGTCTCTCAAAGAAAGCACTGTTTTACACCCAGTTTGCCGTCAGGAACGGATAAGCGCCGAACGCCTCCGGCAGGCTATTATAGACGTGATCGAAATCCTTTTTGTTGTATCGGTTGAACACGCGCACCGTGCCGCCCTCTTCCATGCGGAACGCGACCGTGTGGATGGAGCTGCGCAGCACCTTGCCTGTCCAGAACGAAATCACGCCGCACTTACCCTTCGCCGCCTCGCGCAGAAAAACGGTTTTGTTTCGCGTGGTTTCGGTGGGGATGTGATGCCTGCGGAAATAATACGGGATCACGTAGACGTTCGTGCCGAAAAAGCCGAGCAGCAGATGACCGTAGCGGTAGATTTCCCGCGAAATATCACACAGCGGACGCGGTCTGCCGATCATCTGCAGGAAGTTGTAGACCGCGATGATCTCGCAGCCGCACCAGCCGAAGCTGAACAGCCCGTAGCGGTACTGCTGCAGGGTGCCGAGCCCCTGCGCATTGAGCAGCCCCTTCGGGAGCGACGCCTCCAACCGGCAGTTGTTTTTGTAATTGATATAGCCAAGCACCGAAGTCACTCCTCACCTTTTTTGATTCGCTTATTCGCTCCATTCGACCCAAAGCGTAACGGTCGCATCTTCGTTCAAGGCGGTCAGCAGTTTTTCAAGTTCGGTCTCGCTCAGGCTCGCCAGCGGAGTGAACGCGCTGCTGAGCTTTTCGGTGCAGAACATGAGCCGCCCGTCGGCGCAGAGCAGAATGTCGCCCGCTTCGGCGGTGACGGTCTCAGCCTGCTGCGGCAGCGTCAGTGAAAATTCGCCGATGAAGCCGCCGTCGGCTTTTTCGAGCGTTGCGGCGACGGGCCCGCTGCTGAGCTGCTCGATCATTTCATCGGCAGCCGCCGTATCGGCCAGGGAGGGATAAACCGCTGCCACCTCGGTATGCACGATCAGCTGCGGCACGGGCTGCAGCGGGTCGCGCTGCGTGACTGTTTCGTCCTGCTGCGTCAGGGTGACGTTCAAAGCCTCGTCGACCACCGCCGTATAGACCGTGATCTCTGTTTCCATAATCGGAGATTCGCCCGTGACGGTCACGGTCGTGCTGCCGCTCTTCAAGCCCTTGAACGTGAAGATGACGTCGAACGCGGCGCCGTCGATCTCCTCGTGGTTCTTTTTGTTGTAGCGCCGTTCGCTCGCGCAGGAAAGGAGGGAAGTATCCCCGATTTTCACCGTGTAAGACGGGCCGCCTCCGTCGAACGAATGAAACGACAGTGTGAAGCTTTCTTCATCGGGCTTATTCCCCTTGCCGCGTGCGCAGCCGAAAAAGCCGAACGCCGCAACGCCGCACAGCAGCAGAACGAGCAACACCGTTCGCAGGATCGTATCAAAATGCATACTACTCATCTCCTTGTGTGATTACACGCTCAGTATAGCGCATCCGACGCTGAAACACAAGAGGGACGAAACGCGGGGAAAACAAACAATTTGCTGTTTCTTTTTTCTTCTTTACATGATATAATTATTATCATCGAAATGATGTCGGAGGTAACAAGTATGCAACTCGTCAAGAACGAACTCCATATCGGGCTTGAAAAACCGCTCAAGCTCCTTCACGTAACCGATTCGCACATCGCTTTGGCGGATGAACGCGACGACGAACGCAAGCACGCGCTCGCCAAGCGGATGGGATCGCCCGACAAAGAACGGTATTGGGCGGAACAGCTCGCCTATGCCGAACAAAACTGCGACCTGCTCGTCCACACGGGCGACCTGATGGATTTCGTTTCGCACGCCAACGTGGACTGGGCGCGCAAGGCGTTAAAAAACGAAAAGGTCTTTTTCATCGCAGGCAACCACGATTATTCGCAATACGTAGGCGAAGCGTGGGAAGACGAAGCCTACCGCATGAACAGCTACATGCAGATGGGCTACGGGCTGGGCGTGCCGATGTTTTTCAACAATCGCGTCATCGGCGGCGTGAATATCGTCGGCATCGACAACAGCTATTACCGCTTTGCTTCGTGGCAGCTCTGGCGGCTGAAAAAAGAGGTCGAAAAAGGTCTGCCGATCGTTCTGGCGTTCCACGACCCGCTGTTTGAGGAATCGCTTTATCACTACCATTTGGAACGCTTGCCGCACGAACCGACCTATCTGGTCGGCTGCGACGAGGAGCATCTGCTGCCCTATAACGAATTCCGCGCCGTGCAGCAGCGCCCGGACGAGCCCACGCTGGCAATGATCGACTACATCAAAAACGAGCCGCTGATCACGGTGATCCTGACGGGTCATCTGCATTTCAACTTTGAGAGCAGCGTAGCAGAAAACCTGCCGCAGTTCGTCACGGGCGGCGGCTATGAGGGCGTCGCCCGTGAGATCACAATACACTAAGGAGGAAACATTATGCTGTTTCAGAGAGTCGGTGCATTCATCATGGCCATTGTTTTGTTTTTCAACATTCTGTTTTCGGGCTACCTCAAATATATGCTTCATAACCGCATCTTTCTCGATCAATACTATACCGACGCAAAAAACGAGCGGCAGAGCTACGACCTCGTGATCCCGAAAAGCGCTTCGGGCAGCACGGGGCTGGTGCTGTGCATTCACGGCGGAGGCTGGACCGGCGGCAGCCGCGATTCCTATACGGACAGCCTGATGCAGATGAGCGACGAGTTTCATCACGCCGTCGCGGCCGTCAATTACCGCTACGTTTCCGAAACGGTGAGCTTTGCCGACGAGCTTGACGACATTTCTTCGGCGCTCGCCGCGATCAAGGCGAAGGGTCAAGAGCACGGCGTTGATTTCGACCGTGTGCTGATCACGGGCATTTCCGCGGGCGGTCACCTGTCGCTGCTGTATGCCTATACCCGCAGGGAGACGGCTCCCATCAAGCCGGTGTGCGTGGTGGAATTGTGCGGTCCAGCCGACTTGGAGCATGAGTTCTACTATTCCGACGAAAACAGCATCTCGCAGGCCGTGGGCGCAGAGTATCTGCGCGGCATCATCGCCAACGGCGTCAAACACCCCATTTCGCTCGATGATTTCGACGCGGCAAGACCCGCGCTCAAGCAATATTCGCCGATCAACTTTGTGGATGAGAACACCGTGCCGACCGTATTCGGTCACGGCGAACAGGATGAAATCGTTCCCTACCAGAACGCGATCGACCTCGACGCCAAGCTGACGGAATGCGGTGTGGAACACACCTTTGTCTCCTTCCCGAACTCCGGCCACGCCTGCGAAGACAAGGTCTCCATGGCACGGGTCATGTCGCTGTTCTTTGAATACGTCAGTCTCTATCTGGATTAAGAGAAGAAATGAAAACGAAAGAGAGTTAATTGGGAATAAGCTGCGCGGATTTCATCGCCGTCACGTCATGAACGACCCCTTCGACCACCCGTGATCACGTGACGGACACGGCGCGAGATTTGTTTCAGCGCTGCATTCCCCATGCAGGGCAAGCCTGCAGGAAAGGACGTTTTATGCAAGCCGGTCAGAAATATCCGAAAACTTACATAGCCAATCAACACATGCTCGGTGAAAACCGCCTGCCTGCGCGCACGCTCCTGCTGCCGGCGCAAAAGCGCGGCGTGACGCATCGGAATTTTACGGAATCCGACCGCGTGCAACTGCTCAGCGGCGATTGGAAATTCTCCTATCTTCCGGAGGATACGGCCGAACCGTTCTGGCTGCCCGAATACAACGACGGCACGTGGGACACGCTGCCGGTGCCCTCCATGTGGCAGTTCCACGGCTACGGCAGCTGCTACTATCCGAACGTGCGCTACTGCTTCCCCTACGATCCGCCCCACATTCACCGCAGCAATCCCGTCGGGCTCTACCGCACAACGTTTTCGGCCAAGCGCGGCGGCCGCGCTGTTCTGCGCTTTCTCGGCGTGGACAACGCGTACTTCGTCTGGCTGAACGGGCGGTACGTCGGCTTTTCCAAGGGCAGCCGTATTCCGGCGGAATTCGACGTGACCGACGCGCTTGCTGACGGGGAAAACCTGCTGGCCGTAAAGGTCTACACGTTTTCCGACGCTTCTTATCTGGAAAATCAGGATATGCTCATGGCAAGCGGCATCTTCCGCGACGTGATGCTGATTTGCACCGGCGAAAACGCCCTGTGGGACGAAACGATCCTGCCGGACGCTTCCGGCTTCACGGTCAGATATGAATGCAAAACGGGTGAAGCGCCCGCCGCGCTGCGTTTTACGCTGTGCGATCCGGCTGGCGCCGTCTGCGCCGAACGGGAACAGCCGCTCGCCGAAAGCGGCGAGGTCTTTCTTGAGCTGACCAAGGTCGTTCTCTGGAACGCGGAACAGCCCAATCTCTACACGCTTTATACCGAGATCGTCGAAAACGGCGCGGTCATTGAAACGCATACCAAAAAGGTCGGCATCGCCAAAAGTGAGATCAAGGGCTGTTATCTGCTGATAAACGGCCGTCCGATCACGCTCAAGGGCGTGAACCGCCACGAAAACAACGCCCGCACCGGCCGCGCGCTCACATCCGCGCAGATCGAAGCGGAGCTGCGCGATATCAAGGTCTGCAACCTCAATGCGATCCGCTGCTCTCACTACACGAATCATCCGCTGTTTTACGAAATCTGCTCGGAGCTCGGCCTTTACGTCATGGACGAGGCGGACTGCGAGACACACGGCGCGGAATGTACCGGCGATCTGGGTGCGCTGAACAAGGACGAAACGTGGTTCGACGCTTTCTTCGACCGCGCGAGCCGCATGTACGCCATCAACAAAAACGAAACCTGCATCAACATCTGGTCGCTGGGCAACGAATGCGGTCACGGCCGGAACAACGACCGCTGCGTCGCCTGGCTGAAGGCGCAGGCGGTGAAAAAGCCGATCAAGGACAACAACAATTCCATGGCGGAAGAGGATGACGGCTATTTTGAAACGACCGGCTATATGCCGATGCAGACGCTCTACGACATGGCGGCCGAGAGCGAAAGACCGCTGATGATGCTGGAATACGCTCACGCCATGGGCAACTCTCCGGGCGGACTGGAAGATATCTGGAACTGGGTCTATGACAATGAGAAATGCTGCGGCGGATACGTTTGGGAATACAAGAGCCACGGTTTTTATACGCAAGGAAAAAACGGAGCGCCGCGCTACCTCTACGGCGGCGATTTTCCCGATTTGTATCACTGGTCGAATTTTTCCTTAGACGGGTATCACACGAGCGACGGAACGCCGAAGCCCTCCTGGGGCGAACTCAGAGAAGTTTCCGCGCCGGTCCATGTGCGATGGGAAGCAGACGGCGTTTCGATCAAAAACACCTATGACTTCCTGCCGCTCGACGGCGTGACGCTGCGCTGGTCGGTCTGTGCGGACGGAAAGCCGGTGCGCATGGGCGAATTATCGCTTGACGGGCTGCCTGCCCGCCAATGGAAGCGGCTGACGCTGCCGCTGCAGACCGACGGGCTGCAGGGCGTCGTGACCGCCGACTGTGTGTTTGATAAAAGCGGCAAA
Source organism: Clostridia bacterium (assembly GCA_017453685.1). Classification (GTDB taxonomy): domain Bacteria; phylum Bacillota; class Clostridia; order Oscillospirales; family Acutalibacteraceae; genus UBA8612. Next base: position 20,289 of record JAFTEL010000110.1, read on the forward strand.
GAGATTGCCCACAAGCAGAAACTCCTCGCCGATCTGCCGCGCCCGCAGGCGGCAAGTCTGCCCTTTGCCCATACGGTGACAGAAGAGGAAACCACCGTCACCGTGCGCGGCGACGCGTTCGCCGTTGCGATCACGGACGGTCTGCTGTCAAAAATCGAAGCAAACGGAACCGTTCTGTTAGATTCGCCGATGCGGCTCAACTGCATGCGCGCGCCGACCGACAACGACGGCATCGTCGGCTTTTCGCCCCGACTGGTCAAAACATGGGAAGAACACATGGTCGCTTCCCTGCGCTTCGGCTGTTACGAAACGAAAGTCGAGGACGCGCCCGACGCCGTGACGGTGACGGCGCGGGGCAAATTCCTGCCGCACAGCCATTACTGGGGCTTCGACACGACGATCCGCTATCGAATCACCGCGGGCGGCGAAACTCAGGTCTCCGTTGATTTGCAGCCTTACGGGAACGGTCTGCCGTCCGTTCTGCCGCGCGTCGGCGTGGTGTTCGAGCTGGACGAAAGCTACGAACGATGCCGCTGGCTGGGGCGCGGCCCGGGTGAAAACTATCCCGACTGCAAGGCAAACGCGCCGGTCGGTTGCTATGAAGCGACCGTTTCCGACATGAACTTTCTTTACGACGTGCCGCAGGAAACGGGCAACCGCGGCGATTGCCGCCGCGTGACGGTTTCCGACGGCTGCCGTTCGCTGACTGTTTTGGGCACGTTCTCGTTTTCGTTCCACGATTTCCCGCTCGCGTCTTTGCTCCAAGCACGGCATAGAGACGAATTGGAGAAAACCGAAAAGCGGTACCTTTATATTGACCACAGGCACCGCGGTCTCGGCTCCAACTCCTGCGGCCCGCAGCCGGAAAAAGAGTATGAGCTGCCGATCGGCCGCTTTTGCTGGTCGTTCCGCCTGAAAGCGGAAACGGAAGGAGAAGCGCTGTTATGACAACAAAACTCTTTTTTCAGGCAATGGCGAAATACCTGCTCGGCGTGGCGCTGCTCGGCGCGCTGCTGTTCGTGCCCGCCGGAACGCTGCACTATTGGCAGGCTTGGCTTTTTCTCGGTCTGCTGTTCGTGCCGATGTTTTTCGCCGGCGTCGTGATGATGGTCAAAAGCCCCGAACTGCTGCAAAAGCGCCTGAACGCCAAAGAAGAAGAAAAAGAGCAAAAGGCGGTCGTCGCGCTCAGCGGCGTGATGTTTCTGGCGGCGTTTATCGCGGCGGGGCTGAACGCCCGCTTCGATTGGCTGCATTTCCCCCTCTGGGCGGTGTGGACCGCCAGCGGCGTGTTTCTGCTCGCCTATCTGATGTACGCCGAGGTCATGCGCGAAAACGCCTACCTTTCCCGCACCATTGAAGTGCAGGAAAGCCAGACGGTCGTGGACAGCGGTCTGTACAGCATCGTCCGCCACCCGATGTACGCTTCGACGCTGTTCCTGTTCCTTTCCATGGGGATCATCCTCGATTCGCCGATCTCGCTGGCGATCCTGCTTTTCTATATCCCCATCATCGCGGCGCGCATGAAGAACGAGGAAAAGGTGCTGGAAGAAGGGCTGAACGGTTATCGGGAATACAAAACCAAAGTGAAATATAAGGTCATTCCGTTTATCTGGTAAATGAATTGAAACAGTATCGGTCAAGAAAGGAGCAGCCAATCATGCCCGAGCCATTCACAGACGTTTACTGCCAATCCGGTGCCGAGACGGTTTTCTGCTACCGTTCCGGACTTATGGTCTATGAGGAGACCTTCGGCGAAGGCATGCTCTGCCCCGCGGGATGGAACGCGGCGGGCTACCCGCTGAACGTGCTGACGAACTGTTCTTCGCGCTTTTCACGCCGCGATTTCCAGCAGCCTTCGGCTTTTCATCTGGAACTTGACGGGCAGAGCGTTGAATATGACTTGCGCTTTGTCGATTTTATCAAAACAGAGACCGAAGGCGTCATTCATTCTGTCCTGACACTTGAAAGCGAAATCAAACCGATACGCCTGAAAGTGCACACTGTGCTCGACGGTTCGCAGATGTTCACGCGCTATCTTGAAATCGGGAATCTGTCGGATCAGCCCATGGCGATCAGCCGCCTTGCGCTTCTGAGCGGCGGGATCGAGATCATGAACCGTGACCGGATCGATGAGGAAATTGACCGAAAGTCGCTCTATTCCGTCGGATATTTTGAAAACGACGAGTGGGGTCGGGAAGGCGAATTCGTCTGGCGTCCCGTGCCGGAAAACACGCTGTGCGTGGACAGCCGCTTCGGACGCGACCGCTACCGTCACCCGCTGCTGTTTCTGCGCAACAACGTCACGGGCAATCTCTGGTTTTCACAAATCGGCTGGAGCGGCGGCTGCCGCTTCTCCGTTGACCTGAAAGCGCCCGCGAAACGGATCGGGAGCTATCTGTCTTTCAGCGCGGAACTTACGGGCTATGCGCCGCTGCTTGTTCTGCGCGCCGGTGAGACCTTTGTCACGCCCGAGGTTCATATGGGCGTGGTGCACGGCGGGCTCGACGATGCGGTCGGCGAGATGCACGCGCATTTCCGCCGCTCGGTGCTGACGCTGCCTGCGCCATGCGCCGTCGGCGCCGGTATGGGCGCGGAACACGATATGAGCGTGGAAACGACAAAATCGTTTATGCGGCAAATGGCGGATCTCGGCGCTGAAGTGTTCATCGTTGACGCGGGCTGGCAGAATCCGCCCGGCGAAGAAATGGACTGGGGCGGTCACAACGGTCACAATGTACCGAACGCCGACCGTTACCCGAACGGCTTGGCCGAGATCGCGGATTACTGCCATTCTCTCGGCATGAAGTTCGGTCTCTGGGTCGAGATCGAGCGGCTGGGACGGCACGCGAAACTGTATGAAGCTCATAAAGACTGGTTCGCGCGGGATATTTACGGCAGGCTCGACGAGGGCTTTCTGGATTTCACCAATCCCGAGGTCGCCGCGTGGGCGGAAAGCGAACTGACGCGCATCATTACGGAACACCGCTTAGACCTTCTGCGCGTTGACTACAACGTCTCGCCCCGATCGTATTTTTCGATGCGGGACACCGGCACGGGGATAAAAGAATGTATCGGTCTGCGGCACTTCAACGCGGTTTACAAGATGTATGCGAACCTGAAAAAACGCTTCCCCGACGTAGTTTTTGAAAACTGCGCGGGCGGCGGCGGACGCACCGACTGGGGGATGATGAAGCAATTCAACCACACGTGGGTCTCCGACTGGCAGCGGCTGCCGTATTCGGTGCTGATCACGAACGGCATGACGATGGCGCTCCCGCCCGAGCGGGTCGACCGCCTGTTTGCGGGCATGGGCTGCCATGAATTCGGTTCTCTTGAGGCGCATATGCGCAACGCCATGCTCACGCATATGACGTTGAACGTGATCGCCCCCGCCTCCGCGATCCCGAACGAGGCGCAGGCGGCGTTCGTGCGCCGCAGTGTTGCGCTGTACAAAGATTTCATTCGTCCGTTCCTGCCGACGGCTCGGGTATATCACCACGCGCCTGAGGCCGACGAAGCGCGGAAGAACGGCTTCTGCGCGCTGGAGCTCGCCGCCGCGGATCAGTCCCGCGCCGCGCTGGCCGCCTTCACGCTGACGGGCGCAAAAAAAGACCGCTTCGCGATATACCCGCGCGGTCTGTCGGCTGATCGGATCTATACCGTAACGCTCGACAACAGCGGCGCGACCTTTGAACGCGACGGATTTGCGCTGATGAACGGCGGCGTCACGATTTCGCTCCCCGCGTCGATGGGGTCGGAACTGGTGCTGTTTGAAAGCAAAGCCTGACGGAACATATCATTTGAAAGAACAATCAAAGCAGCCTTGATTGGATCAGCGGTTACCAAAGGAGCGTTTTTGTGGGAGAACTTGTGAACAGAATCAAAGAGGGTGCGCTGGACCTAAAAATGTACTGGCGTCAGCCCAGACCCGGCGAATACGTTCCCTACCGCGAAGTGGTGATGCTTTCGATCGGTTGGATGGCGCTGCTGATGTCCATTTCCTGGACCATCGGCTTCGGCGTCGGCAACCAGTTCACGGGCATGACGCTGAAAATGAACAACACCCAGCTGCTGGTGATGAGCTATGTGTGCACGGGGATCGGGTATCTGACCACGCCGCTGAACGCGTGGATCATTGATAACCTGCGCTCAACGGACGGCAAATACCGCGTTTATATCAAGCTCGCCCTGCCCTCCATGGTGCTCACCCTCATTTCGCTCTGGCTCCCCTATGAAAAGATCAGAGATTCGGGGCCGCTCGGCATTTATTTCATGATCGCGCTGCTCTTCATCGTGGGGCAGATTCAGGGCTATGTGCAGGGCTGGGTCAACACCGGCGTGACCAACATGGTGCACGTGATGACGCCGAACACACAGGAACGCACGAAGATCATGGCCATCACGAGCATCATCTATTCCATGGGCTACACGATCAGCAACATCTATTTCCCGCTGATGGTCGACGTGCTGTGCAAAAACGGCGACAAATACAACATGCGCTATTTCCGCGGCACTTACACCCCCGTCGCGCTGCTGATGCCCATCGTGCTCGTCGCCTATTTCGGCACGAAGGAACGCCTCGTGCTGCCCAAGAGCCGCATCACCAAGATGAGCTTTGCCAACTCGATGCGCGCGGTCGCGGGCAACAAAATTTTCTGGATCAAGTGCGCCGACGGCTGGAACGATTTCCTCGAAGGCGCCAAGGGCAACATCTGGGACTGGATGGTATACCGCGCGCACATCATGAAGAGCACGACCTACGGCGTACTGAACACGATCTCCTACAACGCGAACTTCTGGGGCATGCTCCTATCGCCCTGGTTTATCAAGAAATTCGGCAAACGGAATATCAAGATATTCAAAAACATCATTCAGATCTTCCTGATCGCGTCCTACTTTTTGTTCTACAAAAAGCCCTTTGCCGCGATCGGCTTTTTCATCGTCTACACCATCGACCGCTTTATCGACACCTACAACGTCATCGACTCCGCCATCGAGTCCGATATGCGCGACAACCAGCAGTATCTCATCGGCGAACGCATCGACGGCGCCTTCGGCTTTATCCAGTCCTACGCGGGCGGCGCGATCGGCGCGGTCACGGGGCTGTTCATTCCGTGGGTCTACCGCAAAAAAGGCTTCGACGGCAACGATTATTCCGTGCTCGACGTTTACAAGGATTACGATGAAACGAAGCCGCTCTCCGAGCAGATCCTCAATCCGAACTGCGTATTGTTCAGCCTGATGGATACCCTGCTCAAAATCTCCATCGTCGGCGCCGCCATCGACGTGCTGCCGTGGTTCGCCTATGACATTTCCGAAACGGGTCAGCGAGCCATGATCCGCGTGATCCGCATCCGCACCATCGTGGAAGACCGAAACAATCCGAACCGCGACGAGGCGTCCTACATCGAGGGCTGCGAGGCGATCCTCAAGGCAAGAAAGTATTTCAACGCGGAAAAGGTCGCGGTGCCGCACCATTCGACCATCAGCGCCGCGCGGGCGCTGCCCGCTAAGACGCCCGAAGAAAAAGCGGCGCGGCTGGATGCGATCAAGGCGGCGCAGCGGGCGATCGAAGAGGCAAAAACGCATAATGAAGAAATCGAGATCGCGGAATTCGTGATGAACGAACTGACCAGATTTGACCGTGAATTCGGGCAAAAACAGGTCGAACTGTGCCGCATGATCGTGGAAGGCGGTCAAGATCATTTTCATGACAAAGCCGAGGCGATCAGCACCCTCGCCCACACCCTGCCCGAAACAAAGGTCAAGGAGGAGCGCATCTGGCGCAAGCAGGAGATCAAGAACGCGAAACAGCTGGAGCACTCCCGCACGCTGGCCGCGCATTATTATCCCGACGGCGTTGATTACGACCCCGATAAAGTGCAGACAGCGTTCGATATGCCCGACGGCACCCGGGAGGAAGCGAAAGCCAGACGCCGCGCCATGAAGCAGGCGAGCGACGAGCAGAACATGTATACGACCTATGCCGCGCCCTACCTCGCGGCGGTGCGCACGCTTGACTTGTATGAAGGCTACAAAAACCTTGACGCCCTGATTGCGGATTATGACCAAACGGTCGCCGAACGCAAGGCGCGCCACGACGCCGAACGCGAGGAGCAGGAACGCCTCGCCGCCGAGCGCAAACTGGAAAAAGAACGCTACGAGGCGCAGAAAAAACTGAAAAAGAGAAGATGAGCAAAATGAAACAGGCAAAATGGATCTGGTACCCGGGGGAGTTTGAAATCTATCACCACATGCTGCTGTCATTCCGGCGGCAGGAGTTCGGCTGCGATTACCCCTGTGTGTGGCACGTCAGCCGCCCCGAGGCAAGCGCGCGCTTTTTCAAGACCTTCACGGCAAAACAGGGCGGCTCGTTCACCGTGGTGACGCACGGCAAGGGCATGGTGCGCATCGGCGGCAGGCTGCGGCGCGTGAATGAACCCATCGAGATCGAAGCGGGCAGGCATGAGATCGCCGTCGAGCTGTTTGATCTGAACGCGTTTCCGTCGTTCTATATCAATTCCGACGTGCTGATCACGGACGAGAGCTGGACGGCGGAAGCCTACGACGCCGTGCGCGTCCCCGCCGCGTGCAGCCCTGCGTTTTGCTCCCCTGCCGACGATCCCGCCGTGTTTCCGTTTTGCTATCGGGAGCTTTCACCCGTTTCGGTTGAAACGATCGACGGCGGTTTGCTCTATGATTTCGGGCGCGAGCAGTTCGGACCCGTTCGGGTCACGCTGCCCGCAGGAGCGGAAATCAAACTGGTCTACGGCGAAAGCCGCGAGGAAGCGCTGGACGCGGAAAACGCCATCCTCCGCGAAACGCTGACCGACCGCGACAAACCCGACCGACCGGCGCGGGCGTTCCGCTATCTTGCCGTGCTGGGCGAAGCCGCGGACGACGTGACGATCGAAGCGCGGGAAGAATATCTGCCCATCGAGGACAAGGCAAGCTTTTCTTCCGACGAACCGCTGCTCAACGACGTCTGGGCGCTGTGCGCGCGCACGTTCCACCTGAACACGCGCGAATTTTTCCTGGACGGCATCAAGCGCGACCGCTGGGTCTGGTCGGGCGACGCGTATCAGTCCTTCATGATCGCGCGTTATCTGTATAACGACCCGTCCGTGACCGAGCGCACCATCATCGCCCTGCTGGGCAAGCCGCCCTACAAGCGGCACATCAACACCATCAACGACTATTCCGCTTATCTCATCATTTCCCTGTGGGAGCATTTCAACGCCTCCGGTCGGCTCGATTTTGTGCGGACGGTCTGGGCAAACGTAAAAGCGCTCTACGCGTTCATCACGTCGCGGCTGGATAAAAACGGTTACGCCGTGCGGCGCGAGGGCGACTGGATCTTCGTGGACTGGGGCGAACTGGATAAGACCGACCCCGTCTGCTTTGAACAGATCGTGTTATGGCAGGCGCACCGCGCCATGGCGGCGCTCGCCGCCGCGCTGGGCGAAGCGGACGAATACACCGAAAAAGCCGACGCGCTGAGAGAGCGCATTCTGCGGGATTTCTGGGATGCGGAAAAGGGCGCGTTCGTCGACAGCTTCACTTCGGGCAAGCGCTTCGTGACCCGCCAGACCAATATTTTTGCCGTGCTTTACGGGCTGGTCGAAGGGCAGCAAAAGCAGAGCGTGATCGAAAAAGCCCTGCTCAACCCCGATCTGCCGCCGATCACCACGCCGTATTTCAAGCTCTATGAACTGCTGGCGCTGTGCGAGGTCGGCGCGATCGACGCCGCACAGGATTTCATCGCCTCCTATTGGGGCGGGATGCTCCAAGAGGGCGCGACCTCGGTGTGGGAAGCCTACGACCCGCGGCAGAGCGGCGCCGAGCACTTTGCCATGTACGGTTCGCCCTACGGCAAATCTCTCTGCCACGCCTGGGGCAGCGGTCCGATCCTGCTGCTGTGCCGCTACGTGGCGGGCGTTTCGCTTACACAGAGCGGCGGCTTCCGTGTGGCGCCGAAGCCAGGGCACTATCGGTCGTTTGACGCCACCGTACCGGTCGAAAACGGAGAAGTTTCCGTCAAATACGAAAACGGTGTTTTCACGGTTCACACTACCGCGCCCGGCGGCGTGTTCTTCGACGGGAGGGTAGAAACGGCGTTGGATGTTGGAAAAGAGTATACGTTCATTCTGAATGATTTCAACGGAGGAAGCGCGATATGAAAGCCTTTCGGAAACACCCCACCAACCCGATCTACGGCGACCCCGAAACGACTGGCACGCTGTTTGACGTCTACGTGACGGAAGAAGCGGGCGGTCGGCTGCGCATGGATCTCTCCTGGCGCGCCAACGACACGGCGGCGGTTGCGTTTTCGACCGACGGCGTTTGCTGGACGCCACCGCAATCCACGCTGCTGCCCAACCCCGCCTCCGGGTGGGAAAGCGCGATCAACCGCAACTGCGTGCTGAAGCTCGGCGACCGCTACCGCATGTGGTACACGGGTCAGGCGCACGGCAACAGTTACATCGGCGTTGCCGAAAGCGACGACGGGCTGCATTTTCACCGCATCGTCCGTGAACCCGTGCTCTCGCCGGAATTGCCGTGGGAGGGCGAATCGGTCATGAATCCCTGCGTACTTTTTGAGGGCGGCAAATACCGCATGTGGTACAGTGCGGGCGAAACCTACGAGCCCAACGTGCTCGCCTACGCTGAAAGCGACGACGGCGTTTATTTTGTTCGCTCGCCGCTCAACCCGATCTTGACGAACGCGCCCGAAAACGAATACGAGCAGGAGCGCATCGGCGGCTGTCAGGTCATTCCGCACAAGGCGCTGGGCTATTTGGTTTTCTACATCGGCTACCGCGACATCAACACCGCCTGCATCTGCTGCGCCGCATCCCGCGACGGCGTCACGGATTTTCACCGCTGTAAACTTAATCCGCTCGTATCCCCCACCCCGGGCGCATGGGATCGGGATTCCTGCTACAAGCCGTCTGCGCTTTACGACGCCGCGCGCGATGAATGGCGCATCTGGTACAACGGGCGCGCCGAAAGCAGGGAATATATCGGTCTCGCCGTGATGCAGGGCGATTTCACCGCGGATGATTTCGTGTGAGGCAACCGCCGGTTGCTTGAATGGAAGAAAGCGCTGTGCTACAATCGAACCCAAGGAGGTGTTCTGATGAACACGAAAGACGTTATTTATGAACTCAGAACGAAAAACGGCTTGTCGCAGGACGAGCTGGCGCAAAAGGTGTTTGTGACCCGTCAGGCGGTGTCCCGCTGGGAAACGGGCGAAACCGTACCCAACACCGAAACGCTCAAGCTGTTGTCCGAGCTGTTCGGCGTTTCCATCAACACGCTGCTCGGTTCGCCCCAAAAGCTCGTCTGCCAGTGCTGCGGCATGCCGCTGGAGGACGCGCTCATCAGCCGGAACGCGGACGGCTCGCTCAACGAAAGCTACTGCAAATGGTGCTATGCCGACGGCACGTACACTTACAGCGACATGAACGATCTGATCGAGGTATGCGTCAAACATATGGCGAACGAAGAATTCAGCGAGGAACAGGCGCGCGCCTATATGAAGCAGGTGCTGCCCACGCTGGATTACTGGAAGCGGTATGAGGAACTGAGCGACGACGGAGAGTTTGAGCAGTTCAAACGACAGCTCATCGACGAGATCAACGCGCTGCACATCGAGGGCATGCCCAAGGTGGAAAAACTCAACGCGCTGGTCGGGCAGTTCGTCAACCTCGCCTATCCCCTGCCCAACGGCGAAAAGGCGAAGTTCTTAAACGATCAGACCACCTACTTGGGCAATCAGCTGGAATCGGAATTCGGCGGCGACCGCTGCTTCGGCGTGCTTGCCAACATGGATTTCATTCTGGTCTGCACCTATGCGGCCGAGGGCGCCGATCCGGAATTGGTGCTTTACAAAAAGCGCTGAAGAGCACAGCTTAATCAGAGAATTAGTCGGGAATCCATGCGGGGTTCCCGACTTTTTTCATTTTTCAGCATGATAATCGACAGATGATATTTGAAATGTTTTTTATCTGACAGAGATATAATAAACTGATTGTTGATTATTTTTGTTAAATTATAGTATAATAAAAAGTACAACTATGGATGAACCCGATTTTCACCGGACAAGGACGCGTGACACATGAAATTTACAAAACCCGCCGGCTTCATTGTCAAGTACCGATACATCATTCTTGCCGTCATCGTGGCGGCTGCCGTCGTCTGCACCTACCTGATCACCAAAGTCAACATCAACAACGATATGACGGTCTATCTGCCGGATTCTTCCAACATGAAGCAGGGCATCGACGTGATGGCAAAGGAGTTCTCCGATCTGTCGCAGCCCAGCACCCTGCGGCTGATGGTCAGCGACCTTGCCGAAGCGGAAAAGAGGCAGATCAAGGTGGCGTTGGAAAACATTCCGAACGTCTCCACCGTCGCTTATGAAGCGGACAACGCCGACTATAATAAAGACAACCAGACGCTTTACGTGCTCACGACCGAATACGATTTCGGCAGCGAAGAAGAACAGGCCATCGAAAGCGCCGTCAAAGAGGAACTCACAGACCGCGTTTTTGTTCTGGAACAGCAGAGCGACGCGGCGCCCACCGCCCCCCTCGGCATCCTCGTTCTGGCGTTCGTGCTGCTGATGATCATTCTGCTGGCGATGTCCGGCTCGTGGTTCGAGCCGGTAATCTACCTGATGGTCATCGCGGTCGCCATCGCGCTGAACATGGGCACCAACGTCTTCCGCCCCTCGGTGTCGGAAACCACCTTCTCCATCGCCGCCGTGCTCCAGCTTGTGCTTTCCATGGACTATTCCATCATTCTCATGAACCGCTACAAGCAGGAATACCGGAAATGCCCCGACAAAAAAGAAGCGATGAAAAACGCCATCGTCAACGCGTTTTCTTCCATCGCCAGCAGCGCCATGACCACCTTCGTCGGTCTGCTGATGCTGATATTTATGAGCTTCAAGATCGGCGCCGACCTCGGCGTCGTGCTCGCCAAGGGAGTCTTGTGCAGCCTGCTGTGCGTGTTCACCGTTCTGCCCGCGCTCATCATCATATTCCACAAAGTCATTTTCAAAACCGAAAAGCGCATGCTCAAAATCCCCACCAAAGCGCTGACCAAATTCAGCGTGAAGGCGCGCATCCCATTGACGATGCTTTTCCTGGTGTTTTTCGCTCTGACTTTCTATTTGCAGACCAAAACCGACATCTCGTTTTCCATGGATCTGACAACCCAAATCAAAGAATATTTCGTGGCGGACAACACCACGGTAGTGCTGTTCAACAACGAGGATTCTGACCGCGTGCAGCCGATCGTCGACGAGATCATGAAGGATGAAAAGGTGCGCTCTGCCGTCAGCTATCCGACCCTGCTCGCCAAAGAATCGACCGCCGAGGAACTGAAAAACGAGATCACGTCGTTGACCGATGAATTCCGGCTGGAGCCGTGGATGCTGCGCCTGATCTATTACAAATACCACAGAGGCGAGAATCTGCCCGCCGTCAAAGCGGCCGAGCTGATCCGCTTCATTTCGGAAAAGATCCTTCCCGACCCGTTCTTCTCGCAGTATATCGACGACGACCTGAAAGACAGCGCCGCCATGATGGAGCAATTCGCCGATAAAGCCAAGCTCACCAAGGAAATGAGCGTTGACGAGCTCGCGGCGTTTTTTGACAGGGACGAGGACGACCTGAAACAGCTTTTCATTCTGTATTATTCCAACAAAGAAAACGTCAGAACCGCCAAGATCACCCTGCCCGATTTCGTGAAATTCATCCGGCAGGATATTCTCACCGACAAAACCTACGCCTCGATGATCGACGGCGATATGGCGGATCAGCTCGATCAACTGGCGGCGTTCACCGACAAAGACAAAATTTTAACGCCGATGACATCCGCCGAGATGGCGGAATTCATGGGCACCGAGGAAAGCTCGCTGCGCATGGCTTACCTGATGCACAACGGGCTGTTCAAAGTTGACGATCCCATTACCCCCTATGAACTGATCCGTTACATGACCACGAACGAGACCGTTTCCAATCAAATCGACGAGGAAACGAAAGAGCAGATGACGACCCTCGCGAAGATCATGGAAGCCGTTGTCAGCGGTGACAAATACGGCGCCGCGGAACTTTCCGAGATCACGGGCATGGACAAAAAGGACGCGAAGCAGCTCCTCCTGCTCTACACCGCCAGCCACGGCGATACCTCCGGCTGGAAAATGTCACCCCGCACCTTTGTGAAATTCGTGCGGTCCGACGTGCTGCCGAACCCCGACTATGCCGCTTTTATCGAGGAAGAATATCGGGATTATCTCGCCTCGGCGGACACGCTCATCGACGCCGTGGTATCGGACAACGCGTATTCCGCCGATCGGCTCGCCGCCCTGTTCGGCGGTCTGAGCGACAAAATGGATGAAACCTCGCTGCGCCTGCTGCTGACCTATTACGGCAGCATGAACGAGTATGACGAGACTTACACCATGTCGCTCATCGGGCTGTTCGATTACCTGCGCGACGATCTCATCAACGACCCCGTGTTCAGCTCCGTACTCGACGACGGCATCAAAACCCAGGTGACCGAGATGGGCTCCGTCATGACGCAGGCGGTCGATTCGCTCAAACGGAAAAACCACTCCCTGCTGCAGATCACCTCGAAATATCCGGATGAATCGGAAGAAACGATGGCGTTCATCGCAAAGCTCAACGCGCTTTGCGACGACCATTTAAGCAAAGATCACTACGTCATCGGCTCCTCGGAAATGTATTACGAAATGTCGCAGACGTTCCGCCATGAAATGCTGTTCATGACCCTGCTCACCGCCATTTCCATTTTCATCATCGTGCTGCTCACCTTCCGCAACGGTCTGATCCCGCTGATGCTCGTTCTGATCGTTCAGTGCGGGGTCTATGTCACGGCGTCGGTCAGTTATCTGCGGGATTATTCGCTGAACTATCTCGCCTACCTCATCGTGCAGTGTATCCTCATGGGCGCGACCATCGACTACGGCATTCTGTTCACCAATTATTATCGGGAATTCCGCAAGACCGAAAAGCCGAACGAGGCGCTTGCCAACTCGTATCAGAACGCCATCCACACCATTCTGACCTCGGGTCTGATCATGATCGGCGTGACCGGCGCGATCGGCTTCACCACACAGATCCCCACCATCGGTCCCATCTGCCGCACCATTTCGGTGGGCAGCCTGTCGGCGGTGCTGCTGATCCTGTTCGTGCTGCCCGGTATGCTCACTGCCACCGATCGCCTGATCATCAAGCGAAACAAACCGAAACGCAGCAGAAAAAAACAAGATTGAAACCGAAACCGCTGATGATAGAGTCAGCGGTTTTTTCTTGCATGGCGTTGCCGTATATGATAAAATAATAGAAAAATCGGCAGGGAGAGAACCCAAAAGAAGGAGCGTGACCCGCGTGAAGATCACCTTCCGTTATGACAAAGAATACCAGACTTTTGAGGGCTTCGGCGCCAGCGGCGCCTGGTGGGCGCAGGAGGTCGGCGGCTGGGATCATATTGACCCGCTGAGCGGTCGCCCGGTGCGGGACAGAATTTCGCAGCTGCTTTATGACAAAACCGAGGGCATCGGGCTGCGCACCTACCGCTACAACCTCGGCGCGGGCTCAAAGGAATCGGGCAAGGGTAAATTCCAGAATCCGCTCCGGCGCGCCGAATGCTTTGAGACCGCGCCCGGGGTCTACGATTTCAACAAAGACAAAAACGCGGTTTATCTGCTGCGGCAGGCGGTGAAGGACGGCGCGGACGAGGTCGTCTTTTTCGTCAATTCGCCGCTTGAACGCCTGACGAAAAACGGTCTGGCGCACTGCAGCAAAGCGTTCCGCGACAATCTGCCCAAAGAAAGCGACAAGGCGTTCGCCGCTTACGTGCTCGACGTAACCGAACACTTTGTCGGCGAGGGTCTGCCGATCCGATACATCTCACCCATCAACGAGCCGCTTTGGAAATGGACCGGCGCGCAGGAGGGCTGCCACTATTCGCCCCGCAGCGCCGCGCGGGTGATGAAGGTCTTTGCCGACGAGATGGCGAAGCGCCCCGCGCTTGACGGCGTGCGGCTTTCGGGGCTGGAAAACGGCGATATCCGCTGGTTCAACCGCAGCTACACCCGCGCGCTGATGCGGTTCAAAAGCGTGCGCGAGCGCATCGACAGCGTGGACGTTCACTCCTATTTTCTCAACCCCGTCGATCTGCCGTTTCTGCGCCGGACGGACTACCTGAAACGGTACCGCCGCTGGCTGAACCGCCGTTATCCCGGGCTGGCGGTGAAAATGAGCGAATGGACGCATATGCAGGGCGGCCGCGACAAAGGCATGGATTCCGCGCTCGTCATGGCCAAAACCATGTTCGAGGATATTTCTCTGCTCAACGTCACCTCATGGCAGCACTGGATCGCCGTGTCGGAGGTCGACTACTGCGACGGTCTCATCTACATCAATCTGGACGACAAAACCTTTGAAATGACCAAGCGGTACTACGCGACGGGCAACTTTTCCAAATACATCCCCTGCGGCGCCGTTCGGTTCGACGTGAGACCGGACGACAAAGACGTGATGGCGCTCGGCTTCCAAAAAGACAGTCGGATCACGCTCATTCTCATCAACGAGACGGACGAACCGAAGGAATGGCAGGCGCCCGAAAACGCCGTGCAGATCGTCACGAGCGAAACGGACGAGCTGGCGCGGCAGCCGATCGAAAACGGCAAAGCGATCATCAAGCCGAAGTCCGTCAACACTTTCATTTTTGAGAGGGAAAGCATATGACCGTCACAAAAAAAGCGCGTTCCTTGCTCGCCGACTTAAAGCGCTATTGGAACACGCCGCCGAAAGGGCGGTACATGAGCTTCAAGGAGATCGCCTCGCTGTCGTTCGGCGGCATCGGCGTGAAGTTCATCGTCCACTGCATTTCGCAGATGATCATCGCCGTGGGCAACACGCTCATCGGCAACACCATCGGCATCGACCCTTCCGCGCTTTACGTCATCTACATCATCAGCGTGCTTTCGGGCTTTCCGCTCACCGCCATACGCGCAAAGATGATCGACAACACGCGCAGCATGAAGGGCAAATACCGCCCCTATCTCATCACCATGGGCATTCCCACCGTACTGCTGGGCGCGGGGTTCATCTGGATGCCTTACGAAAGCATGACCCTGTTCACCAAGTGCGCCGTGGTGCTCGCGTTCAACATCGGTTTCCAGTTCTTCTATAATTTCTATAACGACGCTTACGACAGCCTCATCAACGTGCTGTCCCCCAACAGCATCGAGCGTTCGGACGTGCTCTCGATCAAATCGGTGGTCGAAAACTTTTCGCCCTCCATCGCCAACATTTTTCTGCCGCTCGCGGCGCGGCTCATCACGGGGCAGGACACGCTCTATGACTTAAAAATCTACCGCGTGCTGTTCCCGCCGATGCTGGTGGTCGGCTTTCTGATCTCCGTGCTGGTCTATGTGAACACGCAGGAAAAGATCGTGCAGGCAAAAACGCACGTCATTCAGATCAAATTCACGGACGCGTTCCGCGCCATCGTGCGCAACAAGTATTTCTGGATCATTTCGCTCGCCGGCTGGCTCGGTTTTCTGGAAGGCTCGTTCAACAGCATTTTGGGCTGGATGTATAACTATCAGCATGCCTGCACCGCGGCGCAGTATTCGCTGGTCATCGCCATCGCCGGCAACGCCTCGTTCTGGCCGAACCTCGTCGCGCCCTATTTCATCCGCAAATACGGCAAGAAAAAGATTCTGATTTTCACCAATATCCTCAACATCGGGTTCATTCTGCTGATGCTGCCCATCGTCAAAGCCACCGGCAAATCGTATATTATCTGGCTGCTGCTCGGCTGCACCTTTGTCAATCAGTTCATCACGTCATTGGGACATCTGCTCAACCCGAGCATCAACGCGGATATCCGCGACTATCAGCAGTATATCACCGGTGAACGGATCGACGGCATGTTCGCCGCGGTCGGTCTGATCGGCAACGTCATCACGCTCGCCACGGGCTTCGTGCTGCCCGCGCTCTATGAAAAGTCCGGTCTGAACCGAAGCGTCGCCCTGTCGCTGGGCTATGACGGCTCCAACGTCTACGACGTGCTGTACCATCAGGACTATTTTGTGAAGATCGGCAGCGTGCTCGTGCTCGCCTCGGTCGTCGGCGCGATCCTCAACGTGATCCCGTTCTTCTTTTACGATCTGACCGAAACGCGGCAGAAGGCCATGGTGCGGGTGCTGAAGATCCGCGCGCTGTTTGAGGATTACGGCAACAACGTGCTGGAAGACAACGTGCTCATCGAAGCGGCGGAGCTCATCCGCGAAGCGCAGGAATACGCGGACAGAGAGCCGCTTCCGATCAACCCGCCGACAGACAAAGCCGCCAAGGCGGAAAACAAGCGCATCCGCGAAGAAAACGAAAAGATCGAGATCGCGCGGCTGGTCATGCAGGAACTGACGAAGTACGACACCGACTACGGCAAAGCGCAGTTGGAGGAAGCGCGGCGGATCGGCGAAGCGGGGCTGAACGGCTACGCCGCGGTCATTCAGCTGACCAGGGCGCAGGCGAAGGCCATGCCGAAAACCACCGAGCTTGAAAAAGAACGCCGCCGCGCCGCGCTGATGCGCCTGACCGATCTCAAAGCGGCGAAAAAAGCCGTGAAGAAGCACTACCCCAACGGTATCGCCGCGTTCGACAGCAGCGTGTTTGAGACCCTGTTCCGCGCCGAGGATGAAAACGAGGAACGCATCCACGAAGCGCTCGGCGCACTGAAACAGGCGCGGGAACGAAAGGACAGCCAAGCCGCCGCGCAGCTCAAAGCCGCCCTGCGGGAGCTGCGCCTCGAAAAAGCAAAGATCGATCGCGAGATCAAGACGGCGACCGAGCAGAACTCCCGCTTCTATCGCGCGTCAAAACCGTATCAGGACGCGCACAAAACGCTTGTGCAGTATGAGAACTATCAGCATTTGGAAACGATCTTCGCGCTGTATGATAAAGCGAAGGCCGTTGCCGAATGATCGGGAGGAAAACAGCATGAAAAAGTATATCCTTATTGGGATCGGCGTCGTTATCATCGCTTTTGCCGTCCTGCTTGTGATCACCGTCATCCGCGGCAAGCGGAACGTCCTCGACGGGCCGGATATGGTCAACGGTTATACTCAGATCACGCAGGAAGAAGCCAAAGAAATGATGAAACTGAACAACGGACATATCGTCGTGGACGTGCGCCGCCCCGATGAATTTGAAACCGGTCATATTCCCGGCGCGATCTGCATTCCGAACGAAAGCATCGAATCCGAACCGCCGGAGGAATTGCCCGACCTGAATCAAATCATCCTGATCTACTGCCGCAGCGGACGGCGCAGCAAGGAAGCGGCGCAAAAGCTGTTCGATATGGGCTACACCCGCGTGTTTGAATTCGGCGGCATCCTCGACTGGACGGGCGAGACCGTGACCGAGCAGGAAACACAAGCTTGAACGGACAAAGGGAGGTTGTGATCTTGTGAACCGGCAGGACGTCCTTGCTTTTATTCAAGAAGAATTTGACGTTACGGAAGAACGCTTATGGAGCAATTACCCTGATTACGTCGTCTTTCGCAACAAACGAAATAAGAAGTGGTTTGCCATCATCATGGACGTTGAAAAAGCCAGGCTGGGGTTAGAGGGCAGCGGCAAAGTCGATATCATCAACCTCAAATGCGATCCGCTTTTGATCGGTTCTCTGCGCTGCAATCAGGGCTATCTGCCCGCCTACCATATGAGCAAAAAAAGTTGGATCTCGGTGCTGCTTGACGGCAGCGTTCGTGAAGATGAATTGAAAAGCCTGATTTGTTTCAGCTATGAATTGATCGAGCAGGCAAAATAGCAGCAAAAAAGACCTTCTCACGCGAGAAGGTCTTTTGACGGTTGACCATTATTTTTTCTTCGGCAGATCGGCGGCGACGGCGGGGAGCAGCCGCGCGAGCAGGTCGCGGTCGTCCACGTCCGCCAGCAGCATTTCCTTCGCGCCCTCATAGGGCAGCTCATACGGCGCGTCGGGCAGGAGTTCCTTTGCCGATTTCGTCGGCTTGACAAGGAACCGGTCGTCGTAAATGCCGCCGACGACCTTGCCCTGATAATAGAGCACGTATTCGCCCATCATCGCGCGGTGGGTGACGCCCTCCAGCCCGGCAAGCTGTTCGAGTACGAAATTCAGGTATTCTTTACTCGACGCCATAAGCGTTACCTGCCAAAACGGTACACGCGCACTTCATAGGGCTTGGTGACAAAGCCGTTGCCCTTGTGCGGGTGATCCTTGTAGTTGCTCAGCACGATCTCACCCTTGCTCAGGTCATACTGCTCCGGCGCTTTGAAATGCACGGGCTTTTCCTTAAAGGAGCAAACCACCAGCAGCTTTTCACCCTTCCAGCGGCGCTCGTACACGTAAAGATCACTGCTGTTGGGGTAGAATTCCCGATATTTGCCGTAGATCACCAGCTCGTTGTTCTTGCGGTAGGCGGTGAGCTGACGGTAGAAATTGAGCAGCGAATCCGGATCGTTTTCCTGCGCCGCCACGTTGATCTCGTGATAGTTCTCGTTCACGTTGAACCACGGCGTTCCGGTCGTGAAGCCGGCATTTTCCGTGTCGTCCCACTGCACGGGCGTTCTGGCGTTTTCGCGGTTGACCTTGGCGGACAAGTCCAAAAACTTTTCGTCGCTCATGTGCAGCGTCTTGGAGAACAGGCGGTAGTTGTTGAAGGTCAGAACGTCCTTATGGTCTTCGACCTTTTTCAGGCGGATGTTGCCCATGCCGATCTCCTGCCCCTGATAAATGAACGGCGTGCCGCACTGCAGGAAATACATCGCAGCGAGCATTTTGCCGCTCTCCGTGCGGTATTTCGTGCTGCCGTAGCGGTCGATGACGCGGGCGTGGTCATGGTTCTCGATATACAGGCAGTTCCAGCCCTTGCCGTACATGGCGTACTGCCACGCGCTCATGGATTTTTTGAGCTTGCGCAGGCTGAACGGCGTTTTGACCCAATCCGCCATGAAGCAGTCGGCGTTCATGTGATCGAACGAAATGAGCATATCCAGCAGCTGATCCTTGCCCTCCGTGCAGTAATGAACGGCATCCTTCACGCTGGTCATCGGGCCTTCGCCCACGGCAAAGCAGTCGTATTCATTCTGCACGTCGCGGAATTCGCGCAGGTATTCTTCCAGATGCGGTCCGTGCTTGTAATGCTCGATCCCCGTCGCGACCGGCAGCGGGAAGCCGTTGGGCAGCCCTTCGGCTTTGGAAATGAAAGTGATCACATCCTCGCGGAACCCGTCCACGCCCATGTCCAGCCAGAAGCGCAGGATGCTCTTGACCTCTTCGCGCACCTTGGGGTTATCCATGTTCAGGTCGGGCTGCTTTTTGGCGAACACGTGCAGATAGTATTCGTCGCGGTTCTCGTTGTATTCCCACGCGCCGCCCTCAAAAACGGAAAGCCAGTTGTTCGGCGGGTTTTTGCCCTTGCCCTTGCGCCAGATATAATAATCGCTGTAAGGATTGTCGCAGCTTTTGGCGCTCTCCTTGAACCATTCGTGCTCGTCGGAGGTGTGGTTGACCACCAGATCCATAAACACCTTCATGCCGCGTCTGTGCGCGTCGGCGAGAATGGCCTTGAAGTCGTCCAGCGTGCCGAATTCCGGATTGATGTTTTTGTAATCGGAAATATCATAGCCGTAATCCGCGTTGGGCGTGGGATAGATCGGCGAAAACCAGATGCCGTCCACCCCGAGGGACTGGATGTAATCCATCTTGCTCAAAACACCGGGCAGATCGCCGATGCCGTCCCCGTTGGAATCGCAGAAGCTCCTGGTCCAGATCTGATAGACCGACATGGTCTTGTACCATTTGTTTTCCATATGCTTTCACCTTTCGTTCTAAGATTCGGGAGTACTGCACAATCGCTTTAAGTGTATCATACAAAAAAACGGCGCGCAGTGCAACGAAAATTTCACAAGTTCCGAAAATGTTCAAATATAGCTTGCTTTTTCGCCCGAAAAATCGTATAATGCTTGCAACGTCAAGTGAATACGCCTCCTTAGTTAAATGGATATAATAAACCCCTCCTAAGGGTTAGTTGTGGGTTCGATTCCCGCAGGGGGTGCCAGAAAAAACCGTTCCTTTCGGAACGGTTTTTTCAACGAAATCCACCCTCGCGGGTGGGTGGATTTTATTTCACCGCAGCGTCGCCGCGATTTCAATGTTGAAAAATCTACATTTTGGATATATAATTGAAAAAAGCAAGCCGAAGGCTTCTCATCATTATTCACTCTTCAGTCTTCAGTTTTCATTATTCATTTAGGAATTTGTCCGCGACAAATTCCGCTTACGGGGTGTATGCTATGAAATTCGGATGGATCAACGGGTTCGGCGCGGGGGTTGTGCTCCTGATGCTGATACCAAACATCATTTACGCGATCAAAAACAAGGGTGAGAAAAACCTTTGCACGAACCGCTTCATGAACGGGATCGAACAGGTCGGGCGATACACCTGCATCGTTCTGATGTGGCTGCCGCTATTGGTTTGGGAATTCGGCTTTGTGAGCGTTTTGGAAATGCTGCTTTATCTGGCGGGGAACGGCGTTCTTCTCGCCGCCTACTGGATCGTTTTCCTGCTTTACTTCAAAAGGAAGAGCAGAGCGCGCGCCCTTGCGCTTGCGATCCTGCCGGCGTGTATCTTCCTGCTGAGCGGACTGCTGCTGCGGCACTGGCTGTTGGCGGGCTTCGCGGTTCTATTCGCGATCGGGCATATCTACGTCACGCTCAAAAACGCCGAAGATGTTTGATCCTTTGGCGATCTGCCGAAGCAGTTCCCGTTTTTTCTTTGTGATAGAGTAAAAATTTGCACGCAAATCATTTTAGGAGGTGCCGTGATGGCGCGACGGATTCTGACCGTGCTTCTGGCTGTTCTGACCGGTCTTTTCGGGAATATCCGCGCTTTCTTCATCGATATGGTCAACGATTACACCTTTGAGATCGACGCCGCCGTGTTGGGCGAGCGGCTGCCGAACGTCAAGAGCAACATCAACCGCTTCGGCGGACGGTTTACGGAAAACCCGATCATCAACGACGAATATAACCCTTACGAATTCGTGGATTACATTCAGCTCATGGAATGTACGGGCGGCAACGCGGCGCGCGATCTGTTCCGCGATCCCGCCGATTTTTCCGTGCTCGACGATTATGATTTTTCGCCGCTCATCCGCTCCTGCCGCGGCGTTCTGAAAACCGGCGCGAAGCCGCTGCTCAAGCTCGGCAACGTGCCCGCCAAGCTCTCGCAGCACACCATCGCCGCAGCGGGGACCGATCTCGGCGCGTTCGACGTGAATATCTATCCCCCTGACGATTATGAGCAATACTACGCGTATATCAAAGCCGTCGCGCAGGCGCTGGTCGGGGAATTCGGGCTTGACGAGGTGCGCGCGTGGCGCTTCGGCGTGATGACGGAATACGAAAATGCCGACTGGTTCACCGTGCCGGGCGGCGACGCGGCGCAGACCGCGCAAGCCTACTGCAAGCTCTATGACTACACCGTGCAGGCGCTCATCGACGTGCTGGGCGACGATGTGTTCGTCGGCGCGCACTCCATGACCTGCTCCGAAGGGCTGTTCGACGAGTGCGAGTTCATCCGCCACTGCGGCGTGGGCACCAACTACGCCACGGGCAAAACCGGCAGCCGCCTGTGCTATCTCGCCGCCTCCTATTACGAAACCCGACCCGGCGATAAAGTCACCGTGAAATCCATCCCCGCGATCATGGCGCTGCTGCGCGGCACGGCGGAATCTGTCGGGCTGAACGATCTGATCTACGGCGTGGATGAGGGCAGGATCCTCAGCGGCGTGCGCCCCGGTGTGGACGACGGCGCGCTGTATTCCCGCACGGTCGGCTACACCTATCAGGCGGCGTTCGACGCGCGGCTCATCAAGCAGATGTTCGGCAGCGGCATGAATTATTTTTCCAGCTGGGAATACTGCTCGCTGCCCGACAACCACGGCAATCCGCTCATCAGTTACTACGTTGCCCGACATGCGGCGGATTTTGAAGGCGCGCGCCTTGCGCAGGTGAAAACGGCCAAGCAAGGTCATATTCCCAAAGCCGAAGTGGAGACCGCCGCCGCCTTTGATGAAGAGAGCGGGACGCTGCGGGTGATGGCTTACAACTACAAAAACAGCCTGGATTACAAGGCAAACGCGCAGTTGACTTTTGCCGTGAACGCGCCGCAGTTTGCGGACGGGGAAGTCAAGGTCACGGCGTATGTGATCGACGACGACTGCAACTGGTTCGACGAGTGGGACGCCGAACGCGAATCGCTTGGTTTTTCGGACGACAAATTCAGCTGGTCGCCGGATGACGGCTGCCCGCTTTTCACCGACGACGCGTCGCGCCGCGACTTTGAAGCCCTGACGGAACGCTACGCTCCCTATTGCCGTCTGACGCCGCGGGAATATACTGCGCAGGTCGTCGGCGGTCAGTTCACGCTCAGCGCCGAGCTTTCGCCCCACGCGGTCGTTTTCTTTGACGTAACTCTTTGAAAATGTTTCAAAAATCCTTTTGTTTTATTGACAAAAAAAGGAAGAAAAGATATAATTACTTTAATTTTTATTGGCACTAACGGTTGACAAACCGTTCAATTAAAAAGGAGGTCATTCCATGAAAAAAACAGCAGCAAAGATCCTCTCCGTCATGCTTGTTCTGACCCTCGTGGCGGCTTGCTTTACCGCTTGCGGCGGCAAGACCACCAATGATCCCAGCCCGAACGGCGACACGGACAAGGGCACCATTTTCATCGGCGGCACCGGTCCGCTCACGGGCGACGCTTCCTCTTACGGTATTTCCGTTAAGAACGGCGCTGAACTTGCCGTGAAAGAGATCAACGAAGCCGGCGGTCTCAACGGCATCACCTTCACCTTCGACATGAAAGACGACAAAGCCACGGCGGAAGACGCTTCCACCGGCTACAATGCGCTGATGGACGCCGGTATGCAGATTTCCATCGGTTCCGTCACCTCCGGCTCCTGCGCGGCGTTCGGTGATCTGGCGGCGAGCGACAATCTGTTCTTCATCACGCCCTCCGCTTCCGCTGCCAACGTCATTGAAAAAGGCAGCAACGCGTTCCGCGTTTGCTTCGGCGACCCCGATCAGGGCGTTCTGGCCGCTCAGGAACTGACCAAGAACTACAAGAACATCGGCTGCATCTATGACACCAGCGATCCCTATTCCTCCGGCATCTATGATGCGTTCAAGGCCGAAATGGACAAGCTCGGCGCTTCCTTCATCCTGCAGTCCTTCGACGCGGAAAACAAAAAGGACTTCTCCACTCAGGCTGAGGCTCTCAAAGGCTGCGACGTTGTGTTCACTCCCTTCTACTACACCGAGGCCGGTCTGGTTGCCAAGGCGCTCGTCGCCAAGGGCAGCAGCGCTGTGGTTTACGGCTGCGACGGTCTTGACGGCATCGCCGATCAGATCGAAGGCGTTGACGTGAAAGTCATGTATATCACCCCCTTCGACGCCAACAGCACCAAGGAGAACGTTTCCAAGTTCGTTGCCTCTTACAAAGAGACTTACGGCGTTGTTCCCGATCAGTTCGCTGCCGACGGTTATGACGCCATCTACGCGATCTTTGAAGCCATGAAAGCCGCCAACATCGACGACGCCGACATCGACTGCGATGCGCTTTGCGACGCCGTTGTCAAGGCGATCACTGATCCGTCCTTCAAGCTCGAAGGCGTGACCGGCACCATGACGTGGGACGCTTCCGGCGCCTGCACCAAGATCCCGCAGATCGTGGAACTCGGTCAGTAATCCCCTTTCCCCTTTTGCATTTTTTGCGTACGGCTGCGCAAGCAGCCGTACGCTTATCCTGTTTTTTACAGGGTCTGACGGCCGGCAAAATTCAAACGGCACGAATGTGCTGTCCGCTTTTCGTGAGGCTTGAATTTTATCGGCTTTCGTGCCTCTATCGCCCCAATAAAGGAGAGAAACAAACCTATGAGTACCATTATGGACGGGCTGAGCCTCGGCGCGATCTACGCGCTGATCGCTCTCGGCTACACCATGGTTTACGGCATTGCGAAAATGCTGAACTTCGCCCACGGCGATATCATCATGGTCGGCGCCTACGCCATCCTCACCAGCCTTCAGCTCACCGGAAACCCCTATCTGGCGGTCGTTGTTTCCATCGTTGTGTGCACGGCGTCCGGCGTGATCATCGAGCGTCTGGCGTATAAGCCGCTGCGCGGCGCTTCGCCGCTGGCGGTGCTGATCACCGCGATCGGCGTCAGCTTCTTCCTGCAGGCGGTCGCGCAGCTCATCTACGGCTCCAAGTCCCAGTCCATCTCGCTGCCGGATTTCGGCAAGGTCGCCATCGGCGACGTCAAGATCAACGTGAGCACCATTCTCACGCTGGTCATCGGCGGCGTGATCATGACCGCGCTGACGCTGTTTGTCAAAAAGACGAGGACCGGCCGCGCCATGCAGGCGGTTTCCGAAGATAAGGGCGCCGCGCTGCTCATGGGCGTGAACGTCAACCGCATCATCATGGTCACTTTCGCCATCGGCTCCATGCTGGCGGCGTTCGCGAGTCTGTTCTATCTCATGCAGATCCCGTCCATCACGCCCACGCTCGGCTCCATGCCCGGCATCAAGGCGTTCACGGCGGCGGTCATCGGCGGCATCGGCTCCATTCCCGGCGCCATGCTCGGCGGCGTGCTGCTCGGTCTGATCGAAAAGATCTGCCTGAGCATCCCGAAGATCGCGCCCTACACGACTTCCATCGAATTCAGCCTGCTGATCGTGATCCTGCTGGTCAAGCCCATCGGTCTGCTCGGCAAGAAAATCAGAGAGAAGGTGTGAGCATGAGCCGATATATTGCCAACGTCAAAAAGCAGTTCAAATTCAAGCACATCACCACCTGGCTCCTGGTCGCCATCGCTCTCGTGATCCTGATCATCCTCAGCAACGCGGGCGCGCTCGATCGCTCCACCACGGGTCTGCTCTCCAAGATCGCTTACAGCATCATTCTCGCCACCTCGCTCAATTTAGTGGTCGGCTTTTTGGGAGAACTGAGCCTCGGTCACGCCGGTTTTGCCTGTCTCGGCGCTTATATCGGCACGTTCGCGGCGAGTTACCTGCGCGAATCCATTGACAGCAAGCTCGTCGTCATCATCCTCGCCATGCTCATCGGCGGTCTGGTCGCCGCCGTGTTCGGGCTGATCATCGGGCTGCCGGCGCTGCGCTTAAAGGGCGACTATCTTGCCATCGTCACGCTGGCGTTCGGCGAGATTGTGCGCAACATTTTCAAAAACCTGCCGATGTTCGGCGGCGCCATGGGCTACGCCTCCAAAACCTACAACCAGAAGGAACTGTTCATCATCGCGTTCGTCGCGGTCATCATCGTGCTGATTCTCATGCAGAACCTCATCCGCAGCAAGCACGGCCGCGCCATCACCGCCATTCGCGACAACGAGATCGCGGCGCGCGCCATGGGCATCAACGTCACGTTCTATAAACTGTTCGTGTTCGTTATCGCCGCGTTCTTCGCGGGCATCGCAGGCGTGCTTTACGGTCACTTCACCACGCCCATCCTCTACACGAAATTCGACTACAACTTTTCCATTGAAATTCTCGTCATGGTCGTGCTCGGCGGCATGGGCAGCATCAACGGCTCTATCATTTCCGCCACGCTCATCACCATCATCAACTTTGAACTGCAGGCCAAGCTCTCCGGCGACCTTGCCGCGGTGAGAACGCTGGTCTACGCCATCATCCTGATTCTGATCGTCGTGTTCAACAACGCGCCGGCGCTCAAGCCGATCAAAGAGCGGTTCAGCCTGAACCACCTGAAAGCGAAGCGCAACGCCAAAAAAGCCGCCGTCATCCATGACGACGCGGCGGAGTGGAACCGCATCGAGACCAAGGTGAAGATGGACACCGTCCTCACCCCCGACCTGCCGCACAACGAAGCCGTCACGCCTGACAAGCCCGACAAACCGGCAAAGGAGGACAAGGAAAATGGCTGACCTGATGCTGGAAACCAAAAACTTAGGCATTTCCTTCGGCGGTCTGAAGGCGGTGCAGGACGTCAACCTGAAAGTTCAAAAGAACGAGCTTTACGGTTTGGTCGGTCCCAACGGCGCCGGCAAGACCACGGTG
This sequence comes from Clostridia bacterium, assembly GCA_017453685.1. Lineage (GTDB taxonomy): Bacteria > Bacillota > Clostridia > Oscillospirales > Acutalibacteraceae > UBA8612. Next base: position 46,482 of record JAFTEL010000110.1, read on the forward strand.
TTCAACATGCTCACGGGCGTTTACCAGCCCACGACCGGCACGTTTTATCTGGACGGCGAAGAACTGAAAGGCAAGAGTCAGGAAAAGATCAACCACAAGGGCATTGCCAGAACGTTCCAGAACATCCGCCTGTTCAACAACATGTCCGTTATCCGCAACGTGCTCGTGGCGCTGCACAATCAGCCCGAGTTCAAATACAATCCCTTTGACGCCATGCTCCACACGCCGCGTTATTACGACGTGGAGGTGCGCATGCGCGACAAGGCGAAAGAGATTCTGGACGTGTTCGGTCTCGTCGACGAGCGCAACAACCTCGCCTGCAATTTGTCTTACGGCACACAGCGGCGGCTCGAAATTGCCCGCGCGCTCGCCACCAACCCCAAACTGCTCCTGCTCGATGAACCGGCGGCGGGCATGAACCCCAACGAGACTGCCGAACTGATGAGCATTGTCAAGGGCATCCGCGACCGGTTCGATCTGACCGTTCTGCTCATTGAACACGATATGAAATTCGTTTCGGGTCTTTGCGATGAAGTGACCGTGCTGAACTTCGGCACCACGCTCGCGCAGGGCACCACCGCCGAGGCGCTGAACAACCCCGAGGTCATTCGCGCCTATATAGGAGGGTAACGGCATGGCACTGCTTGAAGTAAAGAATCTGGACGTTTATTACGGCATGATCCAGGCGATCCGCGGCATCAGCTTTGAAGTGAACGAAGGCGAGATCGTCACCCTCATCGGCGCCAACGGCGCGGGCAAAACCACCACCATGCAAAGCATCATGGGGCTTGTGCCGATCAAGCACGGCACCGTGACTTATAACGGGCAGGATATCACCCGCCTGCCCGGTCACAAGATCGTTCATCTGGGCATGACGCAGGTGCCCGAGGGGCGGCGCATTTTTCAGCAGCTCACCGTGCACGACAACCTGCTCATGGGCGCCTACACCGTGACCGATAAAAAGCAGATCCAGCGCGATATCGACGAGATCTGCACCCGCTTTGAGATTCTGGGCGAACGCAAGAACCAGATCGCCGGCACGCTCTCCGGCGGCGAACAGCAGATGCTCGCCATGGGGCGCGCCATGATGAGCCACCCGAAGCTGCTCATGCTCGACGAGCCGTCCATGGGTCTTTCGCCGCTGTTTGTCGATAAGGTGTTCGACATCATCAAGGATTACCATGAGAGCGGCTGCACGATCCTGCTCGTGGAACAGAACGCCAAAAAAGCGCTCTCCATCGCAGACCGCGCCTATGTGCTGGAAACCGGCAGCATCACCCTGAGCGGCACGGCGGACGAGCTGCTCCACGACGAAGCGGTCAAAAAAGCCTATCTCGGCGCATGATTCTCTCCCAAAAGCTGAGCCACACAGAATGGATTTTCTGCGTGGCTTTTTTTGTTGCATATTCTTTGATGGTTCGGCTCAAAATAGCAGAGAAAACAATTGCGAAGGGAGAAGCGCCGCAGGGCGTGGGAAGAACGATGGACATTGAATTTCAACGAGTGAAAAGACCGCTTTGGACAAAACCGGGATTATACGCGGTGGTGCTGCTTTGCATCAGCGCCGTCGGACTCGGCGCCTACGCCGCCATGCGCAAGAGCATAACGTCCGTGGAGATACCGACCCAAAGCGACGTGTTCGCGCTGCCGGAAGAACCGCTCGAAGCCGTTATCCCGCAGACGCAGCCGATCCTCATCACGGAGCCGCCCACC
>JAFTEL010000111.1 GCA_017453685.1 Clostridia bacterium
CATCGAGATCGGCGGCACCATCGGCGACATCGAATCCCAGCCTTTTATTGAAGCGGTCAGGCAGATCGCGCTGGAGGTCGGCCGCGAAAACAGCCTGTTCATCCACGTCACCCTCGTACCCTATCTGCACGGGTCGGAGGAACACAAGACCAAGCCCACGCAGCATTCCGTCAAGGAGCTGCATGGTATGGGCGTGAACCCGAACATCATCATTCTGCGCTGCGACGAACCGCTGGAAGAGAGCATATTCAGCAAAATTTCGCTGTTCTGCAACGTCAAGAAGGACTGCGTGATCGAAAACATCACGCTGCCCAATCTTTACGAAGCGCCGCTGATGCTGGAAAAATCGCATTTCTCCGAAGTCGTCTGCCGCGAACTCGGCATTGAAACCCAAGAACCCGATCTGGCGGAATGGTCTGCCATGGTCGAGAAGATCAAGGCAAGACCGCACACGGTGCAGATCGGGCTGGTCGGCAAATACGTCGCCCTGCACGACGCCTACCTGTCGGTCGCCGAGGCACTGCGCCACGCGGGATATTTTTATAACACCCATATCAAAATCGACTGGATCGATTCGGAAAAGATCACGGCGGCAACCGCCGACGACATGCTGGGGCACCTCGACGGCATCATCGTGCCAGGCGGCTTCGGCAGCCGCGGCATCGAGGGCATGATCACGGCGGCACAATACGCCAGAGAACACGTCATCCCCTATTTCGGCATCTGCCTCGGGATGCAGATCGCGGTGATCGAATTTGCCCGCCACGCCGCCGGTATTGCGGACGCCAACTCCGGCGAATTCGACGAGATCTGCAAGAACAAGGTCATTGACTTCATGCCCGGGCAAAGCGAAGACATTGACAAGGGCGGCACGCTGCGGCTTGGCGCGTACCCGTGCGTGATCCAACCCGGCACGACGATGGAGCGCTGCTATAAGGCATCTCAGATCAGCGAACGCCACCGCCACCGCTATGAATTCAACAACGATTACCGCGAAGCCCTGCAAAACTGCGGGCTGACCCTCAGCGGCATTTCACCCGACGGACTGCTGGTAGAGACGGTGGAACTGACCGAGCGCGACTTTTACGTGGGCGTGCAGTATCATCCGGAATTCAAATCGCGCCCGAACAAGCCTCACCCCCTGTTTTTAGGCTTCATCGGCGCTTCGCTGAAACGGCATAAAGGTTAAAGAATATGAGTATCCATGAAGAATGCGGCGTGTTCGGCGTGATGGCAAATCGCCCCGTCAACGCTGCACGGGTTTGCTATTACGGACTTTACGCCCTCCAGCACCGCGGGCAGGAGAGCTGCGGGATCGTGGTCAACGACGACGGTCTGTTCGCCTCGCATAAGGACGTCGGCATCGTCAGCGAAGTATTCACCAAAGAGGTGCTCGCGTCATTTCCGCTGGGCACCATGGCGGTCGCTCACACGCGCTACGGCACGACGGGCGGCACCAACCGCAACAACTGCCAGCCCATCGAGGTCAACCACCAGAAAGGCCGCATGGCGATCGCCCACAACGGCAACCTGTCCAACGCGGCGGCGCTGCGTTCGGCGCTGGAGCTTTCCGGCGCGATCTTTCATACCTCCAGCGACACGGAGACCATCGCCTACATCGTCACCAAGGAGCGGCTCACCGCGCCGTCGATTGAGGAGGCGCTCAGCCGCGCGATGAACACGCTGCAGGGCGCTTATTCGCTCATCCTCATGTCGCCGCAAAAGCTCATCTGCGCCCGCGACCCCTACGGGTTCCGCCCGCTGTGCTACGGGAAAACGTCGGACGGCACGTATATGGTCGCCTCCGAAAGCTGCGCGCTCAAAGCCGTCGGCGCCCGCTTCATCCGCGATGTTGAACCGGGCGAGATCCTGATCTTCAGTCAGGAGGGCGTCCTGTCCCGTCGGGATCATTGCGGCAAACAGGAGAAAAAGCTCTGCGTTTTTGAATACATCTATTTTGCGCGGCCGGATTCCGTGATCGACGGGCGCTCCGTTCACACCGCGCGCATCAACGCGGGCCGCGTGCTCGCCCAAAAGCACCCCGTGGAAGCCGATCTCGTTGTCGGCGTACCCGATTCGGGTCTGGACGCCGCGCTCGGCTACAGCCGCGAGTCGGGGATTCCCTACGACATCGGGCTGGTCAAGAACAAGTATATCGGCAGAACCTTCATCGCGCCCGAAGCGCGCTCCGATCAGGTCAACATCAAGCTCTCCGCCGTGGAGGACGTGGTGAAAGGCAAACGGATCGTGCTGATCGACGACTCGATCGTGCGCGGCACGACCTGCGAGCATCTGGTCATGCTGCTGAAAAACGCGGGCGCGAAAGAGATCCATATGCGGGTATCGGCTCCGCCGTTCCTGTTCCCCTGCTATTACGGCACGGATATTGATTCGCAGGATAATCTGATTGCCTGCCACCACACGGCTGACGAGATCGCGGCGATGATCGGCGCCGATTCGCTCGGCTATCTGCCCGTGGAATGTCTCGGCGAGCTGGCGGGCGGAACGCATTACTGCAGCGCGTGCTTTGACGGCTGCTATCCGACCGCCGTTCCGAAGGACGCGCGCAAAAACCGATTTGAGCAAAAACTGTCAGAAAGAACGAAGGAGTAATTCGATGCGTTTCACCAAAATGCACGGACTCGGCAACGATTACCTATACGTTTACGGCGAAGTGCCCGCCAACATCGCGGCGCTTTCGCAAAAGCTGTCCGAACGCCATTTCGGCGCGGGATCGGACGGCATGATCTATATTGCCCCGTCGTCGGTCGCCGACTTCAAAATGCGCATTTTCAACGCCGACGGCAGCGAAGCGATGATGTGCGGCAACGGCATCCGCTGCGTGGGAAAATATGTTTACGACAAAGGCTACACGGACAAAACGCGCGTGACGGTCGAAACGCTGTCGGGCATCAAAACGCTCGAACTGCGCGTGATTGCCGGCAAAGTCCGTCAGGTCTCGGTGGATATGGGCAACACGGTCGTGTCGCCGGACAAACGGATCGATCTGCATAGTGGAGCGATCACCTGCACGCCTGTTTCCGTCGGCAATCCGCACGCGGTGCTGTTCGTTGACGACGCTGAGAGCGCGCCTGTCACGACCGTCGGACCGCAGATCGAACACAACGACGCCTTCCCCGGCGGGGTCAACGTGGAATTCGCGCAGTTGATCGCGCCGAACACGCTGCGCATGCGCGTATGGGAACGCGGAAGCGGCGTGACCATGGCGTGCGGCACAGGCGCCTGCGCCACAGCGTCTGCCGCCGTGAGCAAGGGGCTGTGCGCGTTCGGGCAGCCGATCTTCGTGCAGCTTGACGGCGGAACGCTGGAGATCACCGTGACCCGCGATTATCGGGTCACCATGACCGGCCCCGCCGAAACCGTTTATGAGGGGGAAACCGTGATATGTTAAAGCCGAACACGCATTATGCGGAACTGAAAGATTCTTATTTGTTCTTCAACATTTCTCAGAAAGTGAAGGCGTATTTGGACGCCAATCCCGACAAGCGCGTGCTGCGGCTGGGCATCGGTGACGTATCGCTGCCGCTTTGCCCTGCGGTGATCGAAGCGCTGCACGAGGCGGTCGACGATCAGGCGGACAAATCCACTTTTCACGGCTATATGCCAGAATGTGGCGCGCCGTTTCTGCGCGAGACCATCGCCGCGCACTACGGAAATCGCGGCGTGACGCTGGCGGCGGATGAAGTGTTCGTTTCCAGCGGTGCGAGCGACGAGCTGGGCGATATCCTCGACCTGTTTTCGCCGGAAAACACCAGCCTGATCTTTGAGCCCGCCTACCCTGCCTACGTGGACGCCAACGTGATGGGCGGCCGGAAGATCATCCACCTGCCTTCCGGCAAGGAAAACGGCTTTTTGCCGAAACCGAACGAAAGTGTTCAGGCTGACCTGATCTATATCTGCTCGCCGAACAACCCGACCGGCGCGGTGTTCACAAAAGAACTGTTGACCGAATGGGTCGATTTCGCCAACCGCACCGGCGCCGTGATCCTGTTCGACGCGGCGTATGAAGCGTTCATTGAGGACGACAACCTGCCGCGCAGCATTTTTGAAATCGACGGCGCGCGCACCTGCGCCATTGAGATTTGTTCACTATCCAAAACCGCGGGCTTCACCGGCACGAGGCTCGGCTACACTGTCATCCCCAAGGAATTGGAACGCGGCGACATGAACCTGAACGCGATGTGGGTGCGCAACCGCACAACAAAAACCAACGGCGTTTCGTACATCCTGCAAAAAGGCGCGAGCGCGGTCTTCACCGAGGAGGGTCAGGCGCAGATCAAGGCGAATATTGCCATTTATAAGCAAAATGCCAAAACTATCATGCATGCGCTCGATCAGCACGGCATCTGGTATTGCGGCGGCACGAACGCGCCGTATATCTGGCTGAAATGCCCGAATAATATGGACAGCTGGGGCTTTTTCGACTTTCTGCTTAATGAAGCGCAGATCGTCGGAACGCCCGGCTCTGGCTTCGGTCAGTGCGGCGAAGGTTATTTCCGCTTCTCCACCTTCGGCAGCCCCGAGGACACGAAAGAAGCCGCTCAGCGGATGCTGAAGCTGCTGTGAATAAAGAAGAACAAAACCGTTCAGGTAAGACGAGTTGTCTAACCTGAGCGGTTTCTTTATGCAATCAAATTGAAAGCGGCTCCCCTGCTCGGTTCCTATCAGTGAACCGCGCAGACCGCGACGGCGTGTCCCGCAGCGAGGTTCAGTTCGATTTTTCCATTCGTTACGTTTGTTTGGCAGCGGAAGCGGTTTCCTTCCGGGGTGATGTCATACACATTGGCTTGTGCAAACGCGGCGTCCGGAATGTTCCACGCGCCGCTTCTGCCGTTTTCGGAATAGGCAATAAACGTTTGACAATCATCGTCCAGCGGCAGCAGCACGTCGCCGCCGTCTTTCAGTACAATGCCGTTTTGGGTGATTTGACCGTTTTCTCCGCGGCTGACAACGCCTCCGGAGAACGTCACAACGTAGGCATCGTTTTCTTCTTTGATCGCCAACCGCCGGAAACGGTTGAGATAGAAATACGGCAGCTGAAGCAGGCAGAACTCGCGCAGAAACGAAGGCGCCCAGTCCTTCGCGTCGTTGCCGTGATCCCGCCAGATGTCCTCCCCGTGCATGGCGCCGTAAAACGCCGCCAGCAGCTTCGGGTCGGTCAAATGTCCGCTGTAAATCTTCGGCGGTATCCGCATGCAGTCATCCGCGGTCATGCCGCTCGTCCACCACGAGGCGGGAATCCTGCCGAGCGTGCGCAGGGGCGCCTTTTCAAAGCTGCTTTCCGGCAGCGGATCGACGGCGCTTGCATAAAGATGCGGGCGGATCGGGTGTTCGGGCGAATCCGCGCGCCATTCCAGCTCGCGGTAAGTGTACTCGGTGGTTACGTCGATGCCGAGCGACAGGATATAATCCAGCATTTTGTTCCGCGCCTCGTCTTCGTCCTCCACGCTCGTGTAGGGATTCAGGCTCTGTGCGATGCAGAAATTATCGAGATGAACGGTTCCCGCTTCGCGCACGGGCGTTGCCGCGCAGAAACGATCCCAGTTCTTTTGGAACAGACCGCTCTCGTAGTAACCTTTGTAGGAGACCTTGAACGCGTCCCGACCGTTGAACACCTCGATCACGGCGGGCTTGCCGTATTTATCATTGACCACGGAGTTGGTCGCCGCCAATTCTGGAAAGCACGGCGTGTCGCGGTAGGCGTCCGCCAGATTGCCGTGGAAGCTGATCACCGTGTGATACTTTTTCGCTTCTTCAAACAGCCAGAACAGGCTGTCCCGCGCGGTCGCGTCGCAGGCGCGTTTCAACGCTTCATTGACCACTTCCATCTCGGGATAGCAGTCGTCGTGTCCGAGCCCCTGCCATCCGACCAGATACACGATCTTCTCAATGCCCTGCGTCAGATTGTCCACGACCCGGATGATCTCAAGCGCCTGTTCAAAGGTGATAAACACCCTGCTGCGGCGGTTCTCAAAGTCGGGTTCCGCCAGATACATCTTCATCCAGAGCGTCCGGCTGTAATCATAATTCCATTGGCGCGGTTGATTCGTTTTCATCATCGTATCCCTCTTTTATTGTGTTTCAGCAGGCAAGGGCGTTTCCGCTCCGACAGGTTCGCCGATTTGATCCGCGCCGTTCGTGTCTTCCATCGCTGCTTTGTCCGCGCGTTCCTGCAGCACCCGCATAACTTCCCTGTGCTTTTCATCAGTGAAATCCCAGAAGAAAATATAGGGCAGGATCATCAGCAGATAGCCGACCAAGTCGAACGCGATACCGATGACCATACATTTGATGCGCACGTCGTCCATATAGAGCACGTCCCAGTCGGACGTGAAGCCGATGGCAGCGAACATCAGCGGGATGATCAGGCTGACGAGCGAGGAGATCGGACCCGTAAACCAGCCGATCACGCCCTGATACGCCTCAAAACGCTCGCCGGAAATATACATCTGATAGTCGCTGATGCGGATGCCCATATCCTCCTGCGCCACATTAACGGCGGATTGGAGCATATCGCCGACAAAGTAAGCGATAAACAGCACAATGCCGCACAGCATCAAGCTCTTGCCGAGGAAGACGAAAGCGAAGATATAAGCGCCAGAGCGCAGCGCGCAGACAAGGTATTTAAAGATGACCAGCGTCTTGTACTGGAACCGTCTGCGCACAAAGGGCGACAGCATCTGTCCGGGCGTTCCGGCAAATTTCAGCACAATCTCCGCGATGGAGAAGAACAGCCCCGTTTCGCGCCAGGTGTAGATCATCAGGATCGTTTTCATGTTAAGCATACCGTTGCCCAACGAGTCGAGCAGACCGACGGCCTGATTGATCCAAAGATATTTGTTTTTGAAGATGCCGCTGATACACGTCCAGAAGGAAAAATAATCTTTCTTTTCGATCGGCGGCGCGGGAATACGCTCTTTCAGGTTGCGCAGGCAGAGGAACATGATCGCCGAGCTGAACACGAAAAAGCCGGGCAGCAGATAGCGGAACATGTCGCGGTCGCGGATGCCTTCCACAAACAAGGCGCCCGCAATGGTCGGCAGAAGGAAGTTGACGATGTTCTGCACCAGATGGCTGATCTTGACAGGATAGGCGCGCACGAGCATACGCTCTTCCTGATTGGGGCTGATGTTGTTGGCGACAGCCTGTGAAAAGCCCTGGAAATTGAACATCGAGTAAAGCGAAAACAGCAGGTGCAGTTTCCAGACCCGCTCCGTCATCGGCTCTTCATACAGCGGAAGCCAGCAGATCAGCAGGGTGACGATCATGCCCTGGACAATATTGGCATAGGCCCACAGCTTATATCTGCCGAGTTTTTTCAGCAGGAGTTTGCGGATGACGATGCTGCGGAACCCGCCCCAGCCGTTGCACAGAAAATGGGCGGCAAAAATCTTGAAAATGCTGAATGCGTTCAGTCCGGGCCAGCGTGAATCAAGAAAATATTTGACAATATCAGGCAGCAGAGCCGAAAAATTGAAAATGAGCATCAGCAGCCCGAGCGCTGCAAAGCTCAGGTACACCGCAAAATATTTGCGCTCCACCTTTTTGGGCAGAAAGCCGAGGTTGGCGTCCACGCCCATGTTGAGAATATTCCAAAGATAAGAAAAGGCGATAAAAAACGTGGTGATCGCCGAGAAGGTCAGAATGGGGATCTGATAATAAAACGCGACGAGGTAGCAGCCCGTGCCGAAGGAAAGGAAGCTTCTGAGATAGGCAAGCGTGTAGTCGCCGCCGATAGCGCCGAAAATCGAGAGGTATTCCTTAAACGGAACGTATCTGCCCGGCGCGGGCGTTCTCCAATGCTCTTTGATGTTGGAAAAGAAGGATTGTTTTTCAGCGGTGTTTTCAGCCATCGTTCTTTGCCTCCTCTCTCAATTCGTTCAGCCTTGTCGCTCTGTACTCTTCAATGAGCTTTTCGCTCTCCGCGCGGGTCTTGCCGTATTCGGGATCAGGCGCTTTTTTGACGGCGCCCGCCTTGATGTTTTTGGGCAGCCACGCGTCGCCGTACACGATGGCATCCTGATCAGCGGCACCCAGATAGATGTTCGCCATCCCCATACAGGAGAAAAAGGCGTGATGACCGATCTCTTTGACCGACGCCGGAAGGAAAAGCACCGGCGAAATGCCGGAGCATTTGCTGAACGCGTCCGATCCGATCTTTTCAACCGAATCCGGCAGCACAAAGCCCGTGCCCAGCAGAGCGTCGTTTTGCTCATCATAATCATAAGAACCGAGCCGCCAGCAATCGAAGAACGCCATATCGCCGATTTCTTTGAGGGTATCCGGCAGGGTGACGTCACGCAGATTGCCGTTTTTGAGGAACGCGAAGGAACGGATGCGCTCCACGCCGTCAGCCACAGTATAGGCTTGGGGATAAGTGAATTCCTCCTCCACGTCCGTGGGCTGCTGACCGTAGCAAATGGGATAGAGAATGAGTTCTTTGCCGTCCTTGGAATAAAGGACGCCGTTGACGTCTTTGAACCACTGATTCTCGGGATCGACCGTGATCTTTTGCAGTTTTTTCACATTGAAAAACGCCGTTTCATCAATGTACTGCACGTCAGCGCCGATTACCATTTCCTCAATGTATTCATCCGCGTTGACCGCATAGGCGCCGATGGCAATCAGCGGCTTTGTTTCGTCGGGATCGTTGCCGTTTTTGTCGCGGACGTAATCAAGATAAAGCGCTTTGGTCGAAGCGTTTCCGTTAAAACTCGCAAACGACCAGCCGTTTAACGTTTCAATTTCGCCGATCGCCGTTTCCTCTTTGTACCGATACGGCGGACGGGAGATCGAAATGAGAGAGATCGTAACAGACGCCGATACGAATATCACGAGCACGACGATGAACGTGATCTTTTGCCATGTTTTCAATGCCATTCCTCCGTTTCTATCAAATTAATGCTGCGTGCTCTGCCACCATTCCGTGTAAGCGTCCGGATAATTCGTTTTGAAGCCCGTCACACCCATGTCGCAGATCTGCTGCCACCATTCGGGATAATCGCCGAGATTGGAAAACACCTTGATCCCCATTTCGGCGAACATTTCCACGTCTTCTTTGGTGAAGGCTTCGTTGTTCAGCCCGACCTCCCAGAGATCGGAACGCCGCACGAATGCCATGGTGTCGTCGTTGATGAAGCGGATATTTGCGCCCAGGCGCAACCCTTCCGGCTTGCCTTTTTCGCGGTAATGCGCCTGCATTTCTTCCAGTACTCTCCAGTCGCCGGAAAAGAAGATATAGCGCGAGACGTTGGGCGACGCGGCGAGGATCTCGTCCATGCGCGGACACATCCCAGGGCACTTGAACTCGACTTCGACGGTGAGGTCGTAATCGATCGTGGCAAGCCATGCGTCAAATTCGGGGAAGGTGATCAGGTGGGTCACGCGGTTCTCGACGTAATCAGACGGCATAATCATGCGACGCCCGCCCAGGTGCTCCGTCCACGGATAAGGCGGGTATTTGAGTTTGAGCGCGTTGCGGTAGGGAATGTCAAACTGCTTGATCTGAGCGGCGGTCATGTCCTTGAGAACATCCGTATGCCGCTCAAAGGTCATATAGCCCATGTTGCCGTTGTGGGTGACGATGATCTCGCCGTCGCCGCTGATCTGAATATCCAGTTCAATGCCCTCGCAGCCGAGCTCAGCCGCTTTTTGAAAAGCCTCCAATGTGTTTTCCGGCGCGAATTGGGTCACGCCCGTGTGCGCAAAGCGCATCGGTCTGCCGCAGTAGTTGATTGCCATAGGATTCGTCCTTTCTGATTGATTCAAAAATAACGCTTTTCTTTAAACAAATGGTTTCTTATATTTTATCAAATTCAAATATCCTTTACAAGTGAAAATCAGCATTTCTGCATGCACTACTGTGGGGGTCATAGTATAAAAATTATAATTGCAATATTTTTGTCAATCTGTTATGATGAAGATGGTTTACTGGATTCAGCGGGGTCGGTGAGGCCGGAACCGCAATATGAGGAGGTTTTATGATGAAAGGGAAAAAGATTCTCAGCTTGTTGCTGGCGGTGCTGTTTTTGCTGCCAGGGGTGAGCGTCGGACTGACCGCGTCGGCAGAGGGCGCCGTGACGTTCTCGGTCGTTCCGGACGAGACGACGGCGCACCCCGGCGACACGATCACCTACTCCGTGTATATGGATCCTGTTACAGGTCTGGACGGACTGCAGCTCACGCTTGGACTTCCGGACGGTCTGACGTTCGGGCAGGCCGACACGAATACGAATTTGCTCAATGCGATGTCTGCGACGTGTCCGGAGTTCAGCATCAGTTTTTATGAATCGTCGTTGACACTGTTTATTTTCACCATAAGTACATCTGAGCACTTCACGAGTACAGAGAACGACGTGCTGATGCG
>JAFTEL010000112.1 GCA_017453685.1 Clostridia bacterium
AAAACCTGTGCCGCGTGCTGGACGCGATCGAAACGGCGCCGAACGCCGAGGTGACGGTGGAATGTAACCCCTCCGACCTGTGCGAGGAATGGACGCAGGCCCAGCTGGACGCGCTGGTGCAGCACGGCGCGAACCGCATTTCCATGGGGATGCAGTCGGTGGTGGAGCAGGAGCGCAAAGCCCTCGGCCGCCGCGCGGGCGAACAGCAGGTGAGGCAGGCGGTGGCGATGGTCAAAGCCGCGGGCGTCACCGATTTTTCGCTGGACGTCATGCTCGGCATCCCGCACCAAACGCCCGAAACCGTGAAGCAGAGCGTCGCCTTCTGCGCCGAGAGCGGCGCAACGCACCTGAGCGCCTACCTGCTCAAAATCGAGCAGGGCACGCCGTTTGAAAAGGTGGAAAAAACGCTGAATCTGCCGGATGAAGACGCCTGCTGCGAGCTGTACCTGACCGCGTGCGAAGAGGCGGAGCGGTTCGGCTTTATGCAATATGAAATATCCAACTTCGCCAAGGAGGGGCACGCCAGCCGCCACAACCTGATCTACTGGAACGACGAGGAATACATCGGCGTGGGGGCGGCCGCCCATTCGTTTTACGGCGGCAAACGGTATTACAACACCGCCGATGCCGCGAACTACCAAACGGTGCAGGACGGCGAGGGCGGCAGCTTTGAGGAATATGCCATGCTGCGCCTGCGCCTGACCGAAGGGCTGACCGAAAAAGGCGTCACGGAGCGCTTCGGCTTCGCCCTGCCGGAAGCCATGCGGCAGGCGGCCGCGCCGTTCGCCGCGCAGGGACTGCTCATCGCCGACGAAAGCGGCATTCGGCTCAATCCCAAGGGCTTTCTGGTGTCCAACGCCATTATCGGCGCGCTGCTTTCCTAATGCGGAGCGAGGCGATCCGCAATTCCGCCTTCCGCCTTTCGCATTCCGCATAAAAAAGACCGGAGCGTTCCGCTCCGGTCTTTTTTATATCGGTTGCTTTGAGATCATCAGGCACGTGGCGGTGATGACGAACACCAGCGAGAACACGGCCAGCAACAACAGCGCGTAAAAAATGCGGCTGCGCCATTTGCGGCGGCGTTCCTGCTGCGCGAAGGTGATGGTGTGGGTGGAGGTGGGCGATTCGGTCTCGGGGTAATCCCGCCGGAAATAATACGCGCTGTGGCGGCGCACCTCCGGCTCGGGGATCACGGGGCGGAAATCCTCCGGCAGGGTCTCTTCCCCGCCTTCAAGCCGTTCGTCCCTTTCTTTTTCATCCATAGGCGTACCCCTCCTCACACAAACAGCGCCTGGCCGGACATGCCGACAAAGCCAAGTGAAATGAGCGCGATATAGAGGAACAGCGCCGGTTTGCCGCGAAACGCGTCGGGAACGCTCTCGTTCTCACTTAAACGCTCCTGACCCTGCCCGATGAGCAGCACCGCCAGCACGAACGCCAGCCCCGCGCCGAGGCCGACGCCGACGGATTCCAGCACGCCGAAAGCGGCGCGGCGGTTGATCATGGGCACGGCGAGCACCAGCGTGTTCACCGCGGCCATGCCGATGCGGTGGATGGCTTCGTTTTTCATTTTCAGCCCGTAGCGGATCAGCGCAGTAAAGCCCAGATACACTGCCGCGAGCACGGCGCAATAGATCAGCAGATGGTAGGCGGTCGTCAGATCGTGCACCGCCGGGATCAGATCCAGCGTGCTGCAGATCGCCGCCGTCATGCTCGTGAAAAAAGCGACGGTGAACGCGATGGGCAAAAACTCCTTCGGCTTGGTCGCGATGCGGATCGCTTCGCTCATGCCGAAGCCGCCGTCAAACACCAAATTCTGCAGCAGCAGCGCAAAGACAGAGGCGTTCAAAAAAGCAAAAATCATGACTTTTTCTCCTCCTCTGCACGCGCACTCTCCAGCACGTCGTCAAGCGAACGGCTGAACAGCGCCTCTAAATCCCGATCGCCGCCGGGCGCCTTGCTTTCGCCCGCGCGGGTCGGTTTTTTTGTGAACACGTCGCCGACCTGCGGCGCTTCGAGGGGTTCCAGCGCTTCGATGGTCAGCGGTTCGAGTTGTGCCACCAGCGGGGCTTCCGCCTGCGGCTCAGGGGTCGGTTCGGGCTCGGGCTGAACGGGCGTATAAACCGCGTCCTCCGTTTCCGTTTCTTCCACCTCGTTCGCCTGCTCGGCGCCGTAGGGCGTCGCCTCGATCTCTTCCAGCGAGAACGGCGTTTCATCGGGCGTTAAATCAGGCAAAGGCTCCGGCTCGACGGGGGCGGGTCTTTTGGGCTTTTTCTGTCTGACGTGGGGCTTCGGCTGCTTTTTATCCAGATATTTCGGCCAATAGGCGGAAATGAGGCTGCGCAGCACGGCGGCAAAGAAGCCGAGGATCAGAAAGCCGCCGCAAGGCAGCAAAAGCGCTGAAAAATTGTTTTCCGGCTTGAATACATAGCCGCCGATCGAGCCGCTGCCGAGCGCCTCGCGCACCAGACCGACCAGAATCAGCACCGCGGCGTAACCGAACGACGCGGTCAGCCCGTCGCGCAGCGCGGAGATCGGGCGAATTTTGACGGCGAACCGCTCGCAGCGCAGCACCACCAGCGAATTGACCGCCATGATCGGCAGGTAAAGCCCGAGCGACGAAAACAGCTCCGGCTGATTTTTTTCCAAGAAGGACATGAAGGGCAGAACGAGCACGCTGCCCAGCAGGATGTAAAGCGCGATGCGCACCCAGCGTTCCACGCGCTTGAGACAAAGCGAGGCGATCCATTCGCTCAGCGTGATGACCACCGTCGCCACGAGCGCGAGCAGCGCGGAACCGCGCAGGGAGGTCGCCATGGCGACCACGGGGCAAAGACCGACCGCCTGCACCAGCACGGGGTTGAATAAGCCGGCGTTGCGCAGCAGCAGCCCGGGCGATTTGGAGCGGGTCGTCATGTTGGTCACCTCTTTCTTGTTCGGAATTTGGCTTTGCCAAATTCCGAAGCGATATAAATTCCTGCGGAATTTTCGATATATCCCTTTGGGATTCGATATGTGCTTCGCACGCGATATGCCCTGCGGGGCAAGAAAGGAATTTATATCATATCGCATGGAGCGTCAGCGACATATATCGCAATTTGCTTTGCAAATTATATCGCGTTGCGCAGCAACATATCGCAAAATCGGGATTAATTGGGGATAAATTCCGCATCATCCAAACAGCTGCACCCAATAATACGTGTCGCTGTTTTTATCGTAATAGCACCCGACCGCGCAAAGCGTGAAGCGTTCGCGCAAAATGTTTTCGCGGTGTCCCTTGCTGGCCATCCAGCCGTCCACCGCCTCCTGGGGCGTGGTCTGACCGCAGGCGATGTTTTCCCCCATGATCAAATCGGGATCAAGCGAAAAGCAATCCTGCCCGTTCGGACGGGTGTGGGAAAACTTCTGTTTGATCTCTTTGGCGCGGATATCCGCGTATTTCTGCAATTCGGCGGACGTGCCGAACGCTTTCAGCCCCGCCTTTTGGCGCGCCTTGTTGGTCAGGCGCAGCGCTTGAGCCTCATAGGTTGCGATGGAAGTCGTTGCTTTTTCGGTCGGCTTCGCCGTCGTTTTCGGCTTGGTCGTCGTGGGCTTTGCCGAAGTTGCGGCGGGCTTTTTCGTGGCAGGCGCGGCCGTTGTCGATTTAGTCGTCGGTTTCGCCGTCGTTTGCGGTTTTGTCGTTGTGGGCTTCGTCATCGTGAACTCGGCGGTCGTCGGCTCGGTCGTTGTTTCTGCCGCGGTCGTCATCGGCGCGGCGGCAGCAGTCGCCGCCGGTTCGCTTGCCGCCGGCGGATTTCCTCCGGTTTGGTGCGCGCAGGAAACCGACGCGGCGCATAGACTGATAGAGAAAAGAACGGCACAAATGTGTTTAAGCGTTTTCATGGCGCTTGGATTCACCCTTTGCTTCGGTATCGTTCTTTTTAGCTTTTCTGTTTTTACCAAAGTTATTCAGGCAGCGGTCGATAACGGGCCAGCCCGCGTCGGCGAGCAGCACCGCGAAGCAGGCGCTCTCTTCAAACGCGCCGAAGCGGCGCATGATCAGACACAGAACGCCGCCGAAAAAGCCGAACAGCAGCTGACGCAGCGGCTTTTCGGGCTGGGTGCCGGGCTCGGTGATGAGGAACAGCGCGGCAAACAGCATGGTGCCGGCGCAAAGCTCCATCACGACGCTGGGCAGCAGGCTTGCCACGCGGGGCAGGCACAGCGCCACGAGCGCGCCGCCGGTGAGGAAGCCGGCCGCGGTGATGAACAGCTTCGTGCGGCGGATGAGCAGATAGATAGCGCTGCCGAGCAGCACGAGGATGCAGCTCGCGCCCATCGGCCCGGGGAAGTTGCCCGTGAGCATATCAATGGCGCGCACGGAACCGAGGCTCAGCGCGGTGTTGTTCGCCAGCATCGACGCCAGCGAAACGCCCGTGCCGCTCAGAGCCGCGGACACCTTCGGATAGGAAAACACCAGGTTGGGGAAGCAAACGGTGAGGAACGCCATGCCGGCGGCGGCAGGGGAAAACGGCAGCCGCTCCACCCGGCCGAAGGGCAGCTTGGCGGCGAGAATGGCGAACGCGCTGCCGCAAACGGGCAGCCAGACCGGCGCGGAGGCGGGCAGCATGAGCGCGATCATCAGCCCCGTTGCCGCGGCGCTGAGATCACCGACGGAAAGCGTCTTTTTGAGCAGGATGCCGCCGAACAGCTCGCACACAACGGCGCTGAGCGCCGACGCCGCCAGCAGCTTTAACGCCTGCGTGCCGTAATAGTACCACGCGCTCACGCAGGGCAGCGTGAGCATGGCAAGTACGTCCAGCCAAAACAGCCGCGTTTTTTTGACGGGATTTTTCATGAGCGCTCGCTCTCCTTTCCGATCGGTTGCCAATATTTAAGCCTTGCTTTTTCCGGCACGACCTTATTAGAATTATACTATACATCTTTTTTGCGAGGGGGTCAACCCACATGAGGGTAGAAGAACTGACGGCGCAGGCGATTTTGGTGGAACTCTCCGGCGACGACATGAAGGACCTGAACATCACCTATGAACAGATGGATTACGCCGACGTGGAGACCAAGCGCGTGATCTGGACCGTGCTCTCGCAGGTGAATCACACCCTCGGGCGCACCTTCAGCGGCGCGGGGCGGCTGACGGTGGAGGCCATGCGCCGCGGGGCGGACGGCTGCGTGCTGCTGTTCACGCAGGAAACGCTGACTGCGCGCCCGAAGCGTTATCTGCTGCGGCAAAACGCCTGCCTCACCGCGCAGTTTTCTTCTCTCGACGCGGTTTACGCCTGCGCCGAGGCGCTGCGGTTTTCCGGCGTTCGGGCGGACAGCCGCCTGTATCGCCTCGATCACGACTACCGCCTGCTTCTGCGGCAAAAGGCTGGCGCGAACCGCCTGCGGCAGTGCCTGAATGAGTTCGGCGCCGTCGTCGGCGAAAGCGAAGCCGTCGCCCTGCATACCGCCGAGCACTGGACCTGCCTGATCGCGCACAACGCGCTGGAGGCCTTGGCGCGGCAGTCTTCATAAAAGTTTACCCTTTTTCACGGGGAAAAACAAGAGCTTTATCCGAAAACAGACAAATCTTTGACATTTGTTGGACATCGCGTCTGTTATTCGGCAAACCTTCCTTAAATTGTTAAAAATAAATAAAAATTTTATTTTATTCTTGCTATTCTCATATTTTCATTATAATATATAGATGTCTTGTTATACCCCGTGCGAAATAAAAGAGAAAGGAGCGTACATCATGCCTGAATTTACTTACGAAATCGTAGAAACTCTCGGTGTTCTTTCCGAAACCGCTAAGGGCTGGACGAAAGAGCTTAATCTCATCAGCTGGAACGGCCGTGATCCCAAGCTCGACATCCGTGAATGGGCTCCCGATCATGAAAAAATGGGGAAAGGCGTCACCCTGACCGAAGACGAAGCGAAAAAGATCAGCGAACTGCTGGCCAAGCGCTATTGATCGCCATCAACAACAAATAAACTGCCGTGTGAGGAACGACCTGACACGGCGGTTTTTTTAGCTGATAGCGGATAGCGGCGGTTGGGAATTTTTCATCGGGTAAGGGCGGAGCCCTTCCACCATTTCGCCTTTCGCACTTCGCATTCCGCATTAAAAAAGCACCCTCGCGGGTGCTTTTTTTACTGTTCTCCGTTGAGTTTTTCGAGCGACTGCATCTTTAAGTAGGCGTTGATGAAGCCGTCAAGGTCGCCGTCCATCACGGCGTTGATGTTGCCCATTTCAAAGCCCGTGCGGTGGTCTTTGACGAGGGTGTAGGGCATGAACACGTAGGAGCGGATCTGGCTGCCCCAGCCGATCTCCATCTGCACGCCCTTGATATCCTCGATCTTGTCGAGGTG
>JAFTEL010000113.1 GCA_017453685.1 Clostridia bacterium
CAATGAAACGTGGATCATGAATTTCGGCGGTCATCCCAATTCGCTGGGCGGCGGCAACCGCAAGCTCAGCGGCGAAAACCCCTACTTCATGCGCGAACAGATCAAGGAACAGACCGGCGCCGACGTGCTCTTCGGCATCGGTCCCATCGGCGGCATGGACGCGGCGGAGCTCGATGAAGACCCGCTCACCTGCGTAAAAAAGCAGGGCGCCATGCTGGCGGACGCCGTGCAGAAGATCGACAACGACCGCGAACTCGAGCCGAAGATCAAGGTGCTGTGCCAGCCGTTCTATTATCCGGTCGGCAACTACGTACTCACCTTCCTCGCCACGCGCGGCGTGATGAGCTTCAACCCCTATCCCAGCGATGAGACCGATATCGGCGTCGCCATGAAGTCGGAAATGACCTATATGAGCTTCGGCGATCAGCGGATTCTGATGCTGCCGGGCGAGAGCTTTGTCTGCACCGTGTTCGGCGGCTACGAACCGGCGGAAAAATCCACCACCGGCAAAGGGCCGGAGATCAACCCCGAACCGCTGGCTCAGATCGCGGGCGACCCCGATATGATCGTCTTCGGCGTGACCAACGATATGACCGGCTACGTCGTGCCGCCCAACGATTTTGTGCTGCACCCGACCCAGCCGTATCTCAACGGCTATAAGGACCGCTTCGGCGACAACCATTACCACGAGACCAACGGCATGGGGATCGGCTCGCAGAAAGCCATCGCCGACGCGTTCCGCGCCGTTGTGGAGCAGTTCAACGCCTAATATAAGAATCTACAGCCCGACGGAAAAACGGTCGGGCTGTTTTTTGCTGTTCAGATTGGTTTTCGCGCTGCTTTGTGCTATAATGGACAAAACCGATCAAAAGCGGGGGAAAGCCTATGAAAAAAGTGAGAATTACGGTCAAGCGCATCGCTTGCTATCGGGATTTGATGGAAGAATACGAAAACCCCATCGAGCACGCGTGCGAGATGAAGCTCGGGCAGGTGTTCATTGCCGACGGGTGGCAGAGACCCGAAGGTTTTTGTGAAAGCGCGTGGGATACTGTTTCGCCCTTCGTTCTGGCGCTCGCGCACGGCGCGGAGGATTTTTATGACGGGTGGATGAAGAATAAACGCTCCGCCATGATCTCCTGCAACGATGGCTTCCGACCGGTGAGCTTTCTGCTCGAAACCGTGGAAGAATAAAGCGGAATTTGCAGCGTGACGCTGCACCCAAGCCGGGTCAGGCTTTATCTGAATTCCAACAGCAGCCCGAGTCGGAAAGTGCAGCGAAATTACTTGCTGAAAACGGAAGACTTAAAACTGAAAACTTAAAAATGATGGAAGGGCTCCGCCCTTACCCGATTATAATCCGAAGCCGAAGGCTTCCCTCAATTATTCATTTTTCATTCTTCAGTTTTCAGTATTCATTACGTAATTTGTCGCAGCCAAATTACGATTTTGGAGGGACACGATGATTGTCAGATTTTTAACGCAAAACGATGTTGTCGAACATGACAAAGTAACCTCACAGGCTTTTTCCTATGCCTGCGATATCAACGATCCATCTTCCGTGCTGCCTTGTCCGAACGTGCTGGGCGCTTTCGATGGTGACAACAAAACGCTGCTTGCGGATTTTGAGATCAATGAAAGAAAGTGTAACTATGACGGCGGCATTCTGACCTGCGCTGCCGTCGGCGGCGTTGCCGCGAAACCCGAACACAGGGGAAAAGGCGCCGTGAAGGCGCTGTTCCGCTATTTGTTTGAGCAAACCGATTATGATATCAGCATCCTCTACCCGTTTTCCGAAACATATTATCGAAATTTCGGTTATGAACGAGCGGGGTATTCTGTCTGCGCGACCATTCCGTTTTCAGAAATATCCGGGATCGGCAGGAACCACGACGTAACATTATACGAAGGAAACAGCACGGAACAACTGCTTGCGCTTTACAACAGATGCGCTCGGCAATACAGCCTGAGTTTTGTGAGAGAAAACGCGGAAGCCTTTTCAGGTGAACCGTATCTTTCAAAGAGTTATACCTATATCTGGAAAAACAACGCGTTTGCCACGATCGGCATTGACAGGGAAAACAGTGTTATTCTTGTCAAAGAGCTCTATTTTGATTCGTGCGAATCCATGCAGGGGATCATCGGCTTCTTGCGCAATTTTGAAAGCAACCAGAAATCGATCTGTTTTCAGAACATTCCCGCAAACTCGCCTTTGCTTGGCTTTTTGCGGGATATGAAGAATTGCGATATCAAAATGTATAATACAGGTTCCGTCAGAATTCTGAATGTTGAAAAAGTCCTGCGGGCGCATCAATACCCCGCGCGGGAAGGGGCGTTCACGCTCCGCATCGATGATGATACGTTTAAGGTGACCGTTTCCGCAAACGGCGTTGAAACAGAAAAGAATAATGTGTTTGAACCCGATGTGATCATGGATATCAGCACCGCGTCTCAGCTTCTGCTGTGCGGGTTTTCGCAGGCGGAATATATCCCGCGGCTCACCGTTCGGAATCCCCAATCGGATTTCTTCAGGCTGTTCCCGCCCCGTTCAGTATTCTTTTCGGATTGTTTTTAAGTTTGGGATGAAACAGAAGGTTGCCCGGAAAGGCACAACAGAACCAAATCAGGAGGCAAAATCATGACTTTTCAGGAACGTGCGCGGGAACTGGTCGCCCGCATGACGATCGAGGAAAAATGCAGCCAGATGCAGTACCGCTCGCCCGCCATCGAGCGGCTGGGGATTCCGGCTTATAACTGGTGGAACGAGGCGCTGCATGGCGTGGCGCGCGCGGGCTGCGCGACGGTGTTTCCGCAGGCCATCGGCATGGCGGCGAGCTTTGACGACGAGCTGCTGCGAGAGGTGGCAAATGCCATTTCCGACGAGGCGCGCGCCAAATACAACGAATTCAAAACCTTCGGCGACACGGCGTGGTATCAGGGTCTGACCTACTGGTCGCCGAATATCAACATTTTCCGCGATCCGCGCTGGGGGCGCGGGCAGGAGACCTACGGCGAAGACCCGTATCTGACCGGCCGCATGGGCACGGCGTTCGTCAAGGGGCTGCAGGGCGACGGGAAATACCGCAAGCTCGACGCGACGATCAAGCATTACGCCGTCCACAGCGGGCCGGAAAAGCTGCGGCATGAATTTGACGCCAACCCGAGCGACAAGGATTTATATGAGACCTATCTGGCGGCGTTTCGCACCTGCATCGAGCAGGCGCATCCGTCCGCGGTGATGGGCGCTTACAACCGCTTTCGCGGCGACGCCTGCTGCGCGAGCAAAACACTGCTGCAGGATATCCTGCGCGATGAATTCGGCTTTGACGGCTACGTGGTCTCCGACTGCGGCGCGATCTGCGATATCCATGAGCATCACCACATCACCGAAACGGCTGCCGAAAGCGCGGCGCTCGCGGTCAACAGCGGGTGCGACCTCAACTGCGGTCACGCCTACGAATGGCTGAAAGAGGCGGTCGACCGGGGCTTGCTCTCGGAAGAAGCCGTCACGCGCAGCGTGGAACGGCTGTTTGAAGCGCGGTTCCGTCTGGGCATGTTCGATGAGGACTGCCCCTATGATGCGATCGGAACCGACGTGATCGAATGTGAAAAACACACCGCGCTGAACCTGCGCATGGCGCAGGAAAGCATGGTGCTCTTGAAAAATAACGGCATCCTGCCGCTGCGGCGCGATCTGCGCGTGGCCGTGATCGGCCCGAATGCCGACAGCCGCGACGTGCTGCTGGGCAACTACAACGGCACGCCGTCGGTCTACTATACGCTGCTGCGCGGTATTCAGGAGACATGCGAGGGCGAGGTGCTTTACGCCGAAGGCTGCGGCCTGGTGCGCACCGACGGGCAGTCGGAACAGGCGCTTTTGCGCGAAGCCGTGCTGCGTGCCAAACGCGCGGACGTGGTCGTCATGGCCATGGGCATTTCGCCGCGCGTGGAAGGCGAGGAGGGCGACGCGCGCGACTCGTTCAACTACGGCGACCGCATCGACATCGAATTGCCCGCCGTGCAGAAGACGCTGTACGAAGCGGTGCTCGCGACCGGCACGCCGATCGTGTTCGTCAACGTCAGCGGCAGTTGCGTGTCGCTGTGCCGCCAGCAGGAGACGGCCGCCGCCGTTTTGCAATGCTTCTACCCCGGCGCGATGGGCGGCAGGGCGCTGGCCGACATTCTTTTCGGCGCGGTCGCGCCGAGCGGCCGCCTGCCCGTGACGTTCTACCGCAGCGCGGACGATCTGCCGCCGTTCACGGATTATTCCATGGAAAACCGCACCTATAAATACTTCAAGGGCGAGCCGCTTTATCCGTTCGGCTTCGGGCTGACCTACGGCGAAGTGACGGAAAACTGGGAAAGCGAGACCGCGGTCACGCTGCACAACGGCGGCGCGCTGCCGGTGCGTTACACCGTGCTGCGTTTCTCGACCGAACCGCATAAAGAACTGCGCGATTTCCGCAAGGTGCTGCTGCAGCCGGACGAAACGGTTCGCCTTGTGTTTTGATCAGGAACCCCAGACAGCGCCTTTTTGACGGATACGGGAGGGATCGAATGAAAACGTTTATTGACCCGCAGCGATTGGATATGAACCTTTCCGCCATGGATCGGCTGCCCGGGCACGATATCGTATACGGCACGCCGATGAACCGCCCGCAGGAGGGACTGCCGCTGGGCGACGGCGACACGGGGGCGCTGCTGTGGCTGGAAAAAGACGCGGTGCACATCAATTTGGGCAAAAGCGATCTGTGGCAGGACGCGCCCGCCGGCAGCACGCCGGACGATGAATGTTACAACAGCAACCGTGAAACGGGGCTGACCTGCCGCAAGCACGCCGGGGAGTTGGTCATTCGGTTCAACAGCCCGTTTTTCGACTATATGTACCAAAAGGAATTCTGTTCGCGCCTTTCGCTTTCCGACGCGACCGCCCGTGTGGACGCGGTGACGCCGTTCGGCAGCGTTAAGCTGCGGGCGTTTGCCGAGTCGGGCAGCCGCGTGGCGGCGTTCGACTTTACCGTGACCGCCGACGAGGGCGAAGCGCCTGAGATCCGGCTGTTCCGCTGGGGCAGCCGAACGCTGTGGCGCTGGTACTGCCAGCAGCCGCTCCGACCGGAATGCGGGCTGGAGGGTACCGATTCGCTGGCGCAGGGAAATCGCCTGTTCATTACGCAGGACGTCGGAACGACGAAGTTCTGCCTCGGGCTTTCCCTGCTCGGCGACAGCGGAATCGCGGCAAGCGAGCGGCTCAACTGCCACACCGCGCTGTGCCGTCTTGAAAAAAAGCGCGAGCACCGCTTCACCATCCTTTGCGCCGTGCGCACCGGCGAAAGCACGCTCGCGGCGAAAGAAAACTGCGAGGCCGCGCTGGAGCAGGCCGAGACCGCCGGGATCGACGCGCTTTATGACGAGCACCGCCGCTTCTGGGCGGATTTCTGGTCGCGTTCCTTCGTGTCGCTGCCGGATGATTATCTGGAAAACATCTACTATCTTTATCTGTATCTCATGAACAGCGCCGGCCGCGGCGCGTCGCCCCTGCACTTTATCCACGGACCGTGGGGCTTTTACCACGATTTCGAGCCGTGGGTCTATTATTTTCACTACAACATGCAGCACCTCTACGCGCCGCTGAACGCGGCGGGTCACCCCGAGCTGGCGCAGAACTATTACGACATGCGGCGCGCGGGCATGACCGCCGCCCGTCGCTATGCCGAACGGGTGAAGGGGCATAAAGGGCTTTTTGTGCACGACGTGACCGACCGCTACGGCCGCGGCGCGGATTATGATTCTCTGAACACAACGCCCGCTTCTCAGATCGCCATGCAGATGTTTCGCCACGTGCGATTCACCGGCGACGAGGCTTTTTTGCGCGATTACGCGCTGCCGATGATGCAGGGCGCGGCGGAATACTACCTCGACCTGCTGGAAAAAGGGGAGGATGGGCTCTGGCATACGCACGGCACCAGCGGCTATGAGGGAAACTACCCCATGACCGACACGCTGACGGATCAGGCGATGATCCGTACGCTGTTCGGCGCTCTGCTGCCCTATGCGCAGACGGAACTTCAGGAACGATTGACAGACGTGCTGGAGCATCTGCCGCAGCCCGTGCTCGTGCCGATGGAGGAGGGCTTTGACGCAAAGAATGGTCGGTATCTCTACGGCATCGGCAAAGGCAGAGAAACCGTGGGCAGCGGCAAGGTTTACGCGATCGGCCGCAACGAAAACGGCGAGCCGATCCGGCTTTCCACGGGAAGCAGGAGAATGATCCCCGAAGGCATGACCTGTTTCCCCTATATCGAGCTTTGTCCGCTCTATCCCGCCGGTCTGCTCGGTCTGAAGGATCGCGGCAGCGAGGCGTTTGACGCCATGATGAACCAGCTCAGCCTGCAAAAATCACCCTTGGAAGGCGGGATGCAGTGGAACCTTCTGACCGTTTATCTCGCGCGAACGGGCAGGGGAGACGAGCTGTACCGGGCGGCGCGTGAGGCGCTCGATACGTTTCAGGCTTACGGCAACGGGTTCAACGCCGAGCAGGAGGAGCCGGACTGTCAGCCGCCGTTCCAGGTGAAGCAGTGGTACCGGGTCACCAATACGGACACGGGCGAGGTGTTCCGGCTCAGCCCGCATGATTTTTCGCATTTTGATTTTGAGACCGCGCCGGTAATCTCGTTGGCGCTGACGGAATCCCTTTTGCAGTCACACGAGGGCGTGCTCCGCCTGTTCCCCGCGCTGCCGCGGGGCAAAAGCGCCGCGTTTTCGCTCTTTGCCGAAGGCGGCTTCCGCGTTTCGGCGCAGCTTGCGCCGGAGGGTTGGGTCGCCGTGATCGAGTCGCTGCGGGGCGAGCCGTGTCTGGTCGAGCCGCCGGAAAGCGACAAAGTGTATGCTTATCTACGCCGTTCGGGGTGCGAGGGACTGCAGCCGATCGCGACCGAATCGGTGTGCGTCGGGCGCGAAACGCTTTTGAGGTTTGACGACCTCGCCGCCGGAGACCGACTGCTGCTGAGCAGCGTACCGGCGGAGAAACTGGAGGCGGAGCAGGCGACTGTTTCGCGGCGGAATCAGGACATGAAGACCTGCGGCAAGGCGCACCTCGGTTCCCCCGCGCTGATGCACGGCGGAGGTGAGAGACCATGCTGACGTTTATGCACACCTACACGCCGGAAAGCTGGGCGGGCGTTCTCCGAAACGGGCTTTGGCGCGACGGCGATGGGCTGAAAATGATGCACAAGCCCTTCGTGCCCGCCGGTGCGGATTTCAACACCGCTGCGCGTGGCGGGTCGCCGCTTGAAAAAACGCTGCGCGAATTGCGCTGCCCGTTTTACGTTGACCGCCTGCAGGGCGGTATGGGATTAGATCGGCTGTACCCCTTTGACAAGGGACTTTTGGCATACTATCAACAGCTTCTCGGCGACGGCTTCTGGGGCTTTCAGATGCACGAATGGTCGTCCAATTATCGAAGCGACGCCGAGCGCATCCTTGCCATGTATCGAACTGAGGGCGACCCGAACCCATCTGAGACGCGAAAAAAGGAACTGTGGCGTGACGTGAAAGCGGGCAGAATTAAGCTGTTTCTTGAAGCCATGACGGCGGAGGAATGGGAAAACAAGCCTTTGCCGACCGATCGCGCCGCGTTTCTCGACGATATAGAGTCCCTTTACGCGGCTCGTTCCCGTTTGACGGACGGTCTGCTGATCCCGGCGGACAGTTACCATATGGCGCCGCGCATCGAGCTCGACAACGGCGCGAAGCTGCTGCTGCCCGAGATCGGCTGGCAGATCCCGCATCTGCGCATTCAAATGGCCTATACCCGCGGTATGGCGCGTGCCCGCGGCGTTCGCTGGGGCGTTTACTACGAGTGCTGGTGCCACAACACGGCGGTGAATGCACTGACCATCCCGTTTTCCCTGCGCGACGGGCAGGATGAGTGGTTTGAAGACCAGCTCACCAAAGGCAACGGTGCGGCCTTTTCCGCCGAAGAGCGGGAACAGGGCGGCACCTCGCGCAATTTGCAGGAGAGAGCGTGGCGGTTCGCCTACCTCTCCGGCGCGACCGTGATGGGCGAGGAGTACGGCGTTTCGACCACGTTTCGGGATTATCGGGACTTTGACCTGAGCCCCTATGGGCGCGTCAAAAAAGAATTCCTGCGCTTCTGCGAACGGTTCGACAACGCGGGCGAACCGTTCACGCCCTTTGCCGTGGTGCTGCCGAAGGAGCTGCCCGTCCTCCATGTCGATCTGCCGGAGAATTACCTCGGTTATCCCGCAGCGGACGGTTCCGGCGAGGTGAGCGGCGAGCGGTGGCGCGAAGTGTGCCGGACGCTCAAAACGATCTTCGGCGAACGGGGCAAAGCGGGCAACAACGGTCACGTGCTCACATCTGGCGGACTGCCCGACGTGTTCGATATCATCCATGAGGATGAGGAAAACGCGCTGCGCCGTTATGATTATTTCATCGATCTGACGGGCAAAACACGCTTTGCCGAAAAGCATCCCGTCGTCACCGCGGAAGAGGCGGATCGGCTGCTGACCGATCTGCTTCCGTTCCGGCTGCCGGGCAGGGTTCAGACGCTGTATCGCAGGACGCCGAACGGCTGGCTGGTCTTTGCGGCAAACAACGACGGCGTGCTGTGCGATTGCTTTCGGGGCGACGTTTTTCTGCCGGAGGCGGACGTTACGGCAGCGGTCGAACCCCGCGGCGGCAAGGGCTCCGTCTGCGTGCTTGACGGAACGGGCAGGCTGTTCACCGACGGCGGCCGCGACTATCTCACGCTGCGCGCCGGCGAGTGGGTGCTGCTGCACGCGCCGGATGAGACTGTTTGAGTAAACTATTGAAAAAGGGTCGGAATATGAAAGTCAGTTATCAGTTCGGTCGGATCAGACGACTTGTCGAATGGAAGCCGAAACGCCGCCCGAACACCATGAACCGAAACGCCGTTCACATGCTGCGCTCCGTCAGGCGCACGATCGGCGACAGCTTTATCATCACCACCGAAGACGGAAAGGTCATCGTCATCGACGGCGGCAGCCGAAAGGAGACCGGCTATTTTATCGCCTACCTGAAAGCGGCGACCGGTCAAAAAACGCCGCATATCGACGCGTGGTTTTTGTCGCATCCGCACGACGATCACTGCAACGTGTTTCTGGACGTGGTCGAGCATTACGGCGACTTGCTCAGCTTTGACAGGGTCTATGCCGATTTTGCCGAAGAACCCTCGTTCTATGAGGGCAGCGACAACTGGGCAGTCGGCGTTCTGACCGATTATTACCGCCTGCTGCCGCGCTTTGCCGACAAGGCGGTCAAACTGAAGGAGGGCGACGTGTTCAACGTCGGCGCCGCCCGATTCACGGCGCTTTATACCTTCAACCCGAATTGGAAAGAGGGCAACGCCGCTTCCACTGTTATGCGCATGGATCTCGGCGGCAAAAGCGTGATGTTCACCGGCGACGCCAACGTGCTGCCCGGCAACTATGTGGTGGAAAAATACGGCGAAAGCGGGCTGCTCCAATGCGATATCTGCAAAATGGCGCACCACGGGCAGGACGGCGTTGACAAAAGCTTTTACGAAGCGGTCGCGCCCGCGGTCTGCCTGTGGCCGACGCCGTCGTGGGTCTGGAACAACCGCGGCGGCAAGCTGAAAACGCCGGAAGTGCGCGGCTGGATCGAATCGCTGGGCGTGAAGGAAAACCACGTTGCCAAAGACGGCTCATGCGTTATTCTCCTGTGAGCCTCAACCGTTCGGTCTGCGAGGGACAAGATGGAAACAAATCGTTTCCGTTCTGCTGCTCCAGATTGTGCCGTATATTGCATTCAGAGAACTTCTGTGCTACAATATATATTAATTAATCGGAAAGGATGTTTGATATGATAAAACGCACGAAGCGAGTCATTTCCGTTTTTCTTTGCGCGCTGCTCCTGCTGAGCTGTGCCGTCAGCGGTTTTGCGGCGGACGCGAGCGGCAATTGCGGCATGAATATCACGTGGGAATATGACGCTGCCACGGCCACGCTGACCATCAACGGCTCGGGCGATATGTATGATTTCTACAGCGAAGTGCCGTGGAATAACTACCAAGGCAGCATCCAAACCGTTTCGTTTGTCGGGACGGAGAACGGTATCAGGAGCATCGGTTACGGCGCTTTCAAGGACTGCACCGCACTGCAGAACTGCAGCATTCCCGACACGGTCGAGAGTCTCGGCATCGATTGCTTCAACGGCTGTTCGCAGATGCAGAGTATTGAGATCCCGGGTAGTGTGGACTTGATCCCGAATTCCGCGTTCAGCAACTGCTACGCTCTGCAGTCCGTCACCATCCGCGAAGGGGTGACGGAGATCGACAAGTGTGCCTTTGAAGGCTGCACTAACCTGCATTCCATCGTAGTACCGGACGGCCTCACCACGATCGGCTCCATGGCGTTTTCGGCTGCCGGCCTTACGGAGGTCTATCTTTCAGACAGTGTTTCCGAGATCGGAACCTTCGCGTTTTCCTGCTGCAGAGAGCTGCAAAAGGTCAGAATGCCCCAAAATGAAAGCCTTACCACGATCGACAACTATGCGTTTGAGCGGTGTGAAGCTCTTACCGAGATCACGATCCCGGACAGCGTTACGACCATCGGCAGAGGCGCTTTCGACAACTGCAAAAGTCTGCCCGCCATCAACATCCCTGACAGCGTCACGACCATCGGCGAAGGCGCGTTTGACGGCTGTGAAAGCATTGAAAGCTTTGCGATCCCCGCTTCCGTGACCGAGATCGGCGACGGTGCTTTTTCCTCCTGTCCATCCGTCATGAGCCTGAGTGTTGACGAAAACAATCCGGTATATCATTCCGCCGAAAACTGCATTATCGATACCGCCGGCAAGACGCTGATGTTCGGCTGCAACGCGAGCGTGATCCCCGACGACGGCAGCGTCACGGCGATCGCCGACCAGGCCTTCATGAATTGTGTCGGTCTGGAAAGCGTTACCATCCCCGAAAGCGTCACGTCGATCGGCGCCATGGCGTTCGGCATGTGTTCCTCGCTCAAAAGCGTGACCATCCCCGCCAATGTGACCGAGCTTGGCATGGGCGCGTTTACGTATTGCTTCTCGCTGGAAAACGTTGTGTTTGAAACCGATCATCTGACCGCGATCGGCGATTCAACTTTCTCTTATTGCGTCTGTCTGAAAAGCATCGTGCTCCCGGTCGGGATCCGGCAGATCGGCAGTCAGGCGTTTGCCTACTGCGCAAATCTGAAAAGCGTGACCCTGCCGCAAAGCTTGGCGCAAAACGTGAGCACCGAAAACACCATCGGCTCATCTGCTTTTTCGATCTCTTTCCCGTCGGATATTCTCGCCTACCTGCGCGCCGCCTATTCAGAGCTGGTCGCCGCCGGGATTGAAGATATGGACGGGATCCCGATTTCCGTCATCAAAACCATTATCGATGTTGAAAACCCACAGATCAGCGATGTTTACTTTGCCGGCGGCGCAGCGGAATGGCTGACCGTGCTGGCCAAAACCGGCAGCGGCAACAATACGCTTACCGCCGCGCAGATCCACTATGAATTCAACCCGCTTACCGCCGTTGAATACGGCACCGCCCGCTTTGACCTGGAAAACGGTCTTATCTACGGTCTGCAGACTTCTCTGACCGATCCGTCGGAATACTTCCATGCGAAAGACGGCTATACCTGCACCGTGACCCCGAGCGCACAGCGTGACGGTCAGGCGATCTACGGCACCGGCTCCACTGTGTACGTGTATGATGAAAACGGCTGGCTGGTGAGTCAGTGTGCCATTATGATCATCGGTGACGTGGACGGCGACGGCCTTTACGGCGCCATGGACGCTTACCTTGCCAATCTGCTTCGCTGCGGCGCGTTCCCCTATGAAAAGGCTTCCCGCGCGCAGATGTTTGCCACCGACGTCAACGGCGACGGACAGTGCGATGATACGGACGTTGCGACCCTGCGGCTGGCCGGTTTGCTGCTGGCTGAGATCGAACAGAGCGGGCCGACCGCTGTGTCAGGAACCGGCGGAGAAGGCGGACTGGACTCCGTTTCCATCGAGTATCTCGGCTTGATCGACCAGACGCTTGAAATGGCCGAACCTCAGCCGGAACCGGCGGACGAAGCGCCTGAGGGAACGCTGACGGTCAGTCAGATCATCCGTCAGATATTGACATTTATCCTGCGTTTCTTCCAAATTGCTTTCTAAGGGGATAGCTTTATGTTTTTGCATTACGGCAAATCCAAACTGATCAAAAATGTGACCCGCATCACGGATGGGATCGTCAACGAGTTCCTGATTGAAGGCAGCAAAAAGGCCGTTCTGTTCGATACCGGTCTTGACCTGTTCAATATCAAGGATTACGTTGCCAAGCTGACCAAGAAGGAACTGATGGTCGTCAACTCGCATTTCCATCCGGATCACGCGAACGGCAACCACCATTTTGACACGGTCTACGTCGGCGAGGCCGATCTGCCGACCTTCACCACGAAAGACGTTTATTTCAAACTGGTGGATGACATCGTGACCGCTACCAAGAAAAAATACCCCAAGGCGGCTGAAAAGCTCATGCCCTGGGTCGATAAGCTCTTAATGACGAAACAGGGTGACACGCAGTACCTGCCGCTGAAGGACGGCGATGAGATCGACCTCGGCGATAAAACACTCATCGTGAAGGATTTCCCCGGGCATACCCCCGGCTCGATCACGCTGCTTGACCCCGCGGAGCGGTTCATTTACGCGGGCGACGCGAGCGACATTGACATCTGGATGTTCACCAATCCGGACTGCAGTCTGCACGAATACGCCGAAACGGGTCGGCGGTATTACAAAGAAGTGCAGACCCTGGGCTACACGCGCTACCGCGGCGCCCATATGCCGCTGACGCACCGCATCTCCTTCATGCGGGATTATGCCGAATGGATGGATAAGCTGACGCCCGAAAAAGCGCTAATGAAATTCAACGTGCCCGGCGGCAAAAGTCAGCTCTGCATCGCCGCCGCGCCGAGCATGAAGCACATTCTGTTTACCTCGGTCTATTGGGCGCACCAGTGCGAAAGAAAGGAAGCTGCCGCTCTTCCCGAAGAACAGCAGCAGGTCGGATAAAGCATGGATACGGATACGGTCATCTGGCTTGTCATTATGATCCCCGTAAGCGCGTTTTTCACCGGTATCGGCATTTACGCGTGGAAGCGCAAAAAGCCCATGTGGTTCTGGTCGGGCAGCACGGTGGAGGAGTGGGAGATCACGGATATTCCCGCTTATAACCGAGCCAACGGCGTCATGTGGCTGTGCTATTCTGCCGTTTTCTGGGTCAGCGCGCTCTTAGGGCTGCTGAAGCTGGAAACGGCCGGTATTGTGCTCGCCGTCGGCTGCCTCGGCGGCATCCCCGTGCTGGTCGTTGCCTACAACAGGATTTATAAAAAGTATCACTTCTAAGGTGCTTCAGCATGAAAAAGATCGAAACGGAACTCCACTATCCCTATTCGCTGTTGTTCGATGTGGAAATCAACAAAGAGAAACTCACCTTTGAAGCAGTGGGAAGAGACGAGGCAGGGAATCTGATCCTGCACTGCTCCGAGACCCACAACAGGAGCAGCGCCTATTATTCCTATGACGATTATTATATTCTGACAACGGAAGAAGCGCTGCAATACGCCGCGAAAGCGCGGAAAAACAAGCTGCTCTCCCGATGGAGGTATCGGAAAATGCTGAAAGAACTCCTCGGCACACCGCAGCCCAAACAGGGCAAAATCGAATCGTTTCAGTCCGTTTTGCTCCGCACGAGCGGCATGCGCGGCACGATTGAGCAGGAACTCGTGATGAAGGGCGCCGATGCCGAGGTTTCGCAGTATTTGCTTCGGTACAACGGGGAGGGAAAAGAGCGGGTGCTGATGGAGCAAGCCGTTTGCAGCGAAGAAGAGGTGCTGCGGCTGCTCAACCGCTGCGACGTTCTTTCGTGGAACGGTTTTTACGGTCCGCACCCGAAGCACCTTTTGGACGGGATCATGTTTGATTTTGAAGCGACCGTCAACGGCGGGCAAACAATCCATGCGCACGGGTCGCAGAACTTTCCCAAGCATTACCGCGATTTCACGGATGGGCTGTATGAGCTGTTAAACCGGAAATGACAAATAGATGCAGAAAAATCCCCTGACGCAGGAGAAAATGCTCCGTTTGCGTCAGGGGATTTGTTTATCGGAATTTCAGATTACTCTTTGGTTTGATTCACCTCATAGGTGCGTTCCCCGATGATATACTTGGGGCGGTGCTTCGTTTCGAGGTAGATTTTGCCGATGTATTCGCCGATCACGCCAAGAGAAATGAGTTGGATCCCGCCAATCAGACAAACGATGATCAAATTGCTGGACCATCCGGGAACGGTATTTCCTGTGAAGAACGACGCCAGGGCGTAAACGATGAACACCAGGGAAAGCAGCGCAAAGAAAACGCCCATTCCGGTGATGAACCGGATCGGTTTAATGCTCAGGCTGGTGATCCCGTCAAAGGCAAGGGCAAGCATCTTGGTCATCGGATAGTGGCTTTCTCCGGCGAGGCGCTCATGCCGCTCATAGTATACACATGTGCTCTTGAAGCCGACCATTGGAAACATGCCCCGCAGGAAAATATTGACCTCTTCAAAGTTGGCGAATTCCTTCAGAACGCGGGAAGAGACCAGACGATAATCCGCGTGGTTGTAGATGATCTCGCCGCCCATTTTGTTGAGCAGTTTGTAGTAACTCTGCGCGGTGAACCGCTTGAAGAACGTATCGGTGTCGCGCTTGTTCCTGACGCCGTAAACGATCTCGGCCCCGTTGAGATATTCGTCGACCATCTGATCCATCGCGTTGATATCATCCTGACCGTCGCAGTCAATGGAGATCGTGATATCGCAAAGCTCTTTGGCCTCCATCAGCCCCGCCAGCAAAGCGTTCTGATGCCCTCGGTTCCGGCTCAGGGAGATCCCTTCATAGATCGCGTTTTCGGAGGAAAGAGCCTGAATGATTTCCCAGGTCGAATCCTTGCTCCCGTCGTTGACAAAGAGCACCCGGCTTTCCGCCGCGATCTTTCCGGCGCTTTGCAGGGCTTCGATCTTCTCTTTGAACATCGGCGCCGTGATGGGGAGCACCTTTTCCTCGTTATAGCAGGGGATAACAATGTATAAAATCGGCTGTTCCATGATGACCCTTCACTCCTTTGGTTCTATCCGTTTACAAAAAACGGGAAACGCTGCTTGAGGTTCGTGCATCCATGAGCTGCACCTTTAACATACCACAAACAGCGGGTGATTTCAATCCTCGAATGAGAATCGCGGTGCTTCAACCGTGGTTTGCCTTTTTTGTTGGCAAATCGGGGACGGATGCGATCACGCCCGGTCGCTTTTCTTTTTTTGCTTTTTGGCCCGTTCCAGCGCTTTTTTCTTGGCTCGCTCCAGCGCCTTGCGATCCTTTTCTGCGGCCCGCATTTTTTCCTGCGTTTCCTTGCTCTTTTCCGTCTGCCCGACCAGCTCCGAGACCGTGATCCCGTAGATCTCGGACAGCAGGAGAAGCAGGAAGATATCCGGCGTTCCCTCGCCGCGTTCCCATTTGGAAACGGATTTGTTGGAATAACCGATGGCGTCCGCCAGTTCCGCCTGCGTCATGCCGTGCAGCTTTCGGTAGAGCACAAGGTTCTCCGCAATGGTTTCATTTCTCGGTTTTTCGGACATGTCAACAGCTCCTTGTGAAACATCTGCTTTTATTCTACGATCCGTAGAACGAGTTGTCAAGATGGAATCTACGATTTGTAGATAAAAATCTACCGATAGGGGGTTGCCTGACAGCCGCCCGCCGCTTATACTGCGGTCATACCGGCGCTGCGGCAAGCGCCGCAAAAACTGGGAAGGAACCGAGAATCATGTATCGATATGAATTGCACTGCCATACGGGCGGCGTTTCGCTGTGCGCGACGATCCCGCCGAAGGAACTGGTGCGAAAATATGAAAAAGCGGGTTACAGCGGGCTGGTTTTGACCGATCATTACAGCCCGATGACCTTTATGCTCCATCACTATCTGCGTCCGCAAAAAGCGATCGAACACTATCTGTCCACCTATCACGAGCTCAAAGCATGGTGCGGCGACAGCTTCACCGTCTTGCTCGGTCTGGAGCTGCGCCGCTATGCCGCCGTCAATGATTACCTTGTCTACGGCGTGGAGGAGGACTGGCTTCGCCGTCAGCCGAATATGCTGCGCTGGAATGAGAAAAAGCTGTATACCGAAGCGCATCGGCAGGGGTATCTCGTCTATCAGGCGCATCCCTACCGCCCGCTGATTTACCGCTGCGATCCCAAATATCTGGACGGGATCGAGGTGTTCAACGGTCATACCGACGCGCAGCGCAACCAGAAGGCGCTCAACTGGGCGCGGTCGCTGCACAAGCCGATGACGAGCGGCAGCGATACGCACCGCGACGCGGATATGCCCTTCGGCGGCATCCAGACGGAAAAGCCGATCTATACCAACGCCGACCTGCTGGACGTGCTGCGCGGGCAGCGGTATACGCTGCTGACGCCGGAAGGGGGCGCGTCGGCATAACAACAAAAAAGCCCCGTATCAGGACGGAACCGTCCGGCACGGGGCTTTTTTTGGCTTATTTATCCGGCGCGACGTTATACAAGCGGTCGTATTTTGCCGCCCAATTGACAACGTCTTCGCGGTTGTATCGATCGGGCATGCGCGTCAGAATCAGCTTCAGTCTGCCGGCGCGGGTGGCGACGCCGCCGATGCGGCGGATCAGGTCGCGGTTGGCGCCGATCTTTTTCATGCGATCCACGATAATGGACGGCGTAAAGTGGGAGAACATCGCCTTGGCCGACGTTTCGTTGGTATTGAAGGAAATATCCTCGGAAGTCAGGATCTTATTGTTGAAGAAGAACTCAAAATCCTTTTTCTTCAGATCGAGAAGCATTCCCTTGCCCATGTCGATCAGACCCATTGAGCCGCCGATCTTATCGAAGAACGTACGCTGGTATTTCCACAGGGTGACCGCGCTGTATTCTTCGTTGCGATCGAAAAGAACGGTGTCGGCAAGAATCTTGCCCGCGCGAATACTGTTGGCGATGCCGGAACCGGCGATCGGCACGGTCATGCAGGCGCTGTCGCCGACAGCGGCATAGCCGTCGGCCACCAGAATCGCCAGCGGACGGCGCAGCGGGATTTTGGTGATCTGACCGCCGAGCACGAGCTTGTCGCCCAGATGGGGATTATCCGCCTTGAAGATCTTATACATCCGGTCGATTTCATCCTGCCCGAACGGCTCAAAGCGCGCGATCAGCAGGTCGACGGTTTTTTCCGTTGTGACGACCCAGGTCAGCCCGGTCTTTCCGTCATCGACGAAGTACGTTTTGTATTCGTTTTTGACGTTTTCAAAACCTTCCAGCCGGTTGAAATAGGCACGGTAGGCGTAGATGTATTCAAACTTTTTCAGTGTCTTCTGAATCCCGAGATAGGCGGGCAGGTTGGCTCGCAGCGGCGAGTCGACGCCGCAGGCGTCGATCACCAGATCGGCGGTAAAATCGCCCAGGGAGGTTTTAATGCCGACGATGCGGTTCCCGATCAGGATCGGCGCATAGATCGTGCAGCCGAACACGAACTGCACGCCGACGTCCCGCGTGATGCGGATCAGGTGAGCGCACAGCTCTTTGCGGTTCATATGCATCTCAACCTCGCCCGCTTCAAACGTCTGGCGAATGGGTTCAACGTCGGGGTCCGGCCCGTAGAAGGAGATCGGCACTTTCGGGATCATGCCCGTTTCGGGCGCGGGAAGCCCTGCTTCGTCAAACGTGCGTGCGTCAAAGAAATCTTCCCATTCATAGCCGAGGTCGCTTTCCTGCGCTGCGTGTTCATAGACGGTGACGTTGTATCCGCTTTTTGCCAGATGATAGGCGGCGGTCAATCCGCCGTGTCCCGCTCCCGCAACGATAATGTTTTTTCCCATAGCATAGCTTCCTTTCATGCTTATTCAGAATCGTTTTTATGAGTTCTCTTTCGACAAAGTCAGATCAGAGACGTGCTGAAATACCGTTCCGCGCGATCCGGCAGCACGGTGGCGATGACCTTATCTGAACCGTATTTTTTTGCCATTTGTTTCGCCGCCCACACGTTGGCGCCGGAGGAGGTGCCGACCAGCAGCCCCTGAACTTTCGCCAGCTCGCGCGCCGTGCGGATCGCGTCTTCATCCGAGACCTCAATGATATCCGTAATGATCGAGGTGTCGAGAATATCGGGGATGAACCCGTCGCCGATCCCCTGAATCTGGTGCAGACCCGGCTCGTCGCCCAGCAGGGCGGAAACGTTGAGCGGCTCCACGGCGGCGATCTTGCAATCGGGGTTCTGTTCCAGCAGATATTTGGCTACGCCCTGCAGCGTCCCGCCGCTGCCGACGCCGGAGACGTAGACGTCTATTTTTTTACCCAGCTGCTGCGTCAATTCAACGGCCGTTGTGCGGTAGTGCATTTCCGGATTGGCGGGATTCTGAAACTGCTGCGGCACAAAGTAGTCGGGTGAGCTTGCGGCGATCTCCAGCGCTTTGTCCACGGAACCGCCGATGCTCAGTTCGGGGTCGGTCAGCACCAGCTCCGCGCCCAGCGCGCGGATGATCTTCTTGCGCTCCTCGCTCATGTTTTCCGGCATCACGATGATGACGCGGTAGCCTTTTCTCACGCCGCACAGCGCCAGCCCGATGCCGGTGTTGCCGGAGGTCGGCTCGATGATCGTCATGCCGGGCTTTAAGCGGCCGTCTTTCTCGGCCTGTTCGATCATATTCAAAGCAATGCGGTCTTTGATGCTGCCGCCCGGGTTCAAAAACTCGGCCTTCGCATAGATCGGCAGTCCGGTCGTCTGCTCCAGACTGATCAAGGGTGTGTTCCCAATCAGCTCGAGCACGTTGGAATAATACATATCACTGTTCCTCTTTTCTATACATACCACGGAGAAGATACCGCGGCAATCGTTTTTTCGGCTATTTTGCGGTCTCGGTCGACCCGAATGGTTTCGCACCTCACGTTGCCAGCTTCATCAGCGCGTAATAAAAGCGGAGGAAAAGGCGCGTAAAGAAATGGTTCTCGTCCTGCTCGATCAATGTGGCGCCGATGTCGGCAACGGGTACAAAAACCGCCGTGGTGGGAGTCTGTTCATCGCCGAAGTTCGGGGAATGGATGGCGAGCGTCAGCGTGCCGTCCGGCGCGGTGAACAGCATCCCGTGGCCGCCGTCGGCGTGCCGCTTGGTTTGCTGATAGAGCGCGCCCGGCTGCTGCCGCCACCTGCCGTCGATCCTGCCGTTGGAAGAATAGGCGATCCGCACACAGTAGCCGTTCGGGTCGATGTTGCTCCACAGCATCAGCAGCCGCCCGTTTTTCGTTCGGTATAAAAACGGCCCGTCAGTGATCGTGCCGCTGCTGCGGCGACCGTCCGTCGCGCGGAAGAGCCGGATCGGTTCAGAAATAAACGCAGTCAGATCGTCGCTGAGCTTTGCCGCCATCATGTCGCCGATTCCGTCCTCATTGGAGGTCCATTCGCCCACATAGATCATCCACGGCTGACCGTCCTGATCCACATAGAGCGTGCCGTCGATGGCGTCGCGTTCTTTGGGCGTCACATGACCGTCCGTGATGATCTCAAACGGCCCCAGCGGGTCGGCGGCGCGGAAGATCGCCACGCCCCGTTTGCCGGTCGCCGCGGAACGGTAGGTGGCGAACAGATAAAACGCGTCTTTGTAATAATGACATTCCGGCGCCCACCAGTCGCCCTCGCCGTCGCAGCTGCCTGCCGGCTCGCAGACCTTCACCGGTTCGGACCAGTTTTTCAGGTCAGTGCCGGTCACGCAGCCGTAACCGTTTCCGTTCGGCGCAAGACCCGTGCCGTACATATAATACGTTCCCTCATATTCCAGAACAAAGGGATCCCGCACGCGCACGCCGGTATCGGTCGTTTCCAGGGCCAGCGCGCTGCCGGAGCAGGCGGGGATCATAAAGGCGGCGCAAAGCGCCAGCGCTGCTGCGGCTTTGATCCCTTTTTGGACAGTTATGGTTCGTTTCATTCTTGTCTCCTCTGATCCTGATCGGTTTGTGCCTGTTTCACGCAATGATACAAGGAACCGCAAAACAAAGCGCATCGCGGGCTCGCGAGCCTTTGCCTGCTTATTCTTTTTCTTTCGGTAAATAGAGCTTGCTGAGGATGGCTTCCTTGCCCCTGTCCGGCATGAGGCGAAGCAAAAGCATCAGCGCTTTATACTCGAACCCGACGGGTACTCTGGCCGGCGGGTTTTTCTTTTTTGCCAATGCCAGCGCGACCTTTGCCACGCTGTCGGGGGAACGGCCGTTTTGTTCGTCGCTCGCCATTTTCGCCACGCTGCTTTTCAGCACGTTCCCGTATTGGCCGCTGTCGGCCTGTATCTCTCTGGCGGCGGTGAAGCCGGTCTTGGTGTCGCCCGGCTCGATGATGCAGGCACGTACGCCGTCCCGCTTCATCTCCATGCGCACCGCGTCGGTGAACGCTTCCAGCGCGTATTTGCTGGAGGAATACTGGCTCTGCATCGGGATGGAGACCCGACCCGCGATCGAGCCGATCACGAGCAGCAGCCCTCGTTTCTGTTCGCGCATTCTCGTCAGACAAGGCTGCGCCGCGTTGAGCGTGCCGAAGTAGTTGACCTCCATCTGCTTGCGCGTCATGGCGGAGGGCGTCGTCTCTGCCGGTCCCGCCACGCCCATGCCGGCGCACAGGATCGCAATATCAACCTGCGGCAGACTCGCCACAAACGCTTTGACCGCGTCCTCATCCGTGACGTCAAGTCTTCTCAGCGTCAGGCTCCCGCCGCCCGCAAAGGGCTCGGTCTTTTCCTCGGTGCTGCGCGAAACGCCGGTGACGGTAAAGCCGTTTTGCGCAAAAGTAAGCGCGCACGCCTGCCCGATGCCGGACGACGCGCCGGTGATAAAAACGTGTTTGCCGTAACAATTCTGATCTGTCATAGTCGAGCTTCTTTCTCTTCGGCACTCATTCGTTTTCAGAATGGAAGATATAGGGGAAGCGGGGAACGGAAGCGGTGCAGATCCATTTGTCCGCTTTGGTGGGCAGCGCGTGACCCCAGTTTTCCCATACGCTGCGCGCGGCGCACTGAAAGCCGTTCTTCTTCAATACCGCCGCCGACGCATGGTTTTCCGGCAAAACGCTTGCCGTGATGATCTTCACGTTTGTTTCCTGAAACAGATAGCCGACCATCAGACCGAGCGCTTTTGTCGCGATCCCCTGACCCCAGAAGCGGGGCAGAAGGCGATAGCCGACGCTGATTTTCAGCAGAGGAGCGCGGTAACCGTAAAACTCCGCCAGGCTGCAAAATTCGCCGGCCCGAAAGATACCGAGGATGAGCGATTCTTCGAGCCCCTCGTCGTACATCCGGCGGATCGTGACGGCCGCGTCATCATACTTTTTTTCAAACAGGAACGTCGGAAGCGTGCGGTAAACCTCGTCGCTTTCGGTCAGTTGACGCAAACCGTCGGCGTCGCTTGCTGCCAATTGCCGGAGTTCCAGGTCTTCGCTGCGGATACAGGGGATTTCGGAAAAGAGTTTTTTCATATTTGTTTGCCCCGCTTTTGCGAAAGCGTACTTCGTGTGAGAAAGGATTACTTGCTCTTGAGCATTCTTTTGTTTTTATACATGTTTTTGTCCGCGCGCTTGAAAACGCTTGCGGCGCTGTTATCTCTCTGTTCGTCATATACGGCGTATCCGCAGGCGGCGATCGGCTTTTCCCAGGGCTTCAGATCGCTGCTTTCCCCGGCTTTCCGGACCTCTTCGCGGAATTGCTCGATCAGGCTTTCGCGGTTTTCATAATCTCTCTTGGTCAGGATCGCGACAAATTCATCCCCGCCGATCCGGAACACCGGAGAATGTTGGAACACGTCGCAGATCAATTTGGCAGCATTCTGAATGGCAATATTGCCCTTTTCGTGCCCATATTGGTCGTTGATCGCCTTCAGCTCGTTCAGATCGAACACGACGATCGCATAGGGATTGCTGTCTTCTTCCAGCTCGGCAACGGCAAGATCATAAGCCCGTTTGTTGCGGATATTGGTCAGCGGGTCGATGTTCGCCTCGCGTTTGAACGTTTCGGCGTGCTCTCTCGCTTCTTCCAGATCGTTTCTTGTTTGCAGGAGATTGTTATAGTAATCTTTAATATCCTGCTCCATTCGTTTCATGGAATTAGCTAGCTTTTCGATTTCATCACCCGTACGAATGCTGATCTTTGAGAAATTCAGATCATGGGCGGAATATTGTTCCGCTGTCTCAGAGAGTTTGTTGATGTGGCGAACCATGGCACGGTCAACGACGAAAATTCCGATCAGGCAGATCAGCACCGTAACGATCCCGAACACGATCAGCATCATCATTATGATATTGTGCTCGCGTTCGACGATTTCGTTCATCGACAGATCCACCGTGGCAAATCCGACGATCTCGCCGTCTGCCGTGCGAACGGGCATCGCCGTTGTCATCAGATAGCCGTATTCCTCCGTGTGAGTCACATTGGGCGGGCAGCCTTCGTCCATGTTCGCCAGATAGGAAGGATCTTCCGTGAAAAGCGGGTCAACGCAGCCGGGCGGACAAGCGTCCTCGTGTGCGCCGTCGACCAGATAAACATATTGTTTGCGGG
The DNA here is from genome assembly GCA_017453685.1 of Clostridia bacterium. GTDB lineage: Bacteria > Bacillota > Clostridia > Oscillospirales > Acutalibacteraceae > UBA8612. The sequence goes on from JAFTEL010000113.1 coordinate 22,667, forward strand.
GGACGTCAAACCAGATGATATACAGACAGTCAACTTTGATCACATCCTGTACCTGACGCAGCTGTTCTCTGAGCGAACGAAACGCTTCGGAGCTTTCGATCGCACTGTAATGAGAAATATATTCTTCAAATTCCGGCGTTCCCCATTGATCGCTCAGAATGATTTTTTCTTCCGTTTCATAAATCGAACACACGTTGTCACGAAGCGTCTTTACCTGATCTGCGTCCAGTATTTCAGCCAATGCGCTTGAGATATCCACAGACCTCGTTTCATATTCCTCCGTAATGATACGATTGATCCCTTGGCTGTAAACAATGATTCCCGCAATACCGATCAATAAACTGATCATAACGATCATCAGGGTCGCTTTCACTTTCAGCGGCAGCTTCATAGCGCAAACTCCTCTAACTTCTTCTGTTTTGTTCATCCTTTTTCGGATCATTACCGTAATATTGGTTCTTCCTTCTTTAAGAGAACGACCGTCTCCACATGCTTCGTGAACGGGAACAGATCGAACGGTTTGATCTTCTTCACCTTGTATCCGTTTTTCGTCAGGAACCGCAGATCGCGCGCCAGCGTTTCGGGGTTGCAGGAAATATACACCAAGCGCTCGGGGCTCAGGCGCACGAGGCTTTCCAGAAACTGCTTCGAGCTGCCCGCGCGGGGCGGGTCCATGAGCACCACGTCGCAGCTTTCGTTCTGCGCCGCCATTTCCTCCATCACTTCGCCCGCGTCGGCGCAGACGAAACGGATATTTTCGGCTTTGTTCAGTTTGGCGTTGAGGCGCGCGTCGCGCACGGCGCTTTCGCTGAGCTCCACGCCGAGCACTTCTTTGGCGTGTTTCGCGGCGATCAGCCCGATGGTGCCCGTGCCGCAGTAGGCGTCGATCACGCGCTCTTCGCCCGTCAGATGCGCCAGCTCAATGGCGGCGTTATAAAGGTGTTCCGTCTGCTTCGGGTTCACCTGATAAAACGACTGCGGCGAAATCTTGAACGTGCAGCCGCACAGCGTGTCGATGATATAGCCCTTGCCGAACATCGGCTTGTCGATTTCGCCCAGCACCATGCTGTCGCGTCGGATGTTGACGTTCTGCACGATGGTGGTGATCTCGGGATGCGCGTTGAGCAGGGCTTTCACAAAATCGTTTTTGGAGGGGAATTGGCTGCTCGCCGTGACTAAGACCACCATGATCTCGCCGCTGTTCTGCCCCACGCGCACCAGCACATGGCGCAGCAGCCCCGCGCGTTTGTCTTCGTCATAGGGGCGAATTTTGAAAGAGGGCAGGAGGGAGCGGATGGTGACGATGACGGCGTCCGCCTTTTCGTTTTCGATCAGGCAGCTGTCCACGTTCACGATGCGGTGGCTGCTGCTCTGATACACGCCCGACACGATCTTGCCCGAGCGCGTCGTGCCGAAGGCGGCCTGCACCTTGCAGCGGTAATGTGTCGGGTCGTCCATGCCCTTGATGCGCTCGACCTTGCCGAAGCCGCCCAGAAGCTTGCCGACCAGCGCTTGTTTGTACTTGAGCTGGCGGTCGTAATCCATATTCTGCAGCTGGCAGCCGCCGCATTTTTTGCTCAGCGGACAGGGGGTGTTTTTCATTTCTTGCGTTCCGTTCTTTTTTATCAGGCTCTTTGTCGAGCTTGAAGCTCGACTCGATAGATTGCTGCGCAATTCGATATGCGCGAAAGCGCTCGATATGCCTTGCGGCTCGATATGTCCCTAACGGGACAAGTTCTTGTTCGGCTTTGCCGAACATATCAAATCGAACGCAAGTTCGATATATCGAATTTGTGCAACAAATATATCGAACACCGCAGGTGTATAGCGATTGAATCTGCTTCAGGCGGATTCAAATTCCCAGCAGTCTTTCCGCATTTCCGCCCAGCACCATCTCGATCTGCTCCTGCGTCAGCGGCAGGGAGTGGATGGCGGCGATCTCGTCTTTGCCGTTGCTCCACGGCGAATCCGTGGCGAACAGCACCTTGTCCGCGCCGTGGTTTTGAATGACGCGCGTCAGGCGTTCGTTCCCGTAAAACTCGGTGCCCATCGAGGTGTCGAAATAGATATTCTTGCCGACCAGATAACGCTCCACGTCGTCCCACTGCGCGTGACCGCCCAGGTGCGCGAGCACCATCACGCCGCCCTGCATCTGCCGCAGCACTTCGGCAAAGCGTGCGGGGCTCGTATGGAACGGCGGGGGAGTGCCGGGGTCGTAGCCGGCATGGTGCAGCACGATCAGCCCCTTGGAAAAGGCGTAGTCGTAAATGCGCAGCATCCGCGGTTCATCGGGATAGAACAACTGGTATTCCGCGTGGAATTTCAGTCCCTTCAATCCCAGAGCGGCGATGCGGTCAATGTCGCCGCGGTAATCGTCCGTGTCGGGGTGGATGGAGCCGAACGCGATCACGCGGTCATCCTGCGTGCCGGCCGCCCATTCGTTCATGGTCTTGGCCTGGCTCGGCTTGGTGGCGATGGGCTGGATGACGCTTTTGTCAATGCCGTATTCGTCCATGGCGCGCACCAATCCGGCCTTGGTCATGTCGTGAAACGGCTGATAGTTGTTGCCGAATTTTTCGGTGTTTCGGATCAGCGTCAGTCTGGCTCGCTCCGCCAGCGCGTCGGGGAAAATATGAGTGTGAAAATCAATGATCATGTTGTTTCCTTCTTTTTGTCTTACGGTTTCGGCTCGGTCGCCGAGATCGTAACGCTCAGTTCATACGTTTTGCGCGGGCGCATGATATACGGTTCGCGCAGATGCGCGACGCCCGGCAGGTCGCCGCCCACGCCGCAGGAGCGCGCGTCAAGGTTCACGGAGATAAAGTCGTCGTTCTGCAGTTCAAACAGGTGCTTGGCTTTTTCGAGCTTTTCCTGGCTGTAGTTTCTCGCGTTGAATTCAAACGTCGTGCCGGGTTCGGCTTTGATCCGGATGCCGACGTTTTCATCGTCCGTCAGCGTTAAGCAGCGCACGTCCACGCGCTGGCCGTTTTCCTGCGGGCGCATATAGCGGTGCTCCAGCCCCCGGATATCGGCGCGGTGCAGCGCCACGGCGGCGCCGGTCTTGCGGTCGCAGTAGCATTCCTGCGGACCGCGGCCGTACCATTCGGCGTTGGAAAGCTCCTGTGGGATGCCGAAGCGCAAGCCCACTTTGAGCATCTGCATGAACAGGCTCTTGCTCTGGTGCGTGATCTTCACCGTTCCGTCGGCGGAGATCGTATACACGGTTTTCACGCCGCAGGCGAAGGGTGCGAACCAGCCGACGGTGACCTGACAGGTGGCTTCGTCGATCATTTCCACCTTGAACGAGGTCGGCCTGACCGCCTTGTTGGCGGTTTGCCAGCGGTATTTCGGGTGCAGGAAAGCCAGCTGCGGCACAAAGTTCAGGTAGCCGATGTCGTTGTCGGTCAGCGCGCGGAAGAAGTTCGGGCGCACGCCCTGTTCGGCGTAGATCATTTCGTGCCCGCCCAATATCAGAGAGGACAGGATGCCGCGGCGGAATTCCACGTTGATCTTGCTCGATTTCGCCGTGAGGTTGCGGCCGGTGTGCAGCACGTCCAGCGCCTCGGTCGGGAGCGCCGCGTCTTCTTGAGGCAGGGCTTCGCGGATGACGAACTGCTCGAAATTCATTTCAAAGCCTCTGTCCGCCCAGGAGGTGTCGCTGCCCAGATGCCAGCTGAGCGTCAGCACCATTTCACCCTTGGGCAGCTTGTTGAGGTTGTAGGGGACGGTCACTTCCAGACTCGACTCCGGCTCGATGGCGATGGTGCCCAGCGTGCCTTCCTGCCACGCCTTGCCGTCCTCGGTCAGCGCCCAGTCGAGCGTGTAGCGGCTGTGGTTGAGGAAATGGTGCTTGTTGATGATCTCAAACGTGCCTTTTTCGACGTTGACCGCTTTAGCGGTCACGTCGGCGTAGCACTTTTTCACTTCGTAATAAGAGGGGTGGGGGATGCGGTCCGCGCCGATGATGCCGTTGGCGCAGAAATAATAGCTCGTCTTGCCCTCGTCAAAATCGCCGCCGTAGAGCCATTTGTCCTGCTCGCCGTCTTTGACGCGGATCGCCTGATCGACGTAATCCCAGATGAAACCGCCGCAGAGGTTGTCATATTTTTCAAAGGCGTCCGTGAATTCCTTGAAGTTGCCCAGACTGTTTTCCATGGCGTGAGCGTATTCGCAGAAAATGACCGGCCGCGTGGCGTAATGCTCCTGTTTGATGGGCTTGCTGTCGGCGGCGAGCATGTTGGCGACGTTTTCAAACCAGCTCACTTTAATGGCTTCCTGTTTGCCGAGCTTTTCCACATATTTGCCGTCGGGATACATGCGGCTGATGAAATCGGATTTGTCAAAGTTGAATTCGCCCTCATAGTGGAACAGGCGGGTGTCGTCCAGCTTTTCGATGGCCTTGCGCATGAGCAGAAAATTGCTGCCGTCGCCGGCCTCGTTGCCCAGCGACCAGAAGCACACGCAGGCGTGGTTGCGGTCGCGCAGCACCATGCGCTGGGCGCGGTCGACGCAGGCGTGCGACCAGATGGGGTTGTCGCCCGGGCAGTTCTTGCGGCGCACGCCGTGAGTCTCGAGGTCGCACTCGTCCATGACGTAAAAGCCCATTTCGTCGCACATCTCATAGAACAGCGGGTCGTTGGGGTAGTGGCTGGTGCGAATGGCGTTGATGTTGGCCTTTTTCATCAGACTCAAGTCGATCTTATAGGTGCTTTTCGGCACCGCCCAGCCGTTATCGGGGTCGAAATCGTGGCGGTTCACGCCCTTGATGATGACCTTTTTGCCGTTGATATACAGCACGTTGCCTTTTTTCTCAACGCGCTTGAAGCCAATGCGAACGGATTTGACGCAGATGATCTGATCCTGCGTGCGCAGCACCACGGCGACGCGGTAGAGATGCGGCGTTTCCGCCGACCACTGTTTCGGCTCGGCTTTGACATAGGAAAAATTGTAATAGCTTTCGCCCGGCTGGATCAGGATCTGATCGCTGCCGATGACCTGCGGCGCCTCTTTGTTCTCCATGAGCAGCACGTCGGCAAACAGCGCCGCCGCCGTGTCCTGAAAATTGCGGAGATTGATCTCAAAGTCCAGCTTGCCGTCTTTGCATTCCTCGTCCAGCTGTGCCTTGGCATAAAAATCCCAGATGGTGATTTTCGGCTCGGCGAACAGATACACGTCGCGGTAAATGCCGCTGAGGAACCACATATCCTGATCTTCCAAGTAAGAACCGTCGCAGTAACGGTAGACCTCCACGGTGATCTGATTTTCGCCCGCTTGCAGATAGGGGGTGATGCGGAACTCGGCGGGGGTCATCGAGCCCTGCGAATAGCCGACGCGCTTGCCGTTGAGATACAGGAAGAACGCGGCCTTGACCGCGCCGAAGTGGATGAACACCTCATGCCCGTCAAAGCTCTCGGGCACGGTGAAGGTGCGGCGGTAAATGCCCAGCTCATTTTCTTTGTGGCTGACGGTCGGAATCTTGTTCTTGGCGGTCGCGAGCGCGTGCGGATAAAACGCGGCAAGGTAGATCGGTTTGCCGTAGCCCTTGAACTGCCAGACGGACGGTACGGTGATGTCGTCCCACACGCTGTCATCCAAAGCAGGGGAGGCAAATTCACTGGGCAGTTTGTCCACACCCAGCTGCCAATAGAATTTCCATGTGCCGTTGAGCAGGAGCTTATGCTGCGGCTCGTTCCCGAAAACGGCAGGCTTGAAGCTGTTGAAGTACGGCGCGAGACAGTGCCCGTCCTCTTTGTTTTCTTTTATGATCGATGGGTCTTCCCAGTATTTCAATTCACTGTTCACAAAAAAACCTCCGAAAATTTCAGAATAAAAATATTATATAATATATTTCGCGCGGTTGCAACTAAAAAAAGAATAAAAAAGCAGGACGCGGGGGAATAGTGCAGGAAAAAGATTCGGTTGATTCTAACCGGAAGAGTTGGGGAAGATGAGAAAGAATGATGTCGGCGCAGTGCGCCTGATGATGCTTCGACTGTCGCCGAAATGATGCGGATCACTCGGCAATCCATGATGCGATGTTTGCCATTCATGTGCCGCAGGCACGCATCATAAGCAAAGCGACATCATTGCCGCAGGCAGCATCATTTGCCCGAAAGGGCAAACATCATTCAAAAGCGCCTCATTTGGCAAGCAAATGAGGCGCTTTTGCTGGTGGAGATGGCGGTAATCGAAACCGCGTCCGAAAACCCCTCCTCACGACTTTCTACGAGTGTAGCCGGAGGTTTGACATTCCCCTCGGGCAGCGCCGACCGGCGAGCTCTGCCGTTGAGTAGCCTTTGATGCCTGACGTGTTACAAGGCGCTCACACGTTCACGTTCACCGCTCATCGACGCCCTGTTCCGGACCGCGGTCCTTCCGGACAGGACGGCCGCCTAATTAGGCAGCTTTAAGAACAGTATTGTTGTCGTTTATTTTTCATAAACTGCGGATTTTATAGCGGTCCCGCACCGCTACTCGCTTATCGTGGCTCAGGATCCCCGTCGAAATCCTTTCATCCCCATATATTGCCTTCCCCTTGAGGGGAAGGTGCCCCGCAGGGGCGGATGAGGTGGAACGTAACGAACAGATGACGCCGACCATCGGGTCAAAAACGACATCTCTGATTCATTAATCGTGCTGCCGCCCTGCCATCGCGCGTTCCACGTCGCGTACGGCGTCTTTTCTGGCGGCGGCTTCGCGCTTATCATACAGCTTTTTGCCCTTGCAAAGCCCGATCTTGAGCTTGGCTTTGCCTTTTTTGAAATAGAGCGAAAGCGGAATGATGGCGTAGCCCTGCTGCTTGGTCAGCCCGAACAGGCGGTTGATCTCGCGTTTGTGCATCAGCAGGCGCTTGACCCGCAGCGGTTCGCGGTTGAAAATGTTGCCGTGTTCATAGGGGCTGATGTGCATGCCGTTCACGAATATCTCGCCGTCCTTGATCGAGCACCAGGAATCCTTCAGGTTCACCTTGCCCTGGCGGATCGATTTGACCTCCGTGCCGAACAACTCGATGCCCGCCTCTGCTTCTTCGATGACGAAATAGTCGTGGTAGGCTTTTTTGTTTTGGGCAACGGTTTTGCCGTTCTGATTTTCCGTGATGCTCACCTCCTTCGGCTGCGTCGTGTGCGCTGTTGAATCACTCTATCACAACCGAGTCGGTTTGTCAAGCTGAACCGCCCGTCAGGATATGACCGAAACTATTCCGTTTCCGCCAAAAAACGCGCCAATGCGTCCTGCCAGGGCGGCAGGGTCTCAAACCCCGCGTCGCGCAGCGCCTGTTTGGACAGGCGGCTGTTCAGCGGGCGCACGGCTTTGGTCGGGTATTCCGCGGATGGGATCGGCACGATCTTCGCTTGGCTGCCGCTTTGCCGCATGATTTCAGCAGCAAACTCTGCCCACGAGCAAAAGCCCTCGTTGGTGGCAAAATACGTGCCATACTTGTCGGTGGGCAGCAGGTCGCAGAGCAGCTTTGCCAGATCGGGCGTATAAGTCGGGGAACCGATCTGATCGCACACGACCCGCAGCTCCTCTTTTTCCTTGCTCAGCCGCAGCATGGTTTTGACGAAATTGTTGCCGTTTTTGCCGAACACCCACGAGGTGCGCACGATGAAATGCTTTTCGATCCCGTGCCGCACTTGGGTCTCGCCCTCGGCCTTGGTCGCGCCGTAGACCGACAGCGGGCGGATCGGATCGTCCACTTCATAGGGGATGTCCTTCGTGCCGTCAAAGACGTAGTCGGTGCTGATATACACGAATGTCACGTCAAGACCCTGACAGGCGTTCACCAGATTCCGCGTGCCGTCCACGTTGACCAGCCGGCAGGCTTTCGCATCCTCCTCCGCTTTGTCCACGGCGGTGTAGGCGGCGCAGTGGATCACCGCGTCGGGGCGGTGCGCGTTCACAAAGGCGGTCGTCTGGTCGGCGTTTGTCAGGTCGAATTCGGCTTTATCCGCCGCAACGGTTTCAATATTTCTGCTTTTCAGCTCTTTGAGCAGGTCATACCCGAGCTGACCGGCGGCGCCGGTAACAAGAACTTTCATTTGTTTCCCTCGCAAAAAGGAAGGACGAACCGCGGTTCGCCCCTCGTCGTTTTTTAATAGATGAAGTTGACGTCGCTGTCACGGAACAATGGCGCAGCGCTGTCTTTTGCCGAAAGAATGGGGTCATCGACGCCCCACTCCACGCCGAACGCGGGATCGTTCCAGCAAATGCTGCGATCCGCCGACGGCTCATAGTAGTTGTCGGCCTTGTAGAGCACTTCCACCTCGTCCGTCAGCGTCACGAACCCGTGCAGGAACCCGCGCGGAATGAAAAACTGGCGTTTGTTTTCGGCGGAAAGCTCCACCTTGACCCATTGACAATAGGTGGGGGAGCCGACGCGGATGTCGACCGCCACGTCAAGAATGGCGCCCTTGGTGCAGGTCAGCAGTTTGGCCTGCGCGAACGGTTCGGTCTGGCAGTGCAGCCCGCGCAGGATGCCCTTTTGTTGGGAATAGGAGCGGTTATCCTGCACGAAATCGGCGAAGATGCCGAGAGCTTCATATTTGCGCTTGGAATAGCTTTCGTAAAACCAGCCTCTGCTGTCGCCGTGGATCAGCGGTTCCACGATGACGGCGCCCTCCAGCTTAGTCTTCACGGCAGTCAGCGTGTCAGTTTTCGTCATAACTCGTGTCTCCCTGCCCCCAGATCGGCCGCGCCGTAAAGTTGCCGTAAAGGATCTTTCCGTCCGCCACGCGCTTGAGGTGCTGACCGTAGGGCGATTTGCCGTATTTTTCGACCGATTCCAGCAGCTGTTTTTTGTGATCCAGCGGTTGTTGTAGGCGATCTCCTCCAATGCGGAGATCTGGATGCCCTGCAGTTGTTCAATGCTGCGGATGAAGTTGGAGGCTTCGTTCAGGTTATCCACCGTGCCGGTGTCCAGCCACGCGTAGCCGCGCCCCATGAGCTTGATATCCAGTTCGTTGTTCTCTAAGTAAATGCGGTTGATGTCGGTGATCTCCAGTTCGCCGCGCGCCGAAGGCTTGAGCGCCTTGGCGTATTCCACCACGCGGTTGTCGTAGAAATAAAGACCGGTCACGGCGTAGTTCGATTTGGGCTTTTCCGGCTTTTCCTCAATGGAAATTGGCTTGCCGTTCTTGTCGAATTCCACCCCGCCGAAGGCGGACGGGTCTTCCACGTAATAGCCGAAGATGGTGGCGCGCTTGTGGTTCTGCGCCGCGCCGCGAAGGACGGCGCCCAGCCCGTTGCCATAAAAAATGTTGTCGCCGAGCACCATGGCAACGTCGTCGTCGCCGATGAAATCTTCCCCGATGATGAACGCCTGCGCCAGCCCTTCGGGTCTGGGCTGCACGGCGTAGGAAAGCTTCAGACCGAACTTGGAGCCGTCGCCCATCAGCGCCTCGAATTTCGGTGTGTCGGCCGGGGTGGAAATGATGAGGATCTCCCGGATACCGGCAAGCATGAGGGTGGAAAGGGGATAATATATCATCGGTTTATCGTAAACCGGCAGGAGCTGTTTGCTGGTCACCATCGTCAGCGGGTATAACCTTGTGCCGGAGCCGCCGGCCAGAACGATACCTTTCACTTGCTGTCACATCCTTTTGTCAATTTGTAGGGGAAAAAGGAAAAAGCAGTACAGTATTTTGTATACTATACTACTTTTTCCGTCATTCGTCAATCTTTATTGCCGTTCGTTAAAATATTGTTTACGATTCCGCAAGAGGTCTGTATCAAATCCCGTCCCGCAAGAATTCGATCGGCTCGAATTCTTCGATGACTTCCGACGGGTCGCCGCTCAGGTAATAACTGAGCATCACGCCGGGGTAGCAGCGGGCGTAGCTCACGCCGTTGTTGGCATAGACCAGGCGGCAGCCGGTGATGACCATCTGCTGCCCGTCCGGCACCGTCGGACCGCCTTCCCCGTCCAGAGAAGATTCATACATCGCTGTTTCATAGGCGAGCAGCTGCTCGACGGTGAACATGGCTTCTTCGCCTGTCTTTTTCAGCGGCGCGTTGGTCAGACCGCAGTAAAGGTTGATGACTTCGCCGTCGGGACGCAGCAGGATATAGAAGCTGTCGCCGCTGTATTGCTCGGTGACGACCGTGTTCTCGTCGGCCTGAAACTGCGGCTTTTCCCGCGGCACAAAAACGAAGCTGTAAGTGTCAAAGGAATACTCGTCGAAGCTGGTGCCGGCGCGGATGTTCGTCGTCACGCTCCAGTTCTCCTTGTTCACCTCGGACAGCATCAGCTCGCCGGCGACTTCTTCAAATTCCGCGGCGATCGCCTTGGCTTTTGCGGTCAGTTCGGCTTTTTTGCTTTCCAGCCGCACGCCATCATTGGTTTGCATAAATATACGGTTATTCGGTATCGAGAAGGTGGCGGAATAGACAAATGAGCCCGACGCCGTATTCTGCTGAAAGACGATGTCGCTGCCGTTTTCGTCCTGCCCGCGGGAATCGAAAAACGTGCCGGAGCAGGTGTCCTGCGGCTCAAGTTTGTCAATATGAAAGTATTTTTCGACGTGAGCGGCCAGCTTTTCCGCGGCTTCGGTCGGCTCGTATTCAAACGTGTTCACGCTTTTCGGCGACGGGAGCTGAAAGCTGTCGGCGATGACGATCGGCTCTTTGCGGGTGTCGACCGTGGTCGGCTCGCTCTTCTCGGCGGGCTTCGCGCCGCAGCCGCCCAGCGCCGCGCCCACGCCGATCACCGCGGCGAGCAGGACGGTGATGATCCGCTTGTGCTTCATGACTTTTTCACCGCGCGCTTTTCCACGCAGGTCTCCAGCCGGATGGCGTCGTACACGTCGCTGTCAAACAGCTCGCAGACCGCCTTGTACTGTTCCAGCGGCAGCGTTTCCAGCGTGCATTTTTCGCGGATGCACGTTGCCACCAGCTCGCCCGTGGCCTTGTAAGCGTCGCGGAACGGCAGTCCCTTGCCGACGAGATAGTCGGCGCAGTCGGTGGCGTTGATGAAGCCTTCGGCGGCGGCTTTGCGCATGTTTTCGGGGATCACACGCATGGTCTCGATCATCGGGTCCATCGCCGTCATGCACATTTTCACCGTGTCGATCGCGTCGAATACCGCTTCTTTATCTTCCTGCATATCCTTATTATAGGCGAGCGGCAGCCCTTTCATCATGGTCAGCAGCGTCATCAGGTCGCCGAACACGCGCCCCGATTTGCCGCGGATGAGTTCCGCCAGGTCGGGATTCTTTTTCTGCGGCATGATGCTTGAACCGGTGGAAAACGCGTCGTCAAGCTCCACGAATTTGAATTCCCATGAGCACCACAGGATGATCTCCTCACACAGGCGGGAGAGATGCACCATCAAAATGGAGAGCGCGGCGGCGATCTCCATGCAGAAATCGCGGTCGGACACGCCGTCGAGCGTGTTTTCCACCACGCCGTCAAAGCCCAGCAGCTGCGCGGTCATTTGGCGGTTGATGGGGTAGGTGGTGCCCGCCAGCGCGCCGCTGCCTAAGGGCGAAACGTTCATGCGCGCCTTCGCGTCGCTCAGCCGCCCCATGTCGCGCTCCAGCATGCTCACGTAGGCGGAAAGCTGCAGGCAGAACGTGATCGGCTGCGCGCGCTGCAAATGCGTGTAGCCGGGCATGATGGCGTCCTCATATTCATGCGCCTTGTTGAAAATGGTGTCGGTCAGATGGCGCAGCAAGTCCATCACTTCGTCGCATTCCTTGCGCAGCGTCAGGCGGATATCGGTCGCCACCTGATCGTTGCGGCTGCGGCCGGTGTGCAGGCGTTTGCCGGCGTCGCCGATGCGCGCGGTGAGGGTCTGCTCCACAAAGGTGTGGATATCCTCGGCGTCGGGGTCGATGAGCAGCGTGCCGTTGAGGATATCTTCTTTAATGCCCTTCAGACCGTTGATGATCTTTTCGCAGTCCTCCACGCTGATGATGCCCTGCGCGCCGAGCATGGCGGCATGGGCGACCGAGCCGTCGATATCCTCGCGGAACATACGGCTGTCAAACTTGATGGATGAGTTGAAATCGTTGGTTCTCTTGTCGGCTTCCTTTGAGAAGCGACCCGCCCAAAGCTTCATGGTCATGTCCTCCGTAAAAACACAGGCGGCATACAGCCGCCTGCATAATTATTCGTAAAATTGTTATTTGTTGCCGCGTTCGGCCTCCAGGATGGCGCGCACCTTGATCGGCAGACCGAACAGGTTGATAAAGCCGGCGGAATCCGCCTGATTGTAAACCTCATCCGCGTCGAAGGTCGCGAAATCTTCGCTGTAAAGCGAGTTCGGGGAGGTGACGCCCGCGTTGATCATGTTGCCCTTGTAGAGCTTGAGGGTCACTTCGCCGTTGACGGCTTCCTGCGTCTTGTCCACAAAAGCGCTGATCGCTTCACGCAGGGGCGTGTACCACTGGCCGAAGTAGACCAGTTCGGCAAAGCGAAGGGCGACCTGCTCTTTGTAATGCTGCGTGTCGCGGTCAAGCGTGATGGTCTCCAGCACCTGATGCGCTTTATAGAGGATGGCGCCGGCGGGATTTTCATAAACGCCGCGGGACTTCATGCCGACCAGACGGTTCTCGACCAGATCAGCCAGACCGATGCCGTTCGCGCCGCCGATCTCGTTGAGCTTTTTGATCATCTCAACGCCGCCCATCTTCACGCCGTCGAGCGCGACGGGGATGCCCTTTTCAAACGTGAGCTTGATATAAGTGTCCTTGTCGGGTGCGTCTTCGGGGGCGACGCCCATTTCCAGGAACCCGGGCTTGCGGTACTGCGGCTCGTTGGAGGGGTCTTCAAGATCAAGTCCTTCATGGGACAGGTGCCACAGGTTCTTGTCTTTGGAATAGTTGGTCTCGCGGTTGATCTTCAGTGGGATATTGTGCGCTTCGGCGTATTCGATCTCTTCCTCACGGCTCTTGATGCTCCAGATGCGCCAGGGCGCGATGATCTGCATGTCGGGCGCGAAGGCCTTGATGGCCAGCTCGAAGCGAACCTGATCGTTGCCCTTGCCGGTGCAGCCGTGGCAGATGGCGTCGGCGCCTTCGGCCTTGGCGATCTCCACGATGCGCTTGGCGATGACCGGGCGGGCGAATGAAGTGCCGAGCAGATAGTCCTTTTCATACACGGCGCCGGCTTTCAGCGTGGGGAATATGTATTCATTCACGAACTCGTCCTGCAAATCTTCGATATAGAGCTTGGACGCACCGGTCTTGATCGCTTTTTCTTCCAGCCCGTCGAGCTCGGTGCCCTGACCGACGTTGCCGGAAACCGCGATGACTTCGCAGTTATTATAGTTTTCCTTTAACCACGGGATGATGATGGAAGTGTCCAGACCGCCGGAGTAGGCGAGAACGACTTTTTTGATTTCTTTCATGGCTGCTCCTCATTTCTTTTTTCAAATTCCGGTTATCATTTTTCAAATTCCGGTTATCATTATACAGGAATCTTGCAAGAAGTCAAGAGAATTCTGCATAATTATTCAAACAAATTCCGCAGGAATCTGCCTGCCTTTTTTGTGGATTTTACCGACCGGTCGAACCGAAGCCGCCCGCGCCGCGGTCGGTTTCATCCAGTTCGTCGACCTCGATGACAGGCGCGAGGCTCACGGGCATGACCACCATCTGAGCGATGCGCTCGTTCGGCTCAATGGTGTAGGTTTCTTCAAACTGGTTGATGACGCCCACGCGGATCTCGCCGCGGTAGTCGCTGTCCACCACGCCCACGCCGTTGAGCAGCCCGATGCCGTGCTTGATGGCAAGTCCGCTGCGGGCGAAGAGCATGGCGGCAAACCCGTCCTCCACCTTCACGGCGAGACCGGTCGGGATCAGGGCGTGTTCGCCTTTTTTCAGCGTGACCGGCTCGGTCAGGCAGGCTCTCAGGTCGAGCCCCGCGCTGCCGGCGGTCGCCCGCTGCGGAATGACCGCAGCGGGGTCGATTTTTTTGAATTGAATCTCACTCATCAGAAAATTTCCTTACTTGCGTTTTGTTCGAGGATCATCTTTTCAAATTCCTCGATCTTCATCGCGCCCAGATCGCCGAAGCCGCGTTTGCGCACGGAAAGCGTGCCGTCCTCGATTTCCTTGTCGCCCATGACGAGCATGTAGGGGATCTTTTCCATCTGCGCTTCGCGGATCTTGTAGCCCGTCTTTTCGCTGCGGTAATCGGCGGTGACGCGCAGACCGAGCTTGCTCAGGCGGTCAACGACCTGCTGCGCCGCTTCGTGGTGACGGTCGGCAATCGGCAGCAGTCTTGCCTGCTCGGGAGCCAGCCACACGGGGAACGCGCCGGCGTATTTTTCGATCAGCAGGGCAAGCGTGCGTTCGTAGCAGCCCAGCGACGTGCGGTGAATGATATAGGGGTTCTTCTTGCTGCCGTCCGCGTCGGTGTATTCCATGCCGAAGTTTTCGGCGAGCATCTGGTCGATCTGGATGGTGATGAGGGTATCCTCTTTGCCGTGTACGTTTTTGATCTGAATGTCAAGCTTCGGACCGTAGAACGCGGCTTCGCCCACGCCGATCTTGTAGGGGATTTCAAGGTGGTCAAGAATTTTCTTCATGATGCCCTGCGCTTCATCCCACTGTTCGGGCGTGCCGATGTATTTTTCGCGGTCATCGGGATCCCACTGCGAGAAGCGGTAGGAAACGTCCTCATACAGCCCGACCGTTTTGAGCATGAAGATGGCGAGCTCGAGACAGTTTTTGAACTCGTCCTCCAGCTGATCCGGGCGGCACATCAGGTGACCTTCGGAAATGGTGAACTGGCGCACGCGGATGAGCCCGTGCATTTCGCCGCTGGCTTCGTTGCGGAACAGCGTGGATGTTTCGTTGTAGCGCAGGGGCAGATCGCGGTAGGAACGCGCGCGGTTAAGATAGGCCTGATACTGGAACGGGCAGGTCATCGGGCGCAGGGCGAACACTTCGTCGTCCTTTTCCGGGTCGCCGAGCACGAACATGTTTTCTCTGTAATGGCCCCAGTGACCGCTGAGCTTATACAGATCGCTCTTGGCCATATAGGGCGTTTTGGTGAGCTGCCAGCCGCGCTTTTGCTCTTCGTCTTCCACAAAGCGCTGCAGCAGCTGAATGATGCGCGCGCCCTTGGGCAGCAGGATCGGCAGACCCTGACCGATGATCTCGGCGGTGGTGAACAGCTCCAGCTCGCGGCCGAGCTTGTTATGGTCGCGCTTTTTGGCTTCTTCGACCTGCGTCAGATAGGCTTCCAGATCGACCTGTTTGGGGAATGCGGTGCCGTAGATGCGCTGCAGCATCTTGTTCTTGGAGTCGCCGCGCCAGTAAGCGCCGGTGGCGGAGGTGAGCTTGAAGGCCTTGACACGCGAGGTGTCGGGCAGGTGAGGACCGGCGCACAGCTCGTCAAATTCGCCCTGCTTATAGAACGTGATGTTCTCGCCCTTGTCGGCGTGCTCCTGAATCAGCTCCACCTTGTAGATTTCGCCTTTATCCGCCATATACTGAATGGCGTCGGCGGGCGCAAGCTCGTGGCGCTCCAGCGGCAGACCCTCCTTGACGATCTTTTTCATTTCCGCTTCGATCTTTTCCAGAATCTCGGGCGTGAAGGAAAAATCCACGTCAAAGTCGTAGTAAAAACCGTTGTCAATGGCGGGACCGATGGCGAGCTTCGCCTGCGGGTACAGGCGCTTGACCGCCTGGGCGAGAATGTGCGAGGCAGTGTGGCGGAACGCCTTTTTGCCTTCGTCGTCGTCAAAGGTCAGGATTTCGACGCTGGCGTCTTCGGTCAAGACGGTGCGCAGGTCGCAGACCTTGCCGTTGACCGCGGCGGCGCAGGCGGCCTTGTAAAGCCCCATGCCCAGACTCTTGGCGATCTCGGCAACGGACACGCCGCTTTCAAACTCCTTCACAACATCGTTTTTGAGTGTTACTCGGATCATATCTGTCATCCTTTCCGAAAAAATGCAAATAAAAAACAGCCCCACCCCAGACTATGGGGTGAAGCTTGTAAAAACAAGCTCCACGGTTCCACCCGTATTGCATAGAATCTCTATGCCGCTTTTGTGTGCCGTAACGCTGCACATGCGGTGCGCCTTATCCGACCATCGGCTTCGGCGACGCTCATCAGGGGTCGTTGTTTCGTTCACAGCTCCGCCGTTTCAGCCCGTGCGGCGGATTCTCTGGCAGTGAAAGCGGGAAACAAGCAGTCTGACTCAACGCTTTTTTCAGTATTGCCCTAACTTTACAAATTACTATAACAAAACTGCCGCGCCGTGTCAAGGGGTTGCCCTTGTGAATTTTTGCAATTTTTTTCGGTTTTCCCTTGCGGAGAGCGGGAAAAAAGTTGAAATATCTTCCTTTTGGTGTTATAATACACTTTATTCTGATTATTCTTATATATTAGGAGGTGATGAAGCGATGGGCAGAAAACTCTGGAATGTGAAAAAGGTCGACAAAACGCTCGCCGTCGGTCTGGCGGAGCGCAACCGACTGTATCCGGTCGCGGCGCTGATCGCTTCGTCCCGCGGCATCGACACCGACGAAAAGGTTCGCGCCTTTTTCTTCAACGAGGTCGAGCCGTCTTCTCCCTACGATCTGCCCGATATGGCAAAGGCGGTGCAGGCGATCCGAACGGCGCTTGATCGTTTTGACCGCATCGCCATCTGCGGCGACTACGACGCCGACGGCGTGACGGCGACGGCGCTGCTCTATTCCTATCTGGAGCAGCAGGGCGCCGACGTGCTCTACCGCATCCCCGAACGCAGTGAAGGGTACGGGCTAAAAAAAGAGACCATTGATTTTTGCGCGGAACAGAACGTGAAGCTGATCATCACGGTCGACTGCGGCGTCAGCTGCGTGGAGGAAGCGGAATACGCCCGCCAAAAGGGCATCGACATGGTCGTGACCGACCATCACCGTGTGGGCGACGTTCTTCCCGATTGTCTGGCGGTGGTCGACCCCTACCGCGCGGATTGTGCGCTGCCGTTCAAAAGCTTAGCGGGCGTCGGCGTGGCGTTCAAGCTCGTCTGCGCGCTGGAAGAATGCGACTATGAGACCGTTGCCGAGCAGTATGCCGATATCCTCGCTTTGGGCACCGTCGGCGACGTGATGCCGCTGCTGGATGAAAACCGCCTGTTCGTGTTCCGCGGGCTGCACATGCTCAACCGATCCGACCGTCCGGGTCTGATCGCGCTGCGCAGCGCCGTCGGTTTTTCGGAAAAGCCGATCACTTCTTCGGCGCTGGCGTTCACGCTCATTCCCCGCATCAACGCCGCCGGCCGCATGGGCAGCCCGACCCGCGCGATCCGGCTGCTGCTGTGCGAAGAGGATGAACCGGCGCAGGAGTTGGCGGAAGAGATCGATCACGCCAACGTGCTGCGCCATCGGGCGGAAGCCGAGATTCTCGCTCAGATCAAACAGCAGTTGTTTGAACATCCCGAGCGCAAGCATCAGCGGGTGATCGTGCTGGACGGTGAAGGCTGGCCGAACGGTGTGATCGGTATCGTCGCCTCCAAACTGGTCGACGCTTTCGGCAGACCCGCCATCGTCATTTCGCGTGACGGCGCAGCGGCGCGCGGTTCCGGCCGCAGCATCGAGGGCTTTTCGCTGTATGAGGCGCTCAAGGCGTGTGAGGATTGCCTGACGCAGTTCGGCGGTCATACGCTGGCGGCGGGCGTCGGGCTGGAAAGCAGCAGAATTGAAGAATTCCGCGCGCGGATCAACGCATACGCCGCTTCCTGCGGCGCCATGCCCCGTCCCGTGCTGGATATCGACTGCCGATTGAATCCGGCGGCGATCAACGGCGAATTGCTGACCGCTTTATCAACGCTGGAACCGTTCGGCGCGGGGAATCCTTCTCCCGTGTTCGGTCTGTTCGGCATGACGGTCGAAGCGGTGCAGTCCATCGGCGAGGGCAAGCATATCCGCTTGATGCTCTCCAAGGGCGGCGCGCGTGTCGGCGCGGTTCGCTTCGGCGTTTCGCCCGATCAGTTCCCGTTCGTTAAGGGCGACGTGATCGACTGCGCCGTTGCGGTCGAACCCAACACCTACATGGGCGAGGTCAGACCGAGCGTTCAGATCAAGGCGGTGCGCGCCCACGGGATGCAGGATGAACAGGTGTTTGAGGGAATGGAACTGTTCGACGCCGTCAAGCGCGGCGAACGCCTCAGCGCCGATCAGATCGAAAAAGCGCTGCCGTCCAGAGAGTTTATGCTGGACGTTTACAAATATATCAAGGCGCAGGGTGGCTGGTCGTATGATATCGAAACGCTCTGCTTCCGTTTGGGCAGCCGGGGCGACGCCTATGCCAAGGTGGCTGTTTCCGTTGAGGTGATGCTGGAACTGGGCACGCTCATTCGGGAGGAAAGCGGGCGCCTTGTCTTGCCCGAACAAACCAAAAGAGCGGATCTGAATACGTCCGCCCTGTTAGCACAAATTCGCAGCGGAGGTGAGACGGCGTGAATGCGGAACTGGACGAAGCCGATCGCGGTTATCAGGAACTGAAAACACTCATGGAGGGCAACTATTCCGAAGAGAGCGTTGCCATGGTCGACCGCGCTTATCAGGTCGCCAAGCAGGCTCACGGGGATCAGACCAGGCGGTCGGGTCAGCCTTACATCATCCATCCGGTCGCCGTGGCGATCATTCTGGCTCACATGGGCATGGACGCCGAATCGCTTGCGGCGGCAATGCTGCACGACGTGGCGGAGGATACGCCCGTCACCATTGAGGAAATCGAAGAAAAATTCGGCAAGGACGTCGCTTCTCTGGTCGACGGCGTGACCAAGCTGGGCAAGATCAAGCTGCGCACCAAAGAAGAGGAACAGGCGGAGAATCTGCGCAAGATGCTCATCGCCATGTCGCAGGATATCCGCGTTATCATCATCAAGCTGGCGGATCGGCTGCACAATATGCGCACCCTGCGCTTTATGCCGGAACAAAAGCAGCGTGATAAGGCGCTGGAAACCATTGAAATCTACGCGCCCATCGCGCACCGTCTCGGTATTCGTCCGGTGAAGGAGGAACTGGAGGATTTAGCCATCCGCTTCCTTGATCCTGTCGGTTATCATGAAATCGAAGAAAAGCTTGCCAGCCAGAGCACTCAGCGCAACGAGTTTCTGTCCGATATCCGTCAGCGCATCGTCAAGCGCGTTGACGAGAGCGGCATCAAAGCCAAGGTCGACGGCCGAATCAAGAGCGTTCACGGCATCTACCGCAAAATGTTCATGCAGAGCAAGCCGAGGACGTTCGACGAAATTTACGACATTTACGCCGTTCGCATCATCGTCGACACCGTGATCGACTGCTACAACTGTCTGGGCGTGGTGCACGATCTGTTCCGTCCGCTGCCCGGGCGGTTCAAGGATTATATTTCGACCCCGAAACCGAATATGTATCAGTCGCTGCATACGACCGTCATCAGCAAAGAGGGCATCCCCTTCGAGGTGCAGATCCGCACGTGGGATATGCACTACACGGCGGAATACGGTATCGCGGCGCACTGGAAATACAAGCTCAACATGACCGAGGGCGGCAAGAGCGACTATGACAATCGGCTCGCGTGGATCCGTCAGGTGCTCGAAAGCCAGAACGACGCCGTCGGCGTGGATGAGATCGTCACGACCATCAAAAACGACCTGAGCCGCGAGGAAGTCTATGTGTTCACCCCCAAGGGCGACGTTATTGATTTGCCCAGCGGCGCGACGGTCATCGACTTTGCCTATGCCATCCACTCGGCGGTCGGCAACCGCATGGTCGGCGCCAAGGTTGACGGGCGCATCGTGCCGATCGACTATCAGGTGAAAAACGGCGAGATCGTCGATATCATCACCTCGTCTCAGGCGGGCAAGGGACCGAGCCGCGACTGGCTCAACATCGTGCGCACGAGCGAGGCGCGCGGCAAGATCAGAAGCTGGTTCAAGAAAGAGCGGCGCGAGGAGAACATCGTCGAGGGTAAAAACCAGTTCGACCGTGAAATGCGCCGCGCGTGCATCCATCTGCCCGAGGAGCAGTACAACGAATTTATCGATAAGATCGCCGAACGTCAGCGCTGCAATTCAGTGGATGATTTTTACGCCGCGATCGGCTACGGCGGCATTCTGCTGAGCAAGATCATGCCGCGCATCAAGGACGATTATAACCGCATGGTGCGCGAAGCCGCCAGGACGGAAGCGCCCACCGTGATGGCAAAGCGCAGCGTCAAAAGCAGCGAGGGCGTCGTGGTGGAAGGCATCGACAACTGTCTGGTCAAATTCGCTCAGTGCTGCAACCCGCTGCCGGGCGATGAGATCATCGGTTTCATCACCCGCGGTCACGGCGTTTCCATCCATTCGCGCCACTGCAGCAACGTGCCGGTCGATATTGAAAAATCCGCCGAGCCTTACCGCTGGCTCAATGCCTATTGGGATAAGGCACAGAAGGAAGTCTATAACGCGAATCTCACGATCACCGGCATCAACCGCATCGGCATTTTGGCGGATGTTTCGGTCATGCTCAGCGGGCTGCGCGTGCCCATCACCAACATCAATTCCCGCACGATGAAAGACGGCACGTTCGTCATCAACTGCACCATCACCGTGGACGGCAAAGAGCATCTGAACAGCTGCATCACCAAAATGCTGAAGATCGACGGCGTTTTGACGGTCGAGAGAAAGTAAGGAGAATCAGTTATGAGAGCAGTCATTCAACGGGTACAATTCGCCGAGGTCGTTGTCGACGGGCAGACCGTCGGCGCGATTCAAAATGGACTGATGATCCTGCTTGGCGTCGTCGATGGCGATACCGACCGCGAAGCGCAGACGCTTGCCGCCAAAACGGCGAAGCTGCGCATTTTTGAAGATGAAGAGGGCAAGATGAACCGCTCGGTTTGCGACGAAGGCGGCGCGTGTCTGGTGGTGTCGCAGTTTACGCTGTGCGCCGACTGCAAAAAGGGCAACCGCCCCTCGTTCACTTCCTCCGCCGCGCCCGAAGAAGCCAACCGCCTGTATGAGCTTTACGCCGCGCTGCTGAAAGAAAACGGCGTGGAGCGGGTGGAAAAGGGCGTGTTCGGCGCCGATATGAAGGTCACGCTCCTCAACGACGGACCCGTGACGATCCTGCTGGATACCGACATCTGGAAAAAGGCATAAGGAAGGAAACATCATGAACAGAATCACGCTGCCGTTGGGTACCATCGGCGCGAATTGCTACGTTTTGACCGATGACGCGACCCGTCAGGCCTGTGTGATCGACCCTGCCGAGATGTGCGAGGCGCTCCGACAGGCGCTGGACGGCTATGATTTGAAATATATTCTGCTCACCCACGGTCATTTTGACCACATCTTCGGCGTCAACGGGCTGCGGCGGCTGTATCCGAACGTGAAGGTCGCCATCCACAAAGAGGATGAGATCTGCCTGACTGACCCTGCCTATAATCTGGCGGGCGACGCCGAGCTGCCCGAGGATATCCGCAGCATGACGGCGGATATCGTTCTGAGCGGCGGGGAGCGCCTGCCCTTTGCCGACACGGAATTTGAAGTGATCCACACGCCCGGTCATTCCCGCGGCTCCGTGTGCTACCTTGACCGAAAAAACCGCGCTGTCTACACGGGCGACACGCTGTTCTGTCTGACGGTCGGCCGCACAGATTTCATCGGGGGCGACTTCGATGAGCTGATGGGATCGCTGCATAAGCTGTTGCCGCTCGCGGATGATACGGACGTTTTCCCGGGGCACAACCGCGCCACCACCATCGGCTTTGAGAAAAAACGCAACCGCTACATGAGGAAACTATCGTGAACGTCTATATCTTAGACCATCCGTTTCACTATGAAATCGAGAATATCTGCCGCCTGTTTTTCCCGAACGCCGCGATCCGGCTCGTCTATGAACCGCAGGAAGACGACGGGGAACGCATTGTGACCGAGATCACGCGGCAGGGCGGCTTCCATTATCGGGCTGCTGTTTTCGTCGGCGGCAGAACCAGCGAAAAAGTGATGGATTCCGAGCCGTGCTCCGATGAAGAAGCCGAATACGATCTGGCGCTTTGCCTGTATCTGGCGCTGACGGAGCTGACGGGTATCACGCCCGTCTGGGGCATGCTCACCGGCGTGCGCCCCTCCAAATTGATGAACACGCTCATCCACGAGATGGGGGAAGAAAAAGCAGAAGCTTACTTTCAGAATCGGCTGTTTGTGTCCGAAGAACGCACTCATTTGGCGCGCACCGTCGCGCAGGCGCAGCGGGATATCTTCGCGCAGAACCGCCCCGATTCGTTCAGCCTCTATGTTTCCATCCCGTTTTGTCCGAGCCGGTGCAGCTACTGTTCGTTCGTGTCCCATTCCATCACGAACGCGAACGCCAAAAAGCTGCTCGCGCCTTATCTGGAGAATCTCAAAAAAGAGATCGAAGCCACCGGCGCCGTTGCGCGGCAGCTTGGGCTGCGGCTCGAAAGCGTCTATTTCGGCGGCGGAACGCCCGGTATCCTGAGCGTGGAACAGACCGACGAACTGCTCTCCGCCATCCGGGCCCATTTTGACAGTTCCGCGTGCCGCGAGATCACTTTTGAAGCCGGTCGGGCGGACGTGATCACCCGTGAAAAGCTGCTCATTTTAAAAGAACACGGCGTTGACCGCGTGAGCATCAACCCGCAGACTTATGACGACGACGTTCTTTGCGCCATCGGGCGCAGGCACACGGCGCAGCAGGCGATCGACGCGTTCCGTCTGGCAAGAGAAGTCGGCTTCAAAACGATCAACACCGATCTGATCGCCGGTCTGCCGAATGATAGCGTGGAAGGGTTTTGCGCGTCGCTCGATCAGGCGGTCGCGTTGGGGTCGGAAAACATCACCGTGCACGCTCTCGCGCTCAAACGTTCCAGCCGTCTGGTGGCGCAGGAGAATGCCGATCTGAACACGGATGATACGGCGCGGCAAATGGTCGATCACGCCAACCGTACCCTGCGTGATAACGGTTATATCCCGTACTATATGTACCGCCAGAGCCGCTGCGTGAGCAATCTGGAAAACGTCGGCTGGTGTCTGCCGAGGCATGAGTGCCTCTACAACGTCTACATGATGGAAGAGCTTCACACGGTGCTCGCCGTGGGCGCGGGCGCGGTCACCAAGCTGAAAGCGCCCGAAGGCAACTACATTGAACGCATTTTTAACTTCAAATATCCATATGAGTATAACAGCCGCTTTGACGAACTCTTGCAGCGCAAGCAGCGCATCGGCGAATTCTATGAGGCGTATCGTTAGAAAGGGGAGGTGAGCCGTTGTGGCGGATGTTCTCAATCACGTGAAAGATATCAACACCTGCGCCAGGCAGGAACCCGAGTCATTTATCCGCCGCGCGGAGACCCGCTATGACGAGCTGCTCAATCAAACGGTCGAACGCATCTTCCGCGGCGGCGTCAACGTCGTTTTGCTCGCCGGACCGAGCTCCTCCGGCAAAACGACCACCGCCGATAAAATTCAGCAAAAGCTGACCGCCAAGGGGCATATCGCCTACACGGTCTCGCTCGATGATTTTTACAAAAACCGTAATGAATTTGTTTTGGACGAGGACGGCAAGCCCGATTATGAGACCGTTTCGGCGCTGGAGCTTGATCTGCTCAATCGGGTGCTGGTCGATCTGACGGAGCACGGTCACTGCTTTTTGCCCAGGTATGATTTTATCGAGGGCAAGCGGCGGGATGACGCTTTGGAGATTCAGCTCGTCCCGGGCGACGTCGTCATTTTTGAAGGGCTCCACGCGCTGAACCCCGTCATTTCCGACCGTCTGCCGCAGGACGCTCTGATGAAACTGTACGTCAGCGTGTCCACCCGTATTTACCGCGGCGACGAGACCGTGCAGATGACCAAGCGCGATCTGCGTCTGGTGCGCCGTATGATCCGCGATTATCATTTTCGCAGCAGTACGGTGGAGAATACCTTTTCCCTGTGGGATAAGGTGCTGGAGGGCGAAGAAAAATACCTGTCGCCCTATAAATACAACGCGGATATCCAGTTGGATACCATCCACAATTATGAGCCCTGCGTCTTTCGCAGCGAGGCGCTGCGGCTGTTGGACACCGTGTCGGAAACCGGCGAATGGTTTCCCGAAGCCTGCCGCCTGCGCAAAGAACTGGACCCGTTTGAAGCGCTGCCGTCGGCCATCGTCCCGCAGGATTCTCTCATGCGGGAATTCCTCGGTCATGACGGCAAGGCTGCCGAATAAATGTAACATGTTAAATAATTCCTCTAAGGATGTGTTGTTTTGGAGACAAGAAATGTAAAAGGGCAGGGGCAGACCATGCTCAACGGCGCGATGATCCTCGTCGTCGCCACCCTGATCGTCAAGATCATCGGCGCCATCTACAAAATTCCGCTCACGGCGCTCATCGGCGCGGAAGGACGCGGCTATTTCAGCTCGGCGTATGAACTCTATACGCCGGTCTACGCCATCTCCATGGCTGGTCTGCCGGTCGCCGTATCGAAAATGGTGTCGGAAAACGTTTCGCTCGGCCGCTACCGCGACGCGCGGATGATCTTCCGTCTGGCGATGCGTCTGTTCTTCATCGTCGGCGTCGTCGGCACGCTGGTGCTCGTGCTCATCGCCATTCCCTACGTCTTTCTGGCGCACAGCGTCGAGAACCTGTGGTCGATCTTAGCCATCGCGCCGTCCATCTTCTTCTGCTGTATGATGTCCACCTACCGCGGCTATTACGAGGGCATGCGCAACATGACGCCCACCGCGATCTCTCAGGTCATTGAGGCGTCCGGCAAGCTGGTGCTCGGCATCTTCTTCGCCAAATTCGTCAAGAGCTACGGCTTGAAGCGCTATGCCGCGGGTCTTTCCGTGTTCGGCAAGATGTGCGAGACCGAGGCGCAGGCGCTCAGCCGCATCTATCCTTATGCCGCAGCGGCCGCCGTTTTGTCCATCACCATCGGCACCATCGCCGCGCTGCTGTTTTTAGCCGTGCTCTACAGGGTCAAGGGCGACCAGTTCACGCGCGAAATGCTGGTCAATTCGCCCCGCCCGCGCCATCCGGAAAAGGTCGTCAAAATGATGATCACCATCGCCATCCCCATGGTCATCAGCGCGCTGATCATGAACGTGACCAACCTGATCGACAATTTCACCATCCGCACACGCCTGACGCAGGTCGTGCTGAACAATCTCGATTATTTCAAAACGCGGTTCGCCGCTTCTCTGCAGGCGTCCCAGACGATGGATGACAAGATCCCGACCTATCTCTTCGGCTGCTATTTTTCCGCGCTTGACTTCAAAAACATGATCACCTCGATCACCATGACCCTCGGCGTCAGCGCCATTCCCGCTTTGGCGGCTGCCCGCGCGCTCAAGCAGAACAAGGAAGTCGCTTCTACCATCAACTCGGTCATCCGTGTCTGTATGCTGGTCGCGGCGCCCGCCGGGTTCGGCATCGCCGTATTGTCCGAACCGATCCTGCGTTTGCTCTACGCTTCGACCGATTCGGCGGATATGATCCCCATCGCCGCGCCGATCATGGCGATCTACGGCTTTGTCACGTTCATCATGGCGCTTTCCACGCCGCTGACCAATGTTTTGCAGGCGCTGGGACGCGCGGATATTCCCGCCAAGGTCATTGCTGCGGGCGCGATCACCAAGGTGATCTGCAACTTTATCTTCGTCGGCATCCCGAAGCTCAACATTTACGGCGCCACCATCGGCACCATCGTGTGTTATCTGATCATCATCACGCTCAATGTTTACTTTACCATCAAGGTGTCGGGCTGCCGCATCCGTTTCCTGTCCGCCATCGTCAAACCGCTGCTCTGCTCGGCGGTCTGTGCGTTTTCGGCTTATGCCGCGCAGGCAGTTTTCTCCCACATTCTCACCTTCGGCAAGGCGACGAGCCGCCTCAACGGCTACAACGTTTCCACCCTGCTGGCCGTCGGTATCGCCGTGCTGGTTTATGCGGCCTGCCTGCTGGTGAGCAAGTCCATTTCCCGCGAAGACGTTATTATGCTGCCGAAAGGCAAAAAAATTGCAAAAGTACTTGAAAAATATGA
Source organism: Clostridia bacterium (assembly GCA_017453685.1). Classification (GTDB taxonomy): domain Bacteria; phylum Bacillota; class Clostridia; order Oscillospirales; family Acutalibacteraceae; genus UBA8612. The sequence continues at coordinate 48,618 of JAFTEL010000113.1, forward strand.
CTTTTTGGGGTAATATGAAACAAGTTGATGGAGAATAAGAAAATGATTGATAATTTTAATTTTAAGTCAAACTACTGTTTCAGCGATCTGGTCGAGATCGTCGCGATCCTGCGCGGCGAGGGCGGCTGCCCGTGGGATGCGGTGCAGACCCATACCACCATCCAAAAAGACCTGATCGAAGAAACGTACGAAGTCATCGAGGCCATCAACAAAGACGATAAGGCGCTTTTGCAGGAAGAACTCGGCGACCTGCTGCTGCAGGCGGTGTTCCACACGCAGATCGAAACCGAGGCGGGCACGTTCAACATCGACGACGTGGCGGACGGCATCTGCAAAAAGCTCATCATTCGCCATCCCCATGTGTTCGGCGAAGTGAAGGTCGACGGCGTGGATGACGTGCTGTCCAACTGGGATGACATCAAGCGCCAGACCAAAGGGCAAAAGACCACCACGCAGGCGATGCAGGCGGTTCCCCGCGAGCTGCCGGCGCTCATGCGCAGCACCAAGATCCAGAAGAAAGCGGCGAAGGCCGGCTTCGATTGGAGCGACGTTTCCGGCGCGCTGGATAAGCTCGAAGAAGAGATCGCCGAGCTCCGCGCCGCCATTGCCGGCGGAACGGACGAAGAAGCGGCGGACGAACTGGGCGACGTGCTGTTTTCCGCGGTGAACGTCTCGCGTTTCATCGACGTTGACGCGGAGGAAGCCCTGACCGCGGCGACCGACAAGTTTTTCAATCGCTTTTCCATTGTCGAACAGCTTGCCGCCAGGCAGAACGTCGACATGAAGCAGGCTTCGCTGGCTGAGCTGGACAAGCTGTGGGACGAAGCAAAAAGAAGGTAATAATACAGTAGTATTATAATATTAACGGAGGTATGAACCATGAACAAAAACGAATTGATCGGCGCAGTTGCCGAAAAAGCCGCCATGAGCAAAAAGGACGCAGAGAAGGCTGTCAACGCCGTTCTTGAGACCATCACCGCGACGGTTGCCGCCGGCGATAAGGTCCAACTGATCGGTTTCGGCTCTTTTGAGGTTCGTGAGCGCGCTGAGAAGAAAGCTCGCAACCCCAGAACCGGCGAAGCGATGAAAGTTGCCGCCTGCAAAGCGCCCGCTTTCAAGGCCGGTCTTGCTTTCAAAAACGCTGTCAAATAAGAATTAAAGCAATCCTTCAAAAGCTGCCGGAAACCGGCAGCTTTTGTGCTAAGAGGTCGTTATGAGATTAGACAAATATCTGAAAGTGTCCCGCATCATCAAGCGGCGCACCGTCGCCAACGAGGTCTGTGACGCCAAGCACGTCACGGTCAATGGCAAGGTGGCGCGCGCGTCGCTGGAGATCAAGGTCGGCGACGTCATCGAGATCCAGATGGGTCCCAACCTGACCAAGTATGAGGTGCTCAGCGTGAGCGAACACGCCACCAAGGAAGACGCCGCGCTCATGTTCCGTCAGCTGAAGTAACCACTGATTCATATCCCCCGAAACGGTTTCATATATTGAACTGAAACCGCGAAAGGGGATTATTTTTTATGGAGCACAACGCTGCCGGCGTGATTAAACAGAGCCTGATTCTGGAGGATAAACGGTTTTTATCGGTGTCGGGTGTGGAGGACGTGGCGAGCTTTGACGAGCAGACCATCGTGGCGCAGACAGTCATGGGCGAACTGACCGTGGCGGGGAGCGAGCTGAAAATCAACAGCTTCAGCACGCAAACGGGCGATCTGTCCGTGGAAGGGAATATCGTTACCCTCGGCTTTTCCGACCGCGCGGAGCCGAGCGGCGGCTTTTTCAGCCGTTTCCTGCGCTGATGTATCTGTCGGATTTTGCCTATCAGAATCAGGTGCTGCTGCTTTCCGTCGGCTTCGGCACGCTGCTCGGTCTGGTTTATGATCTCTTTCGCCTCGTGCGCATCGCCGGCGGGCAGCGGCGCGGAGTCTTTTTGCAGGACTTGCTGTTCCTCGTTGTCGCCGCGTTTCTGACCGTGCTGTTTTTGCTCGTGGTGAACCACGGCAGCCTTCGCCTTTTTATTTTGCTCGCCATGGCGGTGGGCTTTTTTGCCTATTATTTCACGCTCAGCCGCGTGGTGATGCAGTGCGCTCAATTCCTGTTTCTGCTCCTTCGCAGGGTTCTTATCTTTTTGGCTCGGTTCATCAGCACACCCTTCCGGTTGGCGCTTCGCTTTTTTGCCTTTTTTCAACAGAAAGTCCGGGACAAGGGCAAAAATCATAAAAAAGAGACTTGCAAAAATTCTGATATATGATATAAATATAATACAGAGTCCTGTTTTATCCTGAACCGATCTTCGGCTTTGAACCGCCTTTTCGGGCGTGACGGGAGTTAATCCATGAAAGAAAAGAACCGCGAAAAAAGACCGATCAGCATCATTCTGGTGCTTTTTATTCTTGCTTTTGCCGGCATCATTACGATCTCGCAGATCAAATTGCATAAAGATATCAAGCGTTTGACCGCTGTTTCCGAAAACTATTCCAAACAGATTTCCGCGTATGAGGAAGATAATTCCAACCTGCAGAACATCCTGCAGAACGAAAACGCTTCCGATTATATGGAGCAATATGCCAGAGAAAAATTAGATTATATTAAGCCGAACGAGCGCGTTTACGCCGATTCGGACAGTTAATTTAAACAAGGAGAACAGCTATTCATGTCAATCGAAGTCGGCGCAATCATGGAAGGCAAGGTCACAGGGCTCACGAATTTCGGCGCGTTTGTCTCTTTGCCGGGCAACGTCACGGGCATGGTCCACATTTCCGAGGTGTCCAACACTTACGTGAAGGAACTTCGTGACTATCTGTCCGAAGGGCAGGAGGTCAGGGTCAAGGTTTTGGCTGTCGCACCGGACGGCAAGATCAGCCTTTCCATCAAGCAGGCGGAAGCCTCGCCGCAGCCGGACGAAAAGCCCGCCCCCGCGCGTCCTCCGCGGGCGCCGCGGCAGACCCGCCCCAACACCTGGCAGGGGCAGCAGCCTTCGGCTCAGCCCGCCACGTTTGAAGACATGATGGCAAAATTCAAGCAGGTGAGCGACGATAAGATTTCCGACCTGCGCCGCTCGAACGATTCCCGTTACAGCGCGTCGTCCTCCCGCCGGGGCGGCCGCAAATAATCCGATTTGAAAAAAGCATCATAAAGAATTCCGGTTCTTTATGGTGCTTAGTGCTATAAGGAGATAAAGTATGAGAGAAGTATCGGTGAACACCGTGCGCGACGTTGTCGCGTCGCTTTGTATTCAAGCGAATAAGATTCTGCCCGCCGATTTGACCGCCTGCCTTGTCGAAGCGCAGAAAGGCGAAACGCAGCCGCTGGCGGCCGACGTGATGACCGATCTGGTCAACAACCTCAGCGCCGCCAGGGAGCTGGATTGTCCCATTTGTCAGGATTGCGGCATGGCGGTCGTTTTTCTGGAGATCGGGCAGGACGTCCATCTGATCGACGGCTCGCTGGAAGACGCCGTGAACGAAGGCGTGCGCCGCGGGTATCACGACGGCTATCTGCGCTGCTCCGTGGTGGAGGACCCGCTTTTGCGCAAGAACACGGGCGACAACACGCCGGCGGTGCTGCATGAAAGAATCGTCGCGGGCGATCAGGTCAAAATCACGGTCGCGCCCAAGGGCTTCGGCAGCGAGAACATGAGCTGCCTGAAAATGTTCACGCCTGCCGCGAGCCGGGAGGATATCATTCAGTACGTTCTTGACAGCGTGATCAAAGCGGGCGGCAATCCGTGCCCGCCCATCGTGTTGGGCGTCGGCATCGGCGGCGACTTTGAGCAGTGCGCCTATCTGGCGAAAAAAGCGCTGTGCCGCAGCGTTTCGGTTCGGAATGGGAAGGAATATTACAGAGAGATGGAAGTCGAGCTGCTGGAGCGCATCAATCGTCTCGGCGTGGGCCCGCAGGGCTTCGGCGGCAGAACGACGGCGCTGGCGGTCAACATCGAGACCGCGCCGACCCACATCGCCGGTTTGCCGGTCGCGGTCAATTTCGGTTGCCACGTCACCCGCCACATGAGCCAAACGATTTGACGCCAATCTTAACAAATTGATTACGTTTCGGTAAATAATCCTAAAAATCTCAAAAAAGCATTGATATTATCTGTGTACTATGCTAAAATATAGCCGCAGGCAGGGTAACAGAGCGAACGCCTTGCTGATGCAAACAAGAGGAGATGTTACTATGAAAATCACCACGATCGGTAGGAAGTGCACCATTCGGGATTCCTTCAAAGAGCACGCTGAAAAGAAGCTGAAAAAAATTGAGCGCTTTTTCGGCGATTCTGCCGAGGCAAAGGTCACCGCAACGGTTGAGAAAAACTATCAAATCGTCGAAGTGACTGTGATGAACAACAACATGGTTTTCCGGGCGCAGGAACGGGCCGAGAACATGAACGAGGCTCTCGATCTTTGTGTGGATTCGCTCATCCGCCAGATCCGCAAAAACAAGACCCGCCTGGAAAAACGCATGAAGGCAGCTTCGTTTGACGTGCTGCCCGAGGACATTGTCGAGCCGGAAGAGACAGAGTATGAGCTGGTTCGCACCAAGAAGGTCGAGCTTCGTCCAGAAACGGTCGAAGAAGCCATCCTCAAAATGAATCTGGTCGGTCACATGTTCTACATGTTCTGCAACGCCGAAAACGGCAAAGTCTGCGTGGTTTATGCCCGTAAAGACGGCGGCTACGGTTTGCTCGAACCCGAAATTGACTGATTATTATTGACGAACGCGAAGAATTTTACTATAATTGTGGGAGCGGAGCGATCTGCTCCCACATTTTGTGTTTTCAATCCAACGAAAGGAAAGGATCGGAAGGGTATTTCACTTTCCCTCCGACGGCAGTCTTCATGCAAATCAAGTTTGTGATCCCCTGTCTGCTCGGTCTGGAAGGGTTGATCGCCGAGGAACTGCGCGCGCTTGGCGCCGACGAAGTGGCGGCTCAGAACGGCCGCGTTCTGTTCTGCGGCGACGAATACCTGTTGGCGCGCGTCAACATCTGTTCCCGCTATGCCGAACGCGTCCAGATTCTGGTCGGCAGTTTTCGTGCCGAGAGCTTTGAAGAACTGTTTCAGGGCACGAAGGCTTTGCCGTGGGAAGAATGGCTCGACGTGCGCGACGCATTCCCCGTCAAGGGCTATTCCCTCAATTCCAAGCTGTTCAGCGTGAGCGACTGCCAGTCCATCATCAAAAAAGCGGTGGTGGAGCGGCTGAAGGAGACCTATCATATCCCGTGGTTTGAGGAAACCGGCCCGATCCATCAGATTCAGTTTTCGATTCAGAAAGACGAAGTCAGTCTGCTGCTGGATACCTCCGGCGCAGGGCTGCATAAACGCGGCTACCGCCCGCAGGCGAACGCCGCGCCCATCAAAGAGACGTTAGCGGCGGCGCTGTGCAGCATTTCGCGCCTGCGCCCGTATCATACGCTCTATGACCCGCTGTGCGGATCGGGCACGATCTTGATCGAGGGCGCGCTCATGGCGATGAATATTGCGCCGGGTTTGCACAGAAACTTCTCCTGTGACCGTTGGACTCAGCTTGACCGGAGCATCTGGACGACGGAAAAGGAACGGGCGAGAGACTTGGAAAAACGCGACTGTGACTTTGCGGCTTTCGGGTCGGATATCGATCCCGAAGCCATCCGCGTGGCGCAGATCAACGCGCAGCAGGCGGGCGTGGCGGATAAAATCAGCTTTTCCGTTGCCGACGTCAGGGATTTTCGCGGCAGCACGGAACGCGGCACCGTCATCTGCAACCCGCCCTACGGCGAGCGCCTGCTTGACAACAAAGAGGCGGTGCGCCTTTACGGCACGATGGGCAGCGTGTTCGAGCGGCGGCACGGCTGGTCCTACACCATTATCAGCCCGTCGGAAACTTTTGAAAGCGATTTCGGCAGAAAAGCCGACAAACGGCGCAAACTGTATAATGGCATGATCAAATGCCAAGCCTATATGTATTTCAAATAAGCGAGGAAAAGTGAAAATGAAACACGTTTTTGTCATGAATCCCAGCGCAGGCAAAGGCAAAGCAATCGATTCCATCGAACCGAAGATCCATGATTATTTTGCGAAAAACGGCGGCGATTACGAGATCCATGTCACGACCTACCCTTATGAAGGCATTGATTTTGTCCGCAAGTATCCCGAGGGGGACGAGATCGTTCGGTTTTACGCCTGCGGCGGCGACGGCACGATCTTCGAGGTCGTCAACGGCGCTTACGGCAAAAAGAACGTTCAGGTCGCCGCGATCCCGCTGGGTTCCGGCAACGATTTTATCCGTCTGTTCGGCGCCAGGGAGCAGCTCGTCAACGTCGAGGCGCAGGTCAACGGCACGCCGCTGCAGCTCGACGTCATCAAATGTATGGATAAGATCGCCATCAACCAGTGTTCCATGGGGCTTGACGCCGAGGTCTGCGCCAAGCAGGGCACCTTCAAAAAGCTCCCGTTCCTTTCAGGCGAAGCGGCCTATACGGCGTCGCTGCTCTATTGCTTCATCGGCCGCATGAAAAGCACTTTCACGGTCACGATCGACGACGGCGAGCCGTTCACCCAGCCCACGCTGTTCTGCTTCTGCGGCAATTCCCGCTGGTACGGCGGCGGCTACATGGCGGCGCCGCACGCGATGCCCGACGACGGACTGCTCGACTTTGTCATTGTCAAAAAGGCGGTTTCAAGGCTGAAGCTGCTCTCTCTTACGCAGAAATATAAGCGCGGTGAGCATCTGGATTGGGATATCACTAAATTCGTCCGCGGCAAAAAAATGACCATCCACAGCGAAAGACCCGCCGCCGTAAACGTTGACGGCGAATGTGAATACGTCACGGACTGCACGTTTGAGATCATTGAAAAGGGCATTACTTTTGTGGTGCCGACGTCTTCCACTTATTTTGAGGATGTGGAAAAGGGCATCATCTGCGACTCCAAACCCTTAAAAGATAAAGGGGCAAGGGGATGAAATCCATTTTGATAACCGTTCTTCTTTCCGTTTTGCTCATCGCCGCCGTTGTGCTGGCGGTGATCAAAATTGTGAAAGACAAAAAGAGCGGCAAGTGCTCCTGCGGCGGTCAATGCGGCGGCTGCCCGATGAGCGGGACTTGCCACGAAAAAGATTTTTTCGGGAAGGAGTAAGACCGACATGAACGATCTGCTGATTTTCGGCGTCGGCGGCATGGGTCGCGATACCCTGTGGCTGGCGCAGCGCATCAATCAGGTGGAGCCGACGTGGAATATTCTGGGCTTTCTGGATGATTCACCGGCCGCGCAGGGCAAGATCATCAACGGCTGCCCCGTGCTGGGCGGCATCGAGACCTGCGCCGCTTATCCCGACGCCTATCTGGTCTGCGCCATCGGCAGTTCCGCCGTGCGGCGGCGCCTGACCGAAAAAATGAAGGCGATCAACCCGTCCGCCCGCTTTGCTACGCTCATTGACCCTGATACAATCGTCGCGGATACCGCCGCGATCGGGCAGGGGGTCGTCATCTGCGCGAGGAATTACGTGTCGGTCAATTCCGTTGTCGGCGATCATTGTCTCATCGGTGCGGCGTGCACCGTCGGGCATGACGCCGTGTTGGAGAAGTACGTCACGCTCTATCCCGGGGTGAACGTCTCCGGCAACACCCATTTGTATGAACAGAGCGAAATGGGCACCGGCTCGCAGATCATTCAGGGGCTTTCGGTCGGTGCGAGAACCATCGTCGGCGCGGGCGCGACCGTGGTGCGTGATCTGCCGCCCGATTGCACGGCGGTCGGCGTTCCCGCCCGACCGATCAAATAATAATCAAAAATAAATGCCTGCGTGCTTGTGAAAAGTACGCAGGCGTTTTTGAAACCTTACAGCATCCTCCAGATGACTTCTGCCCGTGTGACAATATCCTTTAGCACTTCTCCTGTTTCCAGGGTGAAATCAAGCAGTTCGTCAACTTTCTTAAACACTTTTTCAGTTTCCGGCTTATAGGCTTCACAAATTGTAAACGCATCATCGTTATCGCCTTCTTTTAAGATGGTATATTCAATACCTGCCCACTCGATAATAATTTCTCTGCCCCATAGTAAACTGTATTTGAACTCGTCGACACTTTCAAATTTGTCTGAACCTATGATATTATTCTCTGACGTTTTCATCAAGCATTTCCCCTTGTCAAGTATTTTGAATTTCGGAATATTGCCATCGGAATAATTGATTGGTGAACTGGGATTTGGGTGACCTTCACTCCAATCAAATGTATGATCATGTGGATTAGAATGCTTATGTGGTTTATTATGATCAGAATAATGCCTTTCTCTTTCTGCGTAACCATCTTTTCCTATTTTTGTCAGTTGTCTCTCACCCTTTTTGTTGTATGTTTCTTTTATCTCTCCTGGTTCGCCTAAAAAACGTTTATCCTCTTCCTTCTTTGGTTCCCATTTGGGCTTCGGATTCCCCGACGAAGCGCCGCCGGCCGAGCCGCCGCCTTTGGGTATGAAGATGGATTCAGGATGTCCACACACGATCGGGGTACAACCGCTTTTGCTCAGGTTGTTCGTTTCGGCGTAGTCGACGGCAATGATCTTACCCTTCATTTCTTCAAAGGGTTTGCCGTAACAAATGACCGCTTCGGGATGAATGCGGCGAAGCATTTCATTGTAGCCGAGCATAAAGTTCGCCTTGTCGCTTTTTAAACCGACCGTTGAAACGGCGACGATGCTGCCCTTTTCGACGCCGTCAAAGCAATAATTGAAGCTTTCCAGATCGCCCCAGCGGACGGTGGGGATCACCCTGACGCCTTTGCTTTGCAAAAATGCGCCGACCCAGCGGTTGCGGAAGCAATTATACAACTGCAGCGCCGTCGGCATCTCGGTGTACATGCTGAAATCAGGCGTTAGCACCGCCTTGAATCTTTTGAGTGTTTCGACCTTTTCTTCCGTCGCATTATAGATGCTGCCGAATTTGTTGTCGTCCAGAAAAGAGTGAACGATCTTTTCGGTTTCATCCTCGCTGAGCTTATCATAGCCCAAAAGCGCAACGGAATCAAGCTTGATCGGCTGTTTTTTGACCAGCGGCAAGTGGAACATGCCCACTCCCTTAAACTGGTTTCTCAGAAACATTGGATTGTTTCTGAATTCGTGGCTTGTAATACAATGATCTCCTAAAATAAAAATCAGAGGTGAAAGAACATTCGTTCGCCTCTGACTCTTATTCTATTCAGAGTTTTTCGCTTTGTCAAGCGTCAAATCACTTTTTTCTGATCTTTCATCTCATTTTTGCTCATATGATCACGCAGGAATCAGCGCGCTGACGAGAAGCGAGGCGAACAGCACCTTGAACAGCGGGGTGACGTTGAGACCGACCGGCGCGGCGACTTCGCTGTCGCTCACGTCGAAGGAAATGCTCTCAAAATAAGTGTTCTGCACGGAATGAGTCTGCGCGTCCGTCACCTTGAGAAGCTTTAATTGATCGCCCACATAGCAGAATTTCGCCGTGACCGAGGCGTTGTCAAAGTATTCCTCCACGTCGTAGTTCACGCCGTCGATGGTCTCCTGATAGCTCTTGACGTAGCGCAGGATGGCGAAGGTCGCGCCGGTCGCGAGCTTCACGAGCGTCGGCACGTCGAGCGCGCCCATGCCCAGCTCCAGCGCGGACATTTTGACATAGAAGAACGGCAGCTTGGGCAGGTAGGCGTAGAGAGCGCCGTCCTTGAGCAGCAGGCGGATGTTGAACAGTCCCGTGTTGTACTCATACGCCAGCGCGTTGCCCTTGATGATGAAGGTGTCGGAAGAGCTGCCCAGCATGGTGGTGCCCGATTTGAGCGTGACCTTGACCGCCTGACCGCCGTTGATCGCGTCGATCAGCTTCTGCGTTTTCGGGGTGTCCGCCGCGTTGGCGCCAAGCGTGAGCGCGGAGAAGGCGAGGAGAATAGACAAAAATACAGCCGTGAGTTTTTTCATAGAATTACGTCCTTTCTGTTTATTTTCTCTTATTGATCTCATGCGCGATCATCACTTTCAGCGTCAGGAAGATCACGCGCAGATAGCGGAAGGGGAAAATGAGCAAGTCCTCTTTCGGGTAACGGCCCGACACGCCGCTCGAACCGTAGCAGCCGATGTTGCAGCTTGTGATGTCGTTGCCGAAAAAGTCTTGGGTCAGTTCGCAGTCCGTGTCGATCCCGCCGCCGATGAGCGGCGAACCTGCCACCAGCCGGAACGATTCCGGATCGTTGAGATTGTCCGACGCGAAGCCGGGCGACCGGATATAGGGGTGCTTATCAACGATCGGCACGAGGGTGTTGTAGTAGCAGTTGTGGGTGATAAGTGTGTTCTGCTTTTTGGCGTCTAAATCATAGCGGATGTGGTAGCCCGGCAGGGGGGCAAAAATGTTGTTCGCCACCAAGCCGTCCGGAATACGGCTGATGTCGAAATCGCGGCAGTTGACGATGGTGTTGTTGTAAAACCGCATCCCGTATTCCTTCGCGCCGCCGCCCAGACGGTTGCTGCCGCCGTTGTCGTTGAGGGAAAGACAGTAGCGCACCGTGTTGCCGTGGTGGCCGCTGTGGTTGGGGTTGTTGTTGCAGAAGCGCTGATTGTCGTGCGAATAGATGTATTGGTAGGTGCAGTGGTGGGAGTAGGAGTCGAAGTCCACGCTCATGCCGTCGCCCACGTTTTTCTGACCTGCGATCTCACAGTATTCAATGGTGCTGTTTACGCTCCCCCAGAACCACATGGAGGCGTTGAAGTATTTGACCTCGCCGTTCTCGTCCAGCCCGTCGGCCTGGCAGCAGTCGATGGAGCGGCAGTGGGTGACCAGCGCGCCGTCGCAAATGCCGACGATGATCGACTCCGCGTCCATATCGTGAAAATACACGTTTTCTACCAGCGCGCCGGTGTTGAAGATCGGGTCGATGTCCTCCTCCTCACACCACGGGGTTTGTTCCTCGTTCCACGAGCCCCACAGGCTGATACCGTTGCCGCAGTCGTACATTTCGCAGTCGGTGATCGTCAGATCGTTGACCGCAAAGCGCGAACGGGCGGGCAGCCCCTTGACCATCACGCACGCACGGGCTCCCGCGGCGCCTGCCGACAGGTTATCGCGCGCGCCCAGCACGTAATTCTGCATATCGTGCATCGTCAACCCCGTGAGGGTGATGCCGACGCTGGTGTTTTGCAGCGCGTCGATCCAGATGCCGCCGCCATTATGTGCGGTGATTTCCAGCTCGCTTACCGTCACATAAGAGCAGTCGAACAGCCGCAGCACCTCGGTGGGCTTGTCGGTGTAAAGGCGCGGCTGACCGAGCGCTTCGTCGCCGTAAGCCGACAGGACGATGGGGTTTTCTTTTGTGCCGGAGCAGGTGAGCGTTAATTCGCACGGATAGCTGCCGCCGCGGCGGAACAAAACCTTCGCGCCGGGCGTCAGGGTGAGCGTTTTGAGCTTTTCAACGGTCCGAAAGGCCTGCGCCTGCGACGTGCCGCTGTTTTCGTCGCTTCCGTTCACACTGTCCACGTAATAGGTCGCGCCGCCGTCAACGGCGTAGCAGGGCAGGGCGGTCAGCAGCAGAACGACCGCGAGAAACAGGGCGAAAAACCGTTTGCCGTGCGGCATGGTGAACACTCCCTTTTATTTCGTGCTGACGATCACTTTGCCGTCCTCGCTCGTGAGCGAAACGGCGGTGATCGACGCGCCGTCCACGCTTTCGACGATGGCATTGGCGATCTTGTCCTCCACGTTGCGGCGAATGGCGTTGCGCAGGTCGCGCGCGCCGCGGCTACCGTCGCACAGGGCGGCGAGCGCCTGCGGCACATCGTCCGTCCAGGTCAGCGTGATGCCTTTGTCGCGCAGCGGCTCGATCAGTTCGTTGAGCATTAAAACGGCGATCTGCCGGTAGTTTTCGGGGGTCAGGTCGTTGAACACGGCGATCTCATCCACGCGCCCGATGAATTCGGGGCGCAGGAACTCGCGCAGCGCCTTCATCGCTTTATCCTTTGAGGCGGCGGCCGCATCCTTGGCGAAGCCCAGCGCGTTTTCCTTGCGTTCGCTGCCGGCGTTGGAGGTCATGATGATGACAGTGTTTTCAAAGCTGACGGTTCTGCCCTGCGCGTCGGTGATGCGGCCTTCGTCGAGGATTTGCAGCAGAATATTCATCACGTCGGGGTGGGCTTTTTCGATTTCGTCGAACAAAATCACGGAATACGGCTTGCGGCGCACCTTTTCGGTGAGCTGACCCGCTTCGTCATAGCCGACATAGCCGGGCGGTGAGCCGATGATGCGGGAAACGCTGTGCTTTTCCATAAATTCCGACATATCCAGCCGAATGAGCGTTTCCGGCGTGTCGAACAGTTCCTGCGAGAGCAGCTTGACCAGCTCCGTTTTGCCCACGCCGGTGGGCCCGACGAAGATGAACGAGGCGGGTCTACGCTGCGGGTTGATCTGAACGCGGCCGCGCTTGATGGCGGTGCAGACCAGCTCCACGGCTTCGTCCTGCCCGATGAGTTTGGCCTTGATGTGCTTTTCCAAGTCGCTCAGACGGCGCAGGTCGCTCTCGATCACCTTCTGCGCGGGAATACCCGTCCAGAGCTGAATGACCCTGGCGAGGTCGTTTTCCGTCACGGCGTTGTTCTTCGCCAGTTCGGCGAGGTTTTTGATCTCGTTTTCCGCCACGATGATCTCGGATTTGACGCGGGCGATGGCCTCATAGTCGGCTTCTTCCGCCTCTGTCAGCGCCTGTTCTTCCACACGCAGCTCTGCCAGCTTCTTTTCCGCGAGCTCATGCATACTGATATATTGGTTGCGCAGGTTCGCGCAGGTGCAGGCCTCGTCCAGCAGGTCGATGGCCTTGTCGGGCAGGAAGCGGTCGTTGATATACCGTTCGGAGAGCACGACCGCGCTGTGCACGAGGGAATCGCTGATCTGAACGCGGTGGTAGTTTTCGTAATAATCCTTGATGCCGAGCAGGACTTTGTAGGTGTCCTCGATGGAGGGTTCTTCCACCTTCACGGGCTGCAGGCGGCGTTCCAGCGCAGCGTCTTTTTCGATATATTTGCGGTATTCGGTAAAGGTCGTCGCGCCGATGATCTGAATTTCCCCGCGGGAGAGCGCGGGCTTGAGGATGTTCGCGGCGTTCATCGAGCCTTCCGCGTCGCCCGTGCCGACCAAGTTATGCACTTCGTCAATGAACAGAATGATGTTGCCCTCGGCCTTGACTTCGTCCACCAGCCCCTTGATGCGGCTTTCAAACTGCCCGCGGAACTGGGTGCCGGCAACCAAAGCGGTCAGGTCGAGCAGGTGAATCTCTTTATCCGCCAGCTTGGCGGGCACGTCGCCCGAAGCGATGCGCAGCGCCAGCCCTTCGGCGATG